>NZ_JBANRJ010000001.1:1037500-1292500 GCF_037154075.1 Sphingobium aromaticiconvertens
CGCGACGCGACATGCTGACACGCGCGGCGGCGCTGAGCACTATCACTGCCGCCCCGGCCGCAATGGCGCGCGTTGCCGCCCCGCCCCGCTCGGTGGAGCGCTGGGGCGTTTACGAGATCGCCTTGGACGGCCCGCGCGAGGGTAAACCGTTCGACGACGTTCAGGTCGCCGCCACGTTCGAGGGGTGGGGCACGCGGGTCAAGGTTCCTGGCTTCTATGACGGCGACGGCGTCTATCGCATCCGCTTCAGCCCGCCCGAACTTGGCCAATGGCGTTGGACGAGCGAAAGCAACAATGCCTCGCTCGCCGGGCGTTCAGGCAGTTTCGATGCCATCGCGCCGGCGAAGGATAATCATGGCCCGGTTCGCATCAGCAAGGACGGCTATCACTTCGCCTATGCTGACGGCACGCCGTTCCGGCAGATCGGTACGACCTGCTATAGCTGGGCGCTGCAATCCGATGCGAAATGCGCCGAAACGCTGAAAACGCTGGGGAGCGCACCATTCAACAAGATGCGGATGCTGGTCTTCCCCAACGTGGAATCGGTCGCGACCAACCCGTTCGCGCGCACCGGTGATGGCCTGCGCGCCTGGGATCCGACGCGCTTCGATCCCGCCTATTTCCGGCGTTATGAGGATCGCATCCAGCGGTTGGGTGCGCTCGGTATCGAGGCTGATGTCATCCTCTACCACCCTTATGACGAAAAGCGGGGCTATTCGGACATGAAGCGGGAGGATGACGAGCGTTATGTGCGCTACATTTCCGCCCGTTTCGGCGCCTATCGCAACGTCTGGTGGTCGATGGCCAATGAATATGACGATGTGGAAAGCAAATCGATCGAGGATTGGGACCATCTGTTCCAGATACTCGTCGCGGCCGACCCGCATGATCGGCTGCGATCGATCCATCAGATAAACACCTATTATGATCATCGAAAGCCATGGATCACCCATGCCAGCATCCAGAACGGAGCGGCGGTGCTGGATGATTTGCGAGCCGAACTGCATCGCGCCTTCACGCTGAAGCCGGTGATTTTCGATGAGGTCGTCTATGAAGGCAATTTGGCGGAACGCTGGGGTCAACTGACCGGCGAGGAAATGGTCGAACGTTTCTGGTTCGGGCTGATCGGCGGCACCTATGTCGGGCACAGCGAAACCATTGATCCGGGCCGCAACGCCGATTCGTCCTGGCTGGGCAAGGGCGGCAAACTGGTCGGCAACAGCGCTCCGCGTCTCGCTTTCTTGCGGCGCATCATGGAGGAGGGACCGGTTCCAGGGATCGAGCCGATCCAGCCATGGTGGAACTATCATATCGGCGGCAAGCAGCACGAATATTTCCTGAAATATTTCGGATCGGAACAGCCGACCGAATGGCAGGTGGTCTTGCCGGGGCGCGGCGAAGCGGCGCTGCAAACCTATCGTGCCGATATCATCGATAGCTGGAACATGACGATTACGCCGGTCAATGGCGTGTTCAGGATGGCGCGCAAGAACCAGTATGACGTCCACGACCCCGCACGGCCGACGCTGCCCCTTCCCGGCAAGCCGTGGATCGCGGTGCGTATGGTCAAGGTGTGACGGGCATGTAGGTGACGCGGCGGGAAAACCTGGCGATGGCGTTGGGCGGAACCCTGCTCGCGGGTCATATGGCGGGATGCGGTGAGGCAATGGTGGGGCTTCCGGCGCGGCAAGTCCAGCCACCCCAATGGCGGCGTGGCTTCGATCGTCAGCGGATTGCCGATCTGGGCGACGGGCGCTTTCTCAATCCGCTGCTGTCCGGCGATCGGCTCGATCCAGCGATCTTACTCCGCGCGCTCTAGGACGCCGATAGTGCTTGTAAACCTATTGTGGCGCCAGCGCTACAATGCCATGAAAACTGCTCAAATAATCATCATACCAATTTACAACATTGCAACCAACCTGTAACTTGGTTTCAAACGAGCGAGCAGGGCCGTTTGAAGTACAGGAGGGGATATGGATATGCGCAAAAGCTATCTTTTTGCGAGTGCGGCTATTGCAATCATCAGTTGTCAATCATGGGCCGCCTATGCGCAGACGGCGGAAGGGGCAGGGGGTGCCCTGCCGCAACGTGTCGAAGACCAGTCTGATTCGGATCTGACCCGCAACATCGTCGTCACCGGCAGCCGCCTGCGCAGCCCGACTCTGACCTCGCCCAGCCCGCTGCAGGTGATCGACCAGCAATCGATCAAGCGCGAAGCCTTCATCAATGTGCTGGACGCGATCCAGCTCAATCCGACCTTCGGCAATCCCGGCAACAGCCGCACCTCCTCAAACGGCAGCCGGTCGGGCACCGGATCGTCGCAGATCGGTTTGCGCAATGCGGGGCCGGGCCTGACGCTTACACTGATTGATGGTCGCCGGATGGTGTCCAACGATGTCGGCTTTATCCCGACCGGCTTCGTCGACCGGATTGAGGTCCTCACCGGTGGCGCTTCGGCCGTCTATGGGTCGGACGCGCTGGCGGGCGTCGTCAACTTCATTTTCAAGAAGGATTATAACGGCCTGCAGGCGAACGTGCAGGCGGGCCTGTCGGAACGCGGCGACAATGGCGAATATCAGGCCGACCTGACGCTGGGCCGCAACTTCGCCGATGGTCGCGGCAACGCGCTTTTCTATGTCGGTTGGTCGAAGCAGGAACTCGTCTCTGCCGCGAACCGCGACTTCAGCGCAGGCGGCTTTACCAGCCTTGGCACGACTCAGCGGCGCGGGACGCGGGATGACAACAACCTCATCGCTGCGCAGAATCTGTTCGTGCCAGTGCCAATCTATTCGCAGACGACCCCTGCAGGCCTGTTCACGGCGGGCGGACGCAACTTCACGGTTGGCGCAGACGGTATGGCACGCCCACCATTGGCCAGTGAAACCTTTAACGGCGCGCCCTTCGGTGCGCTCGCCAATCCGCTCCAGAGGTTGAATTCCGCTGCGCGGATCAATTACGAGTTGAACGATAATATCAATCTGTTTGCGCAGGGCACCTATGCCCGCACCACCACCACCGCCTATCTGAACCCATTGGGGCTGGTGTCGGGCGGTGGGCTAGGCGTGTTTGGCAATGGCGGCGTCTACAATATCGAATCCTACATCACGTCGCAGGCCGGGACCACTAGCAAGGTGCGTAACGCATTCGTGCCCGATGCGATCTTCAATGCCGCAACCGATACCAACCGCGATGGCCTGCGCGACATCAGCTTCAGCAAGCGATTGAGCGACTATGGCGGCTTCACTTCCCGTCAGGAACGCGAAACCTATCAGGTGACCGTAGGGGCCGAGGGTGATCTTGGCTCGGACTGGCGGTATGAGGCCTGGTATTCCTATGGTGTTGCACGCGCGAACCAGAATGGCAGCGGCGTCGTCAACGCCGATCGCTACGCGCAGGCGCTGGAGGCCGTCCGTGACATCAACGATTTTGACCGCGACGGCGATGTATCGGAGGTCATCTGCGCCAGCGCCGTCGCCCGCGCGGCGGGCTGCGTACCCGCCAATATTTTCGGAGAAGGCCGCCTTTCTTCTGACGCAATTGCCTATACTCGCGGTACGGTGCTGCGCGATTCACGCCAGACGCTGTCGGACTTTTCGGCCAACATCAACGGTCCGCTGTTCCAGCTATGGCCCGCCGGTCCCGTCCAGATCGCTGCGGGCATCGAACATCGGCGCGAAACCAGCAGCGAGATTTTCGATCCGATCGCCAATGCCGGGCGCAACGGCTATGCGCAGCAGACCAACACCGCCGGGGCGATCACCATCAAGGAAGCCTATGGTGAATTGCAGGTGCCGTTGCTCGCCAATATCCCCTTCTTTCACAATCTGACGGCGCGCGGTGCGGCGCGCGCGTCCAAATATTCGCAGCTTACCCGCACTTTCATCGGCTATAATGTCGGCTTTGAATATGCGCCGGTCCGCGACATCCGGTTCCGCGGCGTCTACGCCCGCGCGATCCGCGCGCCGGGGATCAGCGAGCTGTTCCGCCCCGCGCAGGTGACAATCGACACCGTGGCCGATCCGTGCCTTGGCGTCACGCTCACCAGCGCCGACGCGACGAGCGTGAATTGCCGTCGCGATGCGTCGGTTGTCGCGAACATCAACGCCAATGGCGGCGTCTTCTCGCTCAACACGCAGGATCGGGGGGCTTCGGTGACCACCCTGACCGTGCCGAATCCCGACCTGAAGGAGCAATATGCGATCACCCAAACGCTGGGTGCGGTCATCAACCCGGTGTCGATCAATGCGCTGCGCAATCTGACCGTCACCGGCGATTATTATAAGTTGAAGATCACGGGCGGTTTCGGCGCTAACAATGTGAGCACTACCGCAAACCTCTGCTACGTTCAGGGTTTTGATCAGTTTTGCGACCAAATCATCCGCCGCACCACTCCGGTCGGTCCGTATAGCGTCGGCTCGATCGACCAGTTCCGTGGGCAGCTTGTCAACGGTACCGGCGTCCGCATTGTCGAGGGGCTGGACTTCAGCATGTCCTATTTCACCACGCTTGATAATGTGGGCATCAACGGCAGGCTCAGCGTCTCGGGCAGCTACAGCCACCTCCTGCGCAGCTACACCACGCCGACAGCGGGCGCGGCCAAGCGCAACCTGAAGGGTGAACTTGGCACGCCGTCTGATCCGGCGTCGGGCACCATCAGCTTCGACACCAAGTCGTTCGGCTTCTCGGTCACGGGCCAATATGTGTCGGCCGCCTATCTGGAGGAACCGTTCCGCGCCAACTATCTGATGGCAGATGGCACACCGGTCGATCGCAAATATTTCAAGATCCCGCATTATTTCTACACGAACGTCCAGTTGCGCGTGAATGCGGGCGAAAAATACCAGATGTTCTTCGGCATCAAGAACCTGACCGATACGCAGCCGTTCGTGCTGTATGCAGGCCTGCCGGGCAATGGCTACACCTATGATCCTTTTGGGCGTCGCTTCTACGCCGGCGTGCGTGTGACGATGTAAGCGCCTTCCCTCCTCCCCCCTTGGAACCCGATCCGGCAAACTGCCGGGTCGGGTTTTCTTTGGATTGGATCGGGTGATCGAATGTCGCCGGTCAGGATCGACCGGTCACGGCTATGCGATCCGGGCGGACAGCCGCTTGAGCTTTGCCGAACGGGCAACCACCTTACCGTCGACCAGCAGGGTCAGCCCCTTGCCCTTGCGATAGCGCGCGCCGTCCCGGTCCCACAGGATCGTCAATATGCGCCCGCGATACGGAACCCCGTCAAGGGCGAACCAGTCCCAGGCATCGTCGGGCACCAGCGGATGTACGACCAGCCGCTCTCCCGCTTCAGGCCGCACGCCTACCAGCCCGTTGATCACCAGGTCGCAATAGGTAGAATGGTTATAATATCGGCCGCGTTCCAGATCGTTGTGGAGATATCGGCCCGTCACCTCATCCAGATATTCGCCGATATAGGGCTTGCCGTCACGATAGGTCGCGCGGGCATAGGTGCGCAATGCATCGAAATAGTCGCGCGTGGCGACATGCGGCTGCGCGCCCTTATTCAACAGGTTGCCGAGCGCCGTCAGCGTCTGCGACGTCGCGAATGGCCAGACCGGCCCGTTCCATTCGCACCGCCCCTCGACCCGGTATCGAAAACGCGGATGCCGCCGCTCTGCCGTGGTGATGCCGAAGGGTGCGTCGAAGCCCTGGGGATCGCGAAGCTGCGCCCACGCCGCCTCATAGCCGCGCTCTCGGTCGGGCAGGTCGAAATACCAGGGGATGAAGCCTAACGCCTCGCGCGCATCGCTTAGCGTGCCGTCGTCGGGCTGGCCGGGGTGGACGAAGCGCACTTTGAAGAAATCGGCGCGCTTATCCCACAATCTATCCTGCACCACATGCTTGAGTGTCGCGGCCTTGTCGCGGTAGCCGCGCTCCAGTTCGGGCCGTCCGGTCAGCCGGGCGATCGCCGCCATCGCGACGGCGTTGCCGTACATATAGCTGTTGAGCGGCGGGCGCAGATTGCGATCCGTGCGCGAACCGCTGATCGATTCCTCCATCGCGTCGCGCACGTCATATTGCCAGAATGACCCGTCCGGGTTCATCCTTTCCCGCTCCCAGCCCTGATAATAGATTTGGAACGCATCGAACATGGCGGCCATCCCGGCGGTATCGCCAGTGACCAGCCAGCGCTGCCAGGCGGCCCAGATCGTCCAGCCGCTATATTTGAACAGATCCTTGGGCGCCGCCCCATCGGCACGATCGCCCAGCCAGTAGCGCAGGATGTTGTCGACCCAGCTTGGGTCGCGCAACCATCGTCCTTCCATCACATGATGGCCGACGGCGCTGCTGACCGGTGCGCGATGATAGAATTCCGTGGCGTTTATGCCCTCGGGCGTGCGGACCAGCGCCTTGCGATAGCTCCACCAGCGGAACCAGTAGATTTCCTCAACCTGGGGGTCGGGACATTCGAAGGCCGGGACGTTGCGCATCATCCATTCCCATGCCCCGCTGTTGGGGATCAGGTTGAACGGGCGTTCCGGATCCTGCGCATTGAACCGATCGACATGATGCCCGAAACGCGCATAATCGAGTATGGCGAGTGGTTGCGGTTGCGCAGCGAGTGCGGGAGCGGCGGCGATCGCCACGCCGCCCGCTCCCAGCCCCAGCAGCGCGGCGATTGAGCGAATGGCCCGTTGCCGGGAAAATCCTGTTCTGGGGCATGGCGCTATCCATCCAGCATGTGCGCCGACCCCATGGGGTGACAGCCGACTTCGTGGTGAGCAGGCTACAAACATATAAACATGTTGTAAACCTGTACATCCATCATATCGACCAGCCGCCGTCGATATTGTGAATCTGTCCCGTAGTATAGGTTGCGCCCGCCAGATAGACGACCAGATCGGCGATTTCCTCTGCCTGACCCAGCCGTCCAATCGGCTGCCGCGCGACGAAGGCGGCACGGGTTTCCTCATAATCCCCCTGCGCCGCCAGCCGCGCGTTAAGCGAAGGCGTGTCGACCGTACCGGGACAGATGGCGTTGCAGCGAACGCCCATTCCCACATAATCGGCGGCCACTGCCTTGGTCAGGCCGATTACCGCTGCTTTGGTCACGCCATAGACGAAGCGATTGGGCACGCCCTTCACGCTGGAAGCGACCGAGGCCATGTTGATGATGGCGCCTTCGCGCCGATCGATCATGCCGGGCAGGCAAGCGCGGATCATCCGGGTCATCGCCTTGATGTTCAGGGCATAGGCAAAGTCGAGATCGTCGTCGGAGGCTTCCAGCAGCGTCCCGCTATGGACTACGCCCGCGCAGTTGAACAGGATGTCCGCGCGGGCCATCCGGTCGGCCATGCCGTCGATGGCGGCCGGGTCCAGCACGTCCAGCCGCGCCGTTTCCACCGACGCACCGCTCAGTCCTTCCAGAGCGTCTTCGTCGATATCGGTGGCGATGACATGCGCGCCCGCTTGCGCCAGCGCCAGGACGGAAGCACGGCCTATGCCATGGGCGGCGGCGGTGACGAGGGCGGTCTTGCCCGACAGGTCGATCACGATTTGGCTCTCCTAATATCCGGGCACAGGCGTGCCGGGGCGGGTGTTGGATTGATAACAGGCCTCGACCAGCGCCATGCTGTGCCAGGCATCCTCGACATGGGTGGCGAGGCGGTCATCCTCCCCCGCGGTAAAGCGCTGGAGATTGGCCATCGGGCCGATGAACGCGTCGGGAAACCAGCCGCCGTCCAGCGAATGTTGTTCCCATGGTCCGCCACGCGGGGCAGTCCATAATTCATCTGCCTCGCCGGTGGGATAGTCGAGCAACAGGCCGAGCTTGATCATCGCCGCGCCCTGCGTCCCTTCGATGCGGAAGGCCGCGTCCTGGAAACGACGGCCAAAATCATGATGATGATTGATCGACAGGACCGCGCGCAGCGCACTGCCATAGTCCAGTATCGCGCTGGTGCGCGTGTCCGCCAGCGGGCTGGACGGATGGCCGTAGCTGCGTGCCATCACTGCCAGGGGATTGCCCGCCAGCGCACGTATCGCATCCAGATAATGGATCGAATGCGACACGATTTCCACGCGCGGATTGGCATTGAGATGGGGGAACAGATGCCATGGCGTGACGAGGTTGATATGGACCTCAATCTCGACCAGTTCGCCCAGATCGCCGCGCGTGATCGCATCGGCGACCGCCAGCATCATCGGTGCATAGCGAAGCTGGAAATTGACGGCGGCGATCAGCCGTCGGTCCCGGCATAGCTGCCGGATCGCGGTTGCTTCGGCCAGGTCCAGCCCCATCGGCTTCTGCAACAATATGCTTGCGCCTTCGGGCAGGGCGGACAGGATAGCCCGATGCGCGACCGGCGGCGCAGCCACGTCGAATATGGCATCCGCCGCCGCCGCTTCCTCCAGCGATCCAAAGACGATCGGCACATTCCACGCATCAGCCAGTTCCTGCGCCCGGTGTCGATCGGTATCGAACAGGCCCGCGACGACGAACCCCGCCTTGCGATAGGCTGGCAGATGCGCGTCGCGCACGATCCCGCCTGCACCGATGATGACGATGGGCCGGGGCGCCGTCGGCATCGGCCAATGTTGCTGCAGGGCGCTCATACGATCTGCTCTGCGCGCGTCTGTGCCTGCGCCAGCAACTGCGCAGTCGGCGCGTTACTGGTCATCGCCTGGCCCAGCATGTCATCGACGATCTGCGATATCGCCGCCAGATGCGGCGTCAAAGGCATCTGGCGGGCATGATCGTGCAGCCAGTCGAGCCGGTGGTAATAGGGGATCATGGCGTTGATGTCCGGATCGCTCCAGGTCGACCGGCGCACGCCGATAGCGCCTTCCATCGCCGTGATCCGGTCCATCGGCGCGCTGGCGCAATGGCGCAGGAAATCCCAGGCCAGCGCCTTGTGCCGCGACCCCGAACCGATGCCCAGCACCCAGAAGACGTTGAGCGATACGCTCTGGCCGGACGGGCCAGCGGGCAGGGGAGCGACATCCACCAGCCCGCGCACCCGGCTGTCGTCGGCCGTGTCGGCATAGGCGGCGAAACCGAACCAGTTGGCCATCAGGGCAACCTTGCCCTGCGCGAACAACATGCCCGACGCGACGCTGTCCAGCGTCCGCGCATCGGGCGCGATCGCCCCGTCATCGGCCGCCAGCGCGCGCAGATAATCAAGCGCCGCATGGGCCGGGCCGCTGGTGAAATCCGGGCGTCCGGCCGCGTCGAACGGCTCGCCGCCCCGCGACCAGATGTGGATGCAGAAATCGTAGAAGCCGTTATGCCCATCGGGAAACAACGCCAGCACGGTTCCGTACAGATCGTCCTGCGGCCGGTGCAGCGCTCGCGCCGCCGCATGATAATCATCCCATGTCCGGGGCACGTCCAGCCCGGCGGCGTCCAGCAGGTCGCGGCGGTAGATCAGGCATTCCGGTCCGTCATGATAGGGCATCCCCCAATAGCCGCCGGCAAAGCGCTGCATGCCCGTTAGCGACGGACTCCAGGCCTGCGGAAAGTCCGGCACTGGCGCGCGTGTCATGTGCGGCGCCAGATCCTCCAGCAGACCCGCCGCTTGCGCTTCGGCCAGCCAGTCGGTCGCCATGAAGGCGATGTCCCACGCGCCGCTGGCAAGGCCGCGCTGGCCGATGATGCTCTCATGCAGCGGATTGAGGTCCATCGGCACCGCCTCGATCGACGCATCGATGCCTGTGACCGCCAGGAAGTCGGCAAATTGTTTGATGATGGCGCTCTCGAACGGCCCGAACCGCCGGACGGCGACGCGCAGCGTGGGGGGGGTCATGCCGCTGCTCCCTGTGCGGAAGGGGGTGGGGAGGTGTCGGCTTTTGCCGGACGCCGCGCCCGGCCCGCGCCCACCGTGTAGATCGCCGCCGCCGTGATCACGACGATGCCTTCGATAAGCCCCTGATAGTTGGCGCCCAGGTTGAGGATGTTGAACCCGTTGGTCAGGGTGAAAAGCAGGAAAGCGCCGACCACGGTCTTCAACACGCTGCCAGCGCCCCCCAGCAGCGATGTGCCACCCAGGATCGCGGCGGCGATCACCGTCAGTTCCGTCCCCTGCAGCGCGGTCGGGTTGATCGCTCCCAGACGGCAGCCGAACAATATCCCCGCAAAGCCCGCGGCGGCGCTGGACAGAACGAAAGCGCCGATGCGGTAGGCGTCGACATTTATGCCCGACAGCCGGGCCGCCTCCGCATTGCCGCCCACCGCATAGATGCGGCGGCCCATGACGGTGAAGCGCAGCACGAAGCCGATCAGACAGGTGAACAGTGCCAGATAGAGGACTGGCGCGGCGAGGCTGAGGCCGGGACCGGCCGCCAAAGCCACCGCGCCCAGCGCCGCGCCGCCCAGCACCGTCGGCCCGTGCCGCCGCCATGCGCCGAGCGCGAGAAGCACTCCTGCAAGGATCAGCATCGGCCAGAAGGCGGCGATGCGCGTACTCTCAAACGCCAGCATCTGCGCCAGCACCTGCGGCTGCTCGACCATCAGCGATCGCCCGTCGGTCAGGATTAACACCAGCCCCCGCACGGCGGTCAGCGTGCCCAGCGTGACGATGAAGGCGTTAATGCCGACGAACTGGACGATCGCGCCATTGAGCAGCCCGATCGCGGCGGCGGTGCAGAGCGCGGCGACGGCGGCGGGTACGAAGCCGATCTGACCCGCCAACGCAACCAGCACCGCCGCCGCCAATGCCGCCACTGACGCCACCGACAAGTCAAAGGCGCCGGTGATCAGCATCACCGTCATGGCAACACCCATGATGCCGACCAGCGCAGCCTGATAGGCGATATTGCCCAGATTCTGGCCGCTGATATAGGCGGGCAGGCCGCGGTTGGCGGCGATCGCGGCCAACACCGCGATCAGCAGCGCCAACGCATAATAGACGCCGGCTTCGCGCAATCCGAAGATGCGACGCCAGTCGGTAGGGGCGGTCATGGGGCAACTCCCTGAACAGGATCGGGCCGACGTCCGCCGCCGGCGATGAGGAGGAGGTCGGCTTCGTCCACGCGGTCAGGATCGACGTCGGCGACCACATGGCCGTCGCGCATCACCAATATGCGGTCGCAGATAGCGATCAGCTCGGCAAATTCGGACGAAACCAGCAAGACCGGGAGGCCGTCGTCGGCCAGTGAACGGATCAGCCGCAATATGTCGGTGCGCGCGCCGATGTCGATCCCGGCGGTCGGCTCGTCCAGCATCAACACACGCGTGCGCGGCTTCAGCCATTTGGCGATCACCACCTTCTGCGCGTTGCCGCCTGACAGATCGGTCGGCAGGGCGTCTATATCCTTCGCCCGGATCGCCAGTTGCGCGACCGCTTCGGCGGCGTGTGCGCGTTCGTCGCGCGATGGCTTTATGAACCCGCCGGGGTCGGCCAGCGCGATATTGTCGGCCAGCGACAGCAACGGGACATAGCCCTGTTTCGCCCGATCCTCCGGCACCAGCGCCAATCCGGCAGCGACTGCCTCGTCGGTGCGATGCAGGACGGATTGTTTGTCGACCAGCACCGTGCCGGTGGCATCGCGATCAGCGCCGAAAATGGCATGCAGCAATTCGCTGCGTCCCGATCCCAGCAGGCCCGCCAAGCCGATAATCTCGCCTGCGCGCAACATGAAGCTGGTGGGAGCCAGCCGCCCCGGCGCGGCCAGATCGCGCACCTCCAATATGGCGTCGCCGAAGGCGCGCTTATGGCCGTCGCGCTGCAGGGCCTGCACCGCGCGCCCGGCAATGGCGTCGGCCACGGCCTTTTCACTGAGCTGCGCGGTCGGCGCGTTCAGGACCGCCCGACCGTCGCGCAGGACCGTGACGCAATCGGTCAGGGCGATGATCTCGTCGATGAAGTGGGAAATGAACAGCACCGTCCGGCCCTCTGCCTTCAACCGGCGAATGGTGGCATAGACATTGTCGCGCTCATGGCCTGCGAGCGAAGCGGTCGGCTCGTCCATGATGATGAGTTGCGCATCGGCCGCCAGCGCCTGAACGATGGCGACCATCTGCCGCTTGCCGATCGGCAGGTCGGCGACCAGCCCATCAAGCGGAAAGGGGTTGCCCAGATCGTCGACGATGGCCTGCACATGATCCCGCGCGACCAGATCGCGACGCCACAGGCCGGAACGGTCGAGCTGGATATTCTCGATCGCGGACAGGGTCGGGACCAGCGGTACATGCTGGTAGATGGTGGCGATGCCCGCCGCCCTGGGTGCGGCGGGGCCGGTCCACGTGACGGGCGCGCCCTGCCATTCCATCCGGCCGTCGCTGGGTTGCAGGGCGCCCGCCAATATTTTGATCAGCGTCGACTTGCCCGCGCCGTTGGCGCCCAGCAGGCCATGGACCGTGCCCGGCGCGACGGTCATGTCGACGCCCTTCAGCGCGGCGGTGCCGTTGGGGTAGGTCTTGGCCAGCCCCTGCAGGGTCAGGATGGGCATCACCATTGGCCGACACACGCATCGACATTGGCGCGGGTGACGGCGGGGATGGGATAGGTCAGAAAACGGTCGCCTCCTGCCTTTGCGCCGTTGGCGGCGCGATGCAGCGCGGCGAAGGCAAGCGCGCCCAACGCTTCTGGCTTGAAACAGACGGTGCCGTCCACGGCCCCGGCCTTGATCGACGCGATCGCCAGCCGCGATCCGCCGACCCCGATGAGCCGCGCCTTCGACCCGGCGGCGCGCACCGCGCGGGCGCATCCGATCACCATGTCGTCGGCCTCATTGAAGATCAGGTCGATCCGGGGTTGGGCGGTCAGGATATTCTGGCAGGCCGCCTCGCCCCCCTGCGACGACCAGTTGCCGGGTTGAGAGGCCATAATGCGATAGAGGATGCCCGCCTTGTCCAGCGCCTGCCGGAACCCGCGCGCCCTTTGTTCGACTTCCGGGAAACCGGCGGCGCCCTCGATTACCGCTATCCGTGCCGGTCGGCCGGTCGGCAGCAGGCGCGCGGCGAGCTGGCCGGCCGCTTCGCCCGCCGTCACCTCGTCCTGCGATACCAGCGCGGTCAGCCCCGGATAGACGTCGCGCACCGATCGTTTGCGCGGATCGCCGATCAGTGCTGCGACCGACACGACCGGAATCGCCTGCCGCCCGATGCGGTCGACCCAGCCCTGCGCCACTACGGAATCGATCGGCATGATCGCGATGCCTTTGGCGCGCTGGGCGATCAGGTCGTCAATATCATTGGCCTGCTTTTGTACGTCGCCCTTGGCGTCAAGCACGACCGCCATAGCGCCCGCGCGCGCGGCGGCGTTGCTGAATCCCTTGGCGATGGCGGCGGCGAATGGATAGCTGAGGCCCACGGTGGACAGGCCGTACCGGTCCCCGCCGACCTGCACAGGGGGGGAGGCGGGGCGGCCCGCCTGCACCGTCTGCCGCACCGCGATGAGCGATGCGCCCGCGATCAGCAGGACGACCAGCGACAGCGCGCGCAGGACATGACGGCTCCGCAATATCATGGTTTCAGGCGGCCGCGTCGCGCCGCAGGACCAGATACAGATGCTCGCACGCCAGCACGGTTTCGTCGCGCTGGTTGCGGATGTCGACCGCTTCGGTGACGACGCCATGGTCGATCCGCTTGGCGTGGTCGCGCTTGTCGGCGATGCGGGTGATCGTGTGGATCGTGTCGCCGATATGGACCGGGCGGATGAAGCGCAGCCGGTCATAGCCATAGGACATGGCATGGGGGTTGATGACCGTGGCGGTCAGGCCGATGCCGATGCTGAAGATCATCGTGCCATGGGCGATCCGCTGGCCGATATCCTGTGTCGCGCACCAGTGGGCATCCATATGGTGCGGGAAGAAATCGCCGGTATGGCCAGCATGGACGACGAAATCGGTTTCGGTGATCGTGCGGCCGAAGCTCCGGCGTTCCGACCCGATATCATAGTCCTCGAAATACTGTTCCACGATCATGCGGCACCTGTGATGTCTGACTGGATGGCCTGGCTGTCGGCGCCCAGTCGGGGCGCCGCGCGTTCGTTCTTGATGATCCGGCCATCGATGCGAATGGGGCAGCGGGTCAGCGACAGGGACGCGCCATCAGGCGACGTGACGGACTGCACCGCGTCCAGCGCGGCAAAGCCGGGGTCGGCGATCAGCGTTGGCCAGTCCAGCACCGGCGCGGCCCAGATGCCGGCAGGTTCGAGCCGCGACAGCCAGTGGGCGGTGGATTGGCCAACGAGATGATCGCGCAGCCGCGCCTTGATCGCGTCGCGATCCGCGAACCAGCGGTTTGGCGCGAAATCGGTCAGATCGGCGCAGTCGATCAGCGCGCCCAGCCGGTCGACCGGCGCCATGGCCAGCGCCATATGGCCGTCCGCCGTCCGATAGATGCCATAGGGCGCGGCCAGATAGCCCGCCTTATTCACCAAAAGTGTCCTGAAGGGTTGGCGGGAGTGGCGTAAGCCTCTGATCTGAATTAGGAACTGGGTGTCTAAGCCGAACCTGCCGCAGGGCAGAAAATGCCACGGGCCACACCCGCCATGAACGATGATATCGCAAGCTCATTTGGATTCCCAGCAGTCGGCCGCAAGAAAATCACAGCTGCGTTCGACGGTGGCCGGCTTACCTCGGATGGCGGTGTTCTACTGCTTGCACAGGCCGAGCGCGCGATGGGGATTTGCCAGCGCCTGGCGGCTTGTATTGCCGATCCGCGCGATCCAGCGCGGGTGATCCATCGCCTGGATGACATTCTGCGTGCCCGTGTGTTCGCGATTGCGTGCGGCTATGAGGATGCCGATGATCTCGATGCTCTGCGCGACGATCCAGGCTTCCGCCTGGCGCTCGGCAAGCTGCCGGAATCGGGCGCGGGGCTGGCCAGCCAACCGACGATGAGCCGGTGGGAAAATGCACCGACTACGCGCGAACTGGCCAGCATGATGGCCGCGATGATCGACATCTACTGCGCCAGCTATCCCGCCCCTCCGACAGCGGTCACGCTGGATATCGACGACACGTGCGACGTCGTGCATGGCTATCAACAGCTCTCGTTCTGGAACGGGCATCATGGGGAGCGCTGCTTCCTACCGATCCATATCTACGACACCGCGACCGGCAGGCCGGTGGCCATGCTGCTGCGCACAGGCAAGACGCCTTCTGGAAAGGAGGCGGCGGGGCACATCCGACGCCTGGTGCGTCACCTGCGCCGTAATTGGCCCGATACCCACATCACTATCCGCGGCGACGGGCACTATGGTCGACCCGAGGTCATGGCCTACTGCGATGCGGCCCGCGTCGATTACGTGTTCGGCCTGCCCACCAATTCAGCGCTGCGCGCCGATCCCGCCATTGTTGCGGTCGCCGATGCCTGCGCGGTCAAGCGCGCCCAGCGTCAGTGTCCCGTCCTGCGCAACTATGCCGAGACCCGCTATGGGGCAAAGACCTGGAAGTGCCAGCGTCGCGTCGTTGCACGGATCGAGGCCAGCACGCTGGGCATGGACATCCGCTATGTCGTCACCTCGTTGGCAACAGGATCGGCCGAGCACATCTACGACACGCTCTACTGCGCGCGTGGTCAGGCCGAGAACCTGATCAAGCGCCACAAGTCCCAGCTCGCCAGCGACCGAACCTCGTGCCGCTCGGCCAATGCCAATCAGATGCGCCTGATACTGCACACTGCCGCATACTGGCTGCTATGGCGCATCCAGCAGGCGATGCCCAGGACCGCTGCTCTGGCAAGCGCGGAGTTTACCACCTTGCGCCTGCGGCTGCTCAAGGTCGCTGCGCGCGTCGTAGAAAGTGCTAGCCGCATCCGCATTGCCTTCGCTTCCGCCTGTCCGGATGCCGACCTGTTCCGCGCCCTCGTTCTCCGGCTGAAGCCTGCGCCGACGTAGCCCATGCGGCAGCGCCGCAGAACTCCGAGCCCAGCCCTTCAACCCGAAAAGCCCATCAATCCGAATGCGGTGAAACAAACGCCAGCGATGCCGGTCGTCCGCGCAATACAGCCAGCCGCAGCAAATGCCCAGAGCGGGCCCGAAACCGAGCGTCGTGAATAAGAGAGGATAGAGGTTGGCATTGGCCACCGCGCTACGCTGGGGCATGTCGCCCCCGCGATTGAGATAAACAGCCAGATGCTCGAATTGCAGGTCGATGGCGGTTTCGATCAGGCTCACATCGACGCGCCCGCCTTCGCCAGTCACGCCCCGGCGCACCAGCAGGGCAAGGATGCCCTGCACCAGTTGCGCGCCCGCCATCATGTCGGTGATGGACAGCCCGGCGGGGATGGGCGGTCCGTCGCCATTCCCCGTCAGCCAGGCGATGCCCGACAGCGATTGGACCAGCAGGTCCTGCCCCGGCCGGTCGCGCCATGGTCCTTCCGGGCCATAACCACTGACCCCGGCATAGACGAGGCGCGGATTGACGGCGCTGACCTGATCCCAGCCCAGCCCCAGCCGGTCCATGATGCCGGGGCGAAAATTGTGGATCAGCACATCGGCGCGCGCCACCAACCGCAGCACCATCGCCAGATCGTCGGCGTCCTTCAGGTCGGCGGTCAGGCTCTGCTTGCCCCGGTTGATGGCATGAAACAACGCGCTGTCCCGATCGAACGCCAGGTCGGCAAGGTAGAGATTGCGGCTGGCGTCGCCGCCGTCGGGCCGTTCCACCTTGATGACCCGCGCGCCCAGATCGCCCAGCCGCAGTGCTGCCGAAGGTCCAGCCAGAAACTGGCTGAAATCCAGGATCGTCACGCCTTCCAGGGGAAGGGACATCGGTCGATCGCTGTTGCCCGCTGACAAAAAACCACCCTCTCAAAAATATTTGTCATTTAATATGATATTTGTTCAGGCTATGGATACGGCCATAGTGAGTCAACAGATTTCGTGGCCGGGAGAGAGTATCTGTGCGAGGCATGACATGGGACCATCCGCGCGGTTATGATCCGCTGGCGGCGGCCACGCGCGAATGGCGGGCGCAGACCGGGCAGGACATCCAGTGGGATCGCCGCTCGCTGCAGGATTTCGAGACATTTTCGGTCGAGGAACTGGCGCGTCAATATGATCTGATCGTGATCGATCATCCCCATGTCGGGCAGGTCGCCGACGCCGGATGCCTGCTGGCGCTCGATACAGTCTGCGATCCCGCGTCGCTGGCCGCCATCGCCGCCGGGTCGGTCGGCGCCTCCTTTCCCAGCTATCACTGGAAGGACCATCAATGGGCGCTGCCGATCGATGCGGCGACGCAGGTGCAGTCCTGGGTGCCGGGCAGGTTGCCGGGGCCGGTGACGACATGGGATGCGGTGATGGCCCTTGCCGGGGCGGGAGGGATCGCGCTCGCCCTGCGCCCGCCCCATTCACTGATGTCGCTCTTCACCCTGTGCGGGCTTCAGGGACTGACCCTCGACGTGACGGGGGTGGACCTTTTCCCACCCGAAGCGCGGCTTGCCTATCAGCGCCTGTCGCAACTGGTCGCGCTGCTCGATCCGCAGGCCTATGATCAGGACCCGATCGCCGTGCTGGAGGCGATGGGCGAGGCGCGATCCCGCATTGCGGCGTCGCCGCTGATCTACGGTTATGTCAGCTATGCGCTGGAGGATTTCCGCGACACGCGCATCGCCTTCCACGACCTGCCCCTCGTCGGTGCGGCCGGTCCCGCCGGATCGGCGCTGGGCGGCACCGGCATTGCGGTTTCGGCTAATAGCGAACACCGGGACGAAGCCGCCGCCTTCGCCCTGTGGGTCGCGAGCGGTCCCATCCAGACGCGCGTCTATGCGCCATCTGGCGGTCAGCCCGGTCATGCGCAGGCGTGGGAGGATGCGGCGCTCAACCGCCAGACTATGGATTTCTACACCGCCACACGTGCGACGTTGGACGGGGCCTGGCTGCGGCCGCGCCATGCGGGCTATATGGGTTTTCAGCAGCAGGCATCTGATCGCCTCAATGACGCCCTGCGTGGTGGCGAGGATGCGGACGGGACGATCGCCGCGCTGAACCGGCTGTACCGGGCCAGCCTTTGATGGAGGCCGATCCATTGCCGCCGGACCTGCCCCTTGACGGCTTGCTGGTGCTCGACATGGCGCAATTTCTGTCGGGACCGTCCGCCGCCCTGCGTCTCGCGGATCTGGGCGCGCGGGTCATCAAGGTGGAGCGACCGGGCGCGGGCGATATCTGCCGCAGCCTTTACCTGACCGATACCGATATCGGCGGCGATTCGACCCTGTTCCACGCAATCAACCGCAACAAGGAGGGGATCGCGCTCGACTATCGGATGGAGGCCGACCGCGAAACGCTGTTCCGGCTGGCCGATCGCGCCGATGTCGTGATCCAGAATTTCCGGCCCGGCGTCGCGGACCGGCTGGGCATCGGGCCAAAGGCGCTGGGTGCGCGAAACCCCCGCCTCGTCGTCGGCACCATATCGGGCTATGGCGAGGATGGACCATGGGCCGGATGGCCGGGACAGGATCTGTTGGCGCAGGCCCTGTCGGGCGCGATGTGGCTGAGCGGCAGCGCCGACGACGGGCCGGTGCCCTTCGGCCTGTCGGTCGCCGACATGCTCGCCGGTCATCTGCTCACCGAAGGCCTATTGGCTGCGCTGGTTCGCCGGAGCATCAGGGGACAGGGCGCCCATGTCGAAACCAGCCTGCTGGAAGCGATGATCGATTTCCAGTTCGAGGTGCTGACCACCCATCTCAACGATGGCGGACGCCTGCCCCGGCGGGCGCAGGTGCGCAACGCCCATGCCTATCTCGCCGCGCCCTATGGGGTCTATCGCACGCGCGACGGTTGGCTGGCGCTGGCGATGACGCCTTTGCCTCGATTGGAGGAGGCGTTCGCTATCCCGCTCGCGGGGGACGCCTTTCGCGACCGCGATCGGCTGCGTCAGCTCCTGGCCGATCGCATCGCGCAGGAGGATAGCGAAAGCTGGCTTGCGACGCTGCGAGCGCGCGACATCTGGTGCGCGCCGGTGCTGGACTGGCCACAACTGATGGCGGACGAAGCCTTCCGCCGGCTGGAGATGCTGCAACCCATCGGGCGGGACGGCGACACATTGATGACCACGCGCTCACCGCTGCGCTTCGACGGGCTGCGGGCGCGCAACGGTCGCGGCGCCCCGCATGTCGATCAGCATGGCGCCGCCATCCGCCGGGAAATGGGCGAGGCCTGATCGGACCTAGACGGGCGCGCGCGGATCGATTAGCCCCGCGTCGCGCATCGCGGCCCACAGACTGCCAGGCACGGGTTCGGCCAGATGCGCGATGGCCGCATCCACCTCGTCCTTGCCCGCAAAGCCCGCGACCACCGTGCCGACGACGGGGTGTCTGAGCGGGAAGTGCAGGGCCGCGCGACCCAGCGGCACGCCATGGCTGGCGCACAGAGCATCCAGTCGCTGCACTCGATCGACGATCGCAGGCGGCGGAGCGCCATATTCATAATGGGCCTGACCGGCTTCCCCATCCCGCCCTGCGCTACGCGCCAATATGCCCGAATTATAAGGGCCGCCGATCACCACCTGAACCCCTCGTTCTACGCAGAGCGGGAACAGCCGATCCAGCGGCTCCTGCTGTAGCAGCGTGTAGCGCCCTGCCAGCAGCAGGATGTCGATATCGGCATGGGTCAGCATCTCCTCGCACACCGCCACTTCATTGACGCCGATGCCGATCGCCCGCACCGCGCCTTCGTCGCGCAACCGCCGCATCGCGCGAAAACCGCCGTCCAGAAAGGCGCGCATCTGCGCGGGATGATCCGCGCCATGGGCGAGGCGGCCGATATCATGGGCATAGAGAATGTCGATCCGCTCGCGCTTCAGGCGCTTCAGGCTCTGCTCGTGGGATCGCATCACCGCGTCATGGCTGTAGTCAAATCGGCTTTCAAAGGGTTCGGGTGACAGAAAGCCTTGCCGCACCGCATGCAGGTCGGCTTCGGGAAAGGGGTCCAGCCGCCGTCCGACCTTGGTGGAGATGATTGCCTCGCCACGGGGGTCGAGGAGAGCCAGCGCTTCGCCGAGCCGCTTCTCGCTTAGGCCGAAGCCATAATGGGGTGCGGTGTCGAAATAGCGCAGGCCCGCCGTCCATGCCGCCGCGATTGTCGCTTGCGCCTCGTCATCCGATATGGCGCGGAAGAGGTTGCCGATCGCTGCCGCGCCGAAGCCCAATGGGCCGATGCCGGATATCATGCCATTTTCTCCGTTAGGCCGTAAAAGGCGTGGGCAGCGCCACGGAACAGGCGGGCGCGCTCCTCAATCGACAGCGGCCCGCACAGCCGGAGCGTATCGCGTACCCCATCGGCATAGCTGTCCCC
This sequence comes from Sphingobium aromaticiconvertens, assembly GCF_037154075.1. NCBI lineage: Bacteria > Pseudomonadati > Pseudomonadota > Alphaproteobacteria > Sphingomonadales > Sphingobiaceae > Sphingobium > Sphingobium aromaticiconvertens. Next base: position 1,057,702 of record NZ_JBANRJ010000001.1, read on the forward strand.
CGCGTGCAGCAGGACCGGCCAGTCGCTGCCCCACATCGTCCGATCACCGAAACTGGTCAGGATATGGCGGACATAGGGGGCAAGGGCATCGGCGGACTGGTCCGGCGCCTGCTGGGTGCGCAGGCCGGACAGCTTGCACCAGATATGCGGCCAGTCGGCCAGTGCCGCCAGATCGTCGCGCCACGGGTCGATTGCGCCGTGCGCGGCGTCGGGCTTGGCGCCATGGTCGATGACGATCGGCAGGGTCGGCCAGCGGTCGGCCAGCCGGGCGATAATGGGCAGGTGGCGCGGCTCGATCAGGGCGTCAAGCCGCAGACGATGATTCACCATCGCCTGCAGAGCGGGCGCGACGGCATCGGACAATATCCAGTCCGGATCGTCGATTCCCTGTAGCATCGGACGCAGACCGACCATCTTGTTGCGCGCTGCCAGGGCACCGATCCGGTCCGGCGCATCGGCCCGGTCCAGCCCGACCCAGCCGACGACGCCTAGAATCATGGGGTCTTTTGCGGCCAGATCCAGCATCCAGTCGGTATCGCGATCATCCGGCTGCGACTGGACCAATATCGTCCCGGCCAAGGGGAGGGGGGCCGCTGCGTCCCGCAGGTCGGCGGGCAGGAAGTCCCGGTACAGCGTCGGCCAGTCAGTATCGGGCCATTGGTGCCCCGGCGCATCGATCCGCCAGAAATGCTGGTGGGAATCGAGAATCTGCATGTCGCTGCCGTCGTCGCTCATGCGACGCGCCTTGCGTCCCGCACGACGATATCGCGGCTGTCCACCTGCGACACCATGGCAGCGGTTGGGTTGGGGGCGATGATGCCCGTAATCAGGGCGTGATCGACATGGCGCAGCGCTACGGTCGGCCGGGCATCGGGCGTCTCGACCAGAAAGCTGCAGTCGCGCAATGTCAGCTCCTTGGCGTGGCGGGCGTAGAAGCCGTGGGCAGGCAGGGTTTTCAGATAGGATATCTCCAGGCTGGTTTCGCGCCGATATTCGGGATTGCGCGCGGCATCCTGCGCCGTCCCGCCGCCCGTCGCCACGACCGAGATGTCGGAAAAGGCGATATCCTCGACCGGCGCATCGGCAATCCCCTCCACCGCGCAGGGAAAGGCCATGCGCGCGCCCGATATGCTGATCTGGTCGAACCGGATGCGACGGATGCGGCCGACGGGCGTCCCGCGCGGTGCCCGCATCCGCGCGCCATGATGGACCGCCAGCGGATGGTTCACCGGATCGCGCAGGCTGATGCCGGAAATGCTGACATCCTCCATCGTGCCGCCATCGACGATCCCGATCAACAGGCCACGGCTGTTGCGGCACAGGCAGTCGGTGATCTGCACATTGCGAAAGCCGCCATTAGTCTCCGTCCCCATCTTGATCCGCCCCAATGGTCCCAGACCGTCGGGCGAGAGATAGTCGGACGGGCGGTAACTGCCATCGAGCAGCGTGCCCATGGCATAGCCGCTGGTCTTGCAGCCGGTAATCAATATGTCCTCACACATGACGGCGCGGCCGAGCGCATAGCTGCTCTTGAGGACGATCGCATCGTCCTTTGGCGCGTTCACGACGCAGCCGGTCACGCGGACGTCGCGGCAGCAATCGATGTCGATGCCGTCGCGGTCGGTGTCGATCACCAGACGGTCGATGGCCATGTTGGTGCAGCCATGGGCGATTATGCCGAAATGCCCGCCCTGCAGGATGGTGAAGCCTACCAGGCGGACGTTGCGGCAGTTCATCAGGCCGATAGTCTTGTTCGCGCGCCCGATCTGCGCGGCTTCCCTGGGGTCGCGCAGCGCGAGATCGCGGGGCGAGATGCCGACCGCTGCTGCCGATTGCCATATAGCCCGCGCATGCCAGCGATCGCCGGGGCCTTCGCGATCCAGTCCGACGCCGTGCAGCATCCCTTCGCCCATGATCGCGATGTCGCGCGCGCCATCGGCGTAGATCAGGCTGTTGTGGACATGGGTGATGCCGAAATCCTGAAACTGTTCCTCCAGATAATTTTCGGGCGCGTCATAGCGGGCGCCGTGGCTGTCCGGGTCCGCCGCGACGATCGTCGATCCGGCGGACAGGTACAGCGTCACATGGTCGCGCAGCCGGATGGAAAAGCAGAGATACCGACCGGGCGGTACGAAGACGATCCCGCCGCCGCGCCGGGCGGCCGCATCGATCGCGCGGTTGATGGCCGGACTGTCGATCGCCTTGCCATCGCCGCGCGCGCCATGCCGCTTCACATCCTCGATTGCGCCGCTGGACAGGCCGCTGGCGGCCAGCGCGGGCGATCCCGCCACCAGTGCCAGCCCTGCCAACGCATGGCGCCGCGACAGCATCGCCCCGTCTTCGCTCACGCTGCCTTCGTCCTGTGGATCTCGCTCTTGCGCCATTCTTATCCTCTCCGCTCAATCGGCGCTTGCGACCGTTTAAAACATACGACATCATACAACATGAATGATGGCTGTCCATGCCGATTGATCCTGCCGAAAGGAAGTGCGGAATGAAATTATGTCGTGTGGGTGATGGCATCGAAAAGCTGGGCGAGCAGCGCCAGCGCTTCATCGCCGCGGCCTGAGACGATGGTCTTGGGACGCCTTGCGGGAAAGACCGCGCTTGTGACCGCCGCTGGTCAGGGGATTGGCCGCGCGACGGTCGAAGCCTTTCTGCGCGAAGGCGCGCGCGTCATCGCAACCGATGTACGCGAAGAGACGCTGGAGGGGTTGGCGGCGGCCGGTGCCGTGACGCGCGTGCTGGACGTTACGGACGCGTCGGCGGTCAGCGCGACCGCCGCCGATCATCCCGACCTCGACATCCTGTTCAACTGCGCGGGCTATGTCCATGCGGGTACGATATTGGACTGCGACGATCAGGCCTGGGACTTTTCCCAGGCGCTCAACGTCACCGCCCAATATCGCATGATCCGCGCCGTCCTGCCCGCGATGATCGCGCATGGTGGCGGGTCGATCATCAACATGTCGTCGGTCTGTTCCAGCATCAAGGCGGTGCCCAATCGCTTCGCCTACGGCGCGACCAAGGCGGCGGTGATCGGGCTCACCAAGTCGGTGGCGGTCGATTTCGTGACGCAGGGCATCCGGTGCAATGCGATATGCCCCGGCACTGTCGAAACCCCTTCGCTGCTCCAACGGCTGCACGACACGGGCGATTTCGACAAGTCCTATGCTGAATTTACCGCGCGTCAGGCGATGGGACGGTTCGGCCATGTCGAGGAACTGGCCGCGCTCGCGCTCTATCTGGCATCGGACGAATCCGCCTTTACCACAGGCACGATCAACGTGATCGATGGCGGCTGGGTCAACTGACGGCGATAAGCATGCCCGGCCGATCTTGGGCAGCGGGCGAGGGAGAGGATGATATGGGGTTGGGCAGAATCATGCTGCGCGTGGTGGCGCTGGCGGGCTGGGCGTTGGCCGCGCCGACTGTCGCGCGGACGGCAGCGGCGGTCGAAGTGCATGTCGCGCCTGCCGGTGACGACGCCAATCCCGGCACGGCCGCGCGACCGGTGCGCTCGCTCGCTCGCGCGCAGGCGCTGGTTCGCACGCGCAATGCCAGGGCGGACTTCACCGTCATATTGGCCGACGGCGCCTATCGGCTGGAACGGCCGCTGATCTTCCGGCGCGCCGATGGTGGACGGAACGGGCATCAGGTGACGTGGCGCGCGGCGGAGGGTGCCAGCCCCATGCTGTCGGGCGGCCAGCCGGTTAGCGGCTTCAAGCTCTATGATGAGGAAAGGCGCATCTATGTCGCCGACGTGCCGCGCGGCATCGACGCTCGCCAGCTATGGGTTGACGATACGCTGGCCGAACGTCCCTGGATCGAGATCCGCGCCACCGACCTGCGCTTTGGACCTGACGGCTTCGATATCGTCAATCCCGACCTCGCCTGGCTGTCCGGCATCCGCCGTCCCGACCGGCTGGAGCTGGAAGCGACCGGCTTCTTCACCGATCGCCGGTCCCCGGTAAAGGCGATCGCGGGCAACCGCGTGACCATGCAGCAACCGGCCTGGGACAATAATAGCTGGGGCTATGATACCGTAACCAAGCCAATATTTCCAGACGATTCACGCCTGTTTCTGGTCAATGCTCTGGAATTTATCGACCGAACCAACGACTGGCATGCGCGACCCTATCAGTGGTTCCTCGATCCGCAGGCGGGCAAGCTCTATCTGCGCATGGGACTGGACGAGGATATCGCCCAACGCCGGGTCATGCTCCCCATGCTGGAAGCGTTGGTGTCGATCAGCGGCACGACCGACCAGCCTGTCGAGCGGCTGCGGTTTGAGGGACTGCGCTTCTCCTACACCTCATGGCTCGGCCCTTCGCGGCCCACCGGCTATGCCAATCAGCAGAGCGGGTCCTTCCTGCTGGAGACCACGCCGATACGTCCCAAGGACGCGTGGACCAGTTGCGGCTGGGGTTGCGTCGAATTTGAATCGATGCGCCAGAAATGGAACCAGATGCCCGCCGCCGTCCAGGTTTCCGCCGCGCGCGACATTCGTTTCACCGGCAACCATTTTTCGCAACTTGGACAGGTGGCGCTGGGCATCGGCAACGACGCCAATGCCCATCTGACCGGCGTGGGCCTTGCCACGCAGGATATCCGTGTGACGCGCAACCGCTTCACCGTCCTGTCGGGCGGCGCGATCATGGCGGGCGGCATCCGGGTGGAGGCGCATCACCCCGACGCACCCGCCCTCATCAATCGCGATCTGGTGATCGAGGATAATGTCGTCGCCACCGTCAGCCAGGATTACAAGGACAATGCCGCCATCCTCACCACCTACATATCAGGCGCGCGGATCGCGCATAACGACGTGTCGGACGCGCCCTATGACGGCATCGCTATGGGCTGGGGATGGGGCTATAACGATGCGGGCGGCAATCCCAATTATGACGAAAAACAGCACGGCTATGTCCATAACCGGAAATATGCGACCCCCACCACGCTGCGCGACACGCTGGTGGAAGGTAACCGCATCCATGGGGTCAAGACCTGGTTCATGGACGGCGGTGCCATCTACAACCTGTCGGCCAATCCCGGCGCGGTGATCCGCGCCAATCATATCTTCGACATCAACAATCGGATCGGCATTTATCTGGATGAAGGGTCCAAGCATTTCCGGGTCGAGGGCAATGTCGTCGAAACCCAGGGCAAATGGCTGAACATCAACACGGCAGGGAAAATGTATCGCCGCCGCATTTCGACGGACAATATCGCGACAGGCAACTGGCATATCTCCAACAGCACCGGCGGTCGCTGGCTGGAGGAGATCGGCAATGTGGCCCGCGACAACAATCTGGTGCCCGATCGCGATTGGCCCGTCCCGGCCCGGCAGGTAATCGATCAGGCGGGCGTCCGGCCCTGACGGCCTGACCCGCCCCAGAAAAATGACGCCGCCCGCTTCATGGAAGGGGCGGCGCCAGGCCAGGCTCCGGGGGAGGGAGACGGTCAGAGGGAGAGGCGCAGACCCAGTTGATAGGTGCGATCGAGCTGATTGGACTGGGCCGGCATGGCGGGCGTGTCATAATATTGGCGCAGATAGGCCCGCTCGATGTTCACCATGTCGAACTTCAACGTCAGATAGCTGGTCAGGTTGTAGGATGCAGACAGGTCGAACGAGGATTGCGGTGCGATCCAGAGCCGCCGCCCGGCAGCGTCGGCCGAATTGGACTGCACGCTGCGCGACCGCCAGTTATAGGAGGCTTGCAAGGATACCGGTCCTTTTTCGTAGATGCCCGTCAGGTTGAAGGCATGGCGTGAAAGCTGGTCGGCAGGCACCCGGTCGGTACGGCCCTGCACCTGCAGCTTGCTGTCGACGAAGGTATAGTTGCCCTGAAAACCCAGACCGTTCAGCAGGCCGGGCAGGAAGTCGAAAAATTGCTGGTAGGACAGTTCGACGCCCCGAATGCGTCCGTCATTGGCGTTACGCGGGCGGTTGATCAGGTAGGTTTGGCCATTCACCGTCTCCTCTGCGCGGAACTCCTGGATGAAGCCGGTCACATCCTTCTGGAACAGCGTCACGGCGGCATAATTGGCCTTGCCAAAATAATATTCGACCGACGCATCATATTGATCAGCGGTGGTCGCGCGCAAATTGGGGTTGCCGCCGCTGCCGGTCAGGCTGTTGACGTCCAGCACCAGCGCGGGTGACAACTGCCCAAATTCGGGCCGGGTGATCGCCTTTGAAAAGGCGAGGCGCAGGAACAGGTCGGGGGTGAAGCGGGCGCGGACGTTTACGCTGGGCAGATAATTGTCATAGGGCGATCCGCCCGCAATCTGTACCAGTTGCCCGGCGGCGTTGCGCTGATAAACGCGCTGGACGCCATCGGTGCGCACGGCGCGCAGGCCCAGATTGCCGTCGATCGGCAGGGCGCCAATGTCGAAGGCGAACTGCGCCTGAACATAGCCGGCCAGCGTTTCCTCGCGATAATCATAGTTGCCGGTCAGCGGATAAGCCGGATCGTCGATCGGCACTTGCGCCAGATAGCGGGTCAGCCGCTTGTCGGAGAGATAGCGCGCGCGGATGGCCGCCCATTGATTGGTGGAGACGCGCTGGTCGCCCCGAAACAGCCGGTCGGGCGTCAACGTGCTGGCCTGTGCAAAGGGTTGGGCCAGGGCGTTGCTGGCGTTAAAGGTATAGACGTCGTAAATGGCGCGATGCTTGGTCCAGCGCCCGCCCGCGAGCAGCGCTGTGATCGGGCTGTCCTCAAATTCATATTTGACGTCGATCCGCGCCGAAGGCTGGCGCGCGGTGGCATTGGTGCCAAGGTCGCTATAGGCGGGTGATGTCCAGCCCGCCGGATCATTCAGGTCCACCCCGCTGGTCGAAAAATTGGGCGCTTCCCCCGTCAGGTCGACGCTGGCGCTCGGCGCGCGCTTGTTCAGCGTGATGCTGCGCGAATAAAAGGGACCCTTGCTTTCGGTATAGGCGAATTGCGCCGACAGGGTGAGGGGACCGGAAATCCAGTCTGCCGTCACCGCGCCATGATAGGTGTCATAAGGGTTTTCGGTCGCGCCCGTCTGGCTGCGCAGTACGGCATTGGCATAGCCGAAGGCGGACGGAACAGTGCTGCCCGGATTGAGCGTCGGCACGCCCACGCCGCGGGTCGCACTGTCGGTCTGCAACGTCAGTTGCTGGGTCGCCGATCGCCCGTTCGAATGGGTATAAAGGCCATCGAGCGACAGGGTGAATTCCGGCGCAGGCCGCCACTGGACGGCGGCGTAGAGAGCCGATCGCGTCCGCTTGCCCAGTTCGTAGCGGGCGCGGACCTGACCCGGCAGGGTGATGGTGTCGGCCGCCTCGTTGCGGATGCCGTTGCCGTTGACGTCGAACAGCGCGCGATTGTCCGCATAGGCGTTGGTGGAGGCCTGATAGCCGCCCGAATAGAAGGTTTCATACTGGCCGCCCAGCATGACACCGAATTCGCCCGATCCCAGTGCCCAGCGGTTGGACACGACGCCCGACAGGCGCGGCGAGGCGCGGTCGTGGAACTCGGAATAGCTGGCCGATGCGTTCGCCGACAGGTGGAACCCCTTATAGTCGAACGGGCGCGCGGTGCGGATGTTGATGAGACCGCCCAAACCGCCCTCGATCTGGTCGGAGGTCGCGGTCTTGTAGACATCCAGTCCCGACAGCACGTCGGCGGAGAAGTCCAGCAGTGATGCGGTGCGGTTGGTGGTGGAGAAAATCTGCCGGCCGTTCACGGTCGTCATTACCTGACGCAGCCCCTTGACCACATAGCTGTTGCCTTCGCCGCGCGTGTTGCGGGAAATCTGGACGCCTGGAATGCGCTGCAGCGTTTCGGCGATGCTGGTATCGGGCAGGTTGCCCAGATCCTCCGCCAGCAACGAATCCTGGATCTGGCCCGCATTGCGCTTGGCATTGGCCGAATTGGCCAGCGTCGCCCGAAATCCCGTGACGATAATATCCTCGCTACCGGATTCGGAGGCCGCCTGCTGTTGCGCGTGAACAGGGGCTGCCGACAGGGCCATGATGGCCGCGCTGCTCAGCAGGATCGATTTCGGGGGCATGCTCTTCCTCTCCATGCGGTGGCGTCTTGCGCGCGTTTTTTGCCTCGCCATTGTTAGCGAGCGTCCGGCTCAATGCAACAATGATATTACATATTATGAATATGGTTATTCAAAGCGGATGGAATCGATCGCCGACTCAGCGCCTTCCGCTAGCTTTATCTGCAACCGATAGCTGCCCGCGTTGATGAAGCCGGGCGTCTGGACAGACGCGACCTGCCAGTCACTGCCGCCCTCTAGCGTCATCGGCATCTGCGCAATCGCGATGCCACTGCTGTCGATCAGGACGATCTGCGCCTGCCGCTCCGCGCCAGGTGGCACCTGGTATCGGATCTGGATGGTCCGGCGGGCGGCGGCGCCGCTTTCCACCGGCAGGGACAGCGTACCGGGTCGCGCGCCGATCGCCACATAGCCCGGACCCGAATGGCCGCGCAGGCGATTGGCGATGGGCGCATCTTTGCCTGTCACGGCCTTGTCCTCCGCCTCGAACAGGGCGCGATCCTTGGCGAAGGTGAAATTGCCCGGCGCATATGGCGACGGCAGCGCGCGGCGCAGCAACAGGGGCGTGGCCAAGGGCAGGCTGATTGCCTCTCCAGTGGCTAGCGCGCGCGTCACGAACCGCATCGGGCGCATCTTTCCGTTGTCCGGACGGATGAGTGTCCCTTGTTCCTCGCTCGCCTGCCAGCCGGTCGGTATCGCGTCGTCCGGGGCGATGGCGCGATACAGCGTCAATGCTTCGCGCGCTCTCAAGCGTATGCTGCCGCGATCGCCCGACCGGTGGGGTTGCACCGCGTCGCTGTCCAGCAGGGCAGGGGACAGCCCCGTCCAGCGCCACTGACCAGAGGCGATGTCGCCATTGTCGACGAACCGCGCCAGGGTCGCGCCCTTGCCCGTCATCGCCGCGACCATATCGCTTTCGGCAGGCGGCGGCGCTATCGCCGCCCTGGACCGATCGTCACGGTTGGCGATGGCGATGGCCGACAGCACAGCCTGCCCAGCTTTCACCTCAGGAAAGTCGATTCGCAATTCACCGCCGCTTATGTCGGCGTCCACCACATGGCGCACTGCCCGGCCAAAGCCCGCTTGTGCGAACAGGTCCAGATCGTCGATCACCGTCCGGCCATTCACCGCCACGTCGAACAGGCGCCACCCGCGTGCGTCGATCCCCGCGCGGCCATACCAGGGTTCGACGAAGTAAAGTTCGATCCGATAGCGCCCGTCCGGTACCCTGAAGCGATAGGCGAGCGCGTCGCGACCAAAGCGCAGGCTGTCGAACAGGGTCGGATCGTCGGTTCCTTCGACGGGATCGAAAACGGGCCGCCTGCTGCCCAGCATCGGGTCCAGCCCGGTAAAAGCCTGCGCCCAGCTTTCCCAGCCCCATTGGCGTCCTGGCGCATATTGACGGTCGGAGTCCCAGCGCTGGCCATGCGCATCGATATGGGCATCGCCACCGGCATTGACCCGATAGAGATAGCGATAGCCCGGCTCTGCCGCCGTGATCGAAGGGATGGCGGGGCGCTCCGTCCGGTCGCCCGGCGCGGCGGGCAGATTGTTCAGCCGCACCTGGTCCCGCGCGGCAATTCGATCGCCGATCAGGCAATGCGCTGCCAGCCGGTCATAACGTACCGGCATGTCGTTCCAGACGAAACGCCCCTCCGCATCGCGGCGCTTGCGCCCCAGGCTGATCGCGGCGCTTGCGTCGTTGAACAGTTCGACCGCCTCGCAATTGGAATAAACCTCAATCCCCGACCGGATGCCGGGCGATCGCCAGCGGTCGGGCCAGCTATGCGACACGATATAGACCATTGGCGCGACTGTCGCGGATACGTTGCGGGCGCGATACATATAATAGGCGTCGGTCGGTTCGCCCCACAGCGTCATCAGCCCCTTGTTGTTGGCCGGACCGATATGATCGAGCGCCCGCACCCCGTCCCATATCTGCGTGCCGTCCGCCCGCATCGGCCGCCCCGGATTTTCATGGGTGGCAAGCAGCCACTGGAAATGACCGACGGCCTTGTCCGCTGCCGTTTCGGCAAGGCGCGCCTTGGTCTGCATCAGCCCGGCGAAATGCTCCTCCGACGTGGGGGGCGTGCCCTTGGCCGGGGCCTCGGCGTGCAGGTCGATCGACCGCCAGCCACCATATTCACCCACCAGCCCCTGCTCCGCCAGTTCCTTGCCGAATTTCAGGGGATCGCCGCCATAGGTGCCGGACCAGTTTTGCGGCACGTTCCAGTCGGCGCCCTCACCGCCGTTGCAGGTCACGACCAGCCTGCCACGCGAGGCTGTCGGGTCCAGTTCGCGAATGACCGCCACCATCTCGCGTGCAAAGTCGGCGGGCAGGCGACTTTCATTCTGCAACCCCCACAGAAAGACCGCCGGATTATTGCGCCGCTCGCGCACCCAATCCTCCAGCCGTGCGCGAAAATTGGCGCGAAAGGCCGGGTTGTCGAACCAGATATGGGCGCTGAACTGCGGCCACCACAGCATGCCCGTCCTGGCGATTTCCTGGCCGTAACGCAGATTATGGGGATAATGGGCATCTCGAAATGCGTTGAACCCCGCCGCACGCGCCTGGCCCACACGGGCGACCACCTGCGCGTCGGAAAAGGCATGCGACCCGCCCAGCATATGCTCATATTCGGCGATGCCGCGCAGGAAGACGGGCTTGCCATTGACCAGCAGGCGCCGTTGGCCATTCGCGTCCTTGCTGATGACGACATCACGAATGCCATAGGTCGTGCGCGTTTCGTCGATGATCCGCCCGTCCTCGCGCACGATGGTGACCAGGCTATGCAGATAGGGCGTATCGGGCGACCAGAGGCGTGGCCGGACGATGGCGGGCAGGGCGCGCTCGACACTGGCCGACTGTCCCGCCGCCAGCCGCTGCGGGAAGCGGGTCGATGTCACCGTCCGTCCATCAGCGTCGATCATGGCGACCTCCACCTCCATCTGGCGCGCGCGGTCCGATCGGTTCTCCAGTTCGACGCGGGCCGTCAGCCGGGCGGCGGCCGCATCGATCGCGCCCGGCGCTCCCCAGGCATAGGCGCCCATGGGCTTCACTCGCAGGGCCGACGACCGCTCGACATGGACCGGGCGAAAGATACCGAAAGGTTGCGATCCTTCGGCGAAACCGTTTTCCGGCTGATCGTCACCCGATATCCAGGGCAGGTCGGTGATGCCCGCGGGATTATCCAACCGCACCGCGATTTGGTTGTCACCGGGGCGCACGGCGTCGGTGATGTCCACGGCAAAGCTCGTCAATCCACCGGCATGGCTGCTGATCGCCTGACCATTGATCCAGATCGAAGCATAGCTGTTCACCCCCTCGAACCGCAGGGCGATCCGTTCGTCGGCGCGAGGGGCGGCGATCGCCACCGTCTTGCGATACCAGGCGACACCGTGGCGGGCGCCGACGCGTAACTGGCGGTTATAGGCATAGCCCTGCCAATTATGGGGGACGGCGACCTGCCGCCAGCCGCGCGTGTCGACATCCGCATCTGCATAAGCGGTAGGTGAGAGGGCGCGCGCGCCATCCTGCGCTTCGATCAGGATCGACGCCCATTGCCCTTCGATGCGGATGCTTTGTTGCGCTTTAGAGGTCGTCGCGCTGGATAGTCCCAGCAGGATCACCGCACAGAACTGAAAGGCCAGTCTCCACACAGGTGGGCGTGATGACAGCATATACTCTCCCATGTGCACCGCTTGGATTTGTATGACGTCTGATATATTGTCGGGCCGACCGGGACAAGCGCCGGAAAAAATTGGAGAGGAAAGCCTATGCGGATCGACAGGCGGGATGTGCTGCGGGGCGGACTGCCGACGATCGCCGGGCTGGGATGGCCCGGAAGCAGAGTAGTCGCCGCAGCACCCGACGCCGCCGAACCGCTGTCCCGATCCCTGCTATGGTACGGCCAGCCCGCCCGCGTGTGGGAAGAGGCGCTTCCGGTCGGCAACGGGCGGCTGGGCGCGATGATCTTCGGCGGGGTCAAGCGCGAACGGCTGCAGTTGAACGAGGATACACTCTGGTCGGGCGGTCCTTATGACCCTGTAAACCCGCGCGGGCGGGCCAGTCTGAAGCAGGTGCGGGCGCTGATCTTCGCCAGGCGCTATGCCGAGGCGGAGGCGCTGGCGGCGCAGGACATTCAGTCGCTGCCCATGCGGCAGATGTCCTACCAGTCGCTGGGCGACCTGCTGATCGAGCTGCCGCTGGTCAACGAAACCGACGTCACCGCCTATCGCCGGTCGCTCGACCTGGATTCGGCGATCGCCGAAACGCGCTTCACGGCGGCGGGACAGGATTATATCCGCACGGTGTTCGCTAGCCATCCCGACCAGCTACTGGCGATCCGCATGACCAGCGACGCCCCGTTCGACCTGTCGATCCGGCTGGAGACCGGTCAGCGCGGCACGGCGGCGATCGAGGATGGCGCGCTGCTGCTGTCGGGTGTGAACAATCAGGATCGTGGCGTTGCAGGCGCTTTGAAATTTCAGGCGCGGGCCATCCTGCGGGCCGATGGCGCGCCGGTGCAGGCGGATGGCGACGCGCTGGTCGTCCGGGGTGTACGCGCGGTGGAGATCATGCTGGCTGCGGCGACCAGTTTCCGGTCGCCGGGCGATCAATCGGGCGACCCCGGACGCCTGACTGCCGACCGGCTTGCGGCGGTGGCGGTCACCGATCATGCGACGCTTCGCGACCGGCACATGGCGTCGCATCGCGCTCTGTTCCGCCGGGTGACGATCGATCTGGGCGATGCCGGGAAGGGCGGACGGCCCACCGACCAGCGCGTGCGGCGTGGCGGCGGGCAGGAGGACCCGGCGCTCGCCGCGCTCTATTTCCAATATGGCCGCTATCTGATGATATGCAGTTCGCGCCCCGGCTCACAGCCCGCCAATCTGCAGGGCATATGGAATGACAGCAACCGGCCGCCCTGGGGATCGAAATATACGCTGAACATCAATGCCGAGATGAATTATTGGCCCGTGGACAGCGCTGCCCTGTCGGAATGTTTCGATCCCTTCGTCACTCTGGTCGAGCAACTGGCGGAAAGCGGGCGCAGGACCGCGCGCACGCTCTATGGCGCGCGGGGATGGGTGGCGCATCATAATACGGACCTGTGGCGGGCATCGGCCCCGGTCGATAATGTGCGGACGGGCCTGTGGCCCTGCGGCGGGGCCTGGCTCGTCTGTCAGCTATGGGATCATTGGGACTTTCACCGCGACGACGCCTATCTGGCGCGCATCTATCCGCTGATGCGTGATGCGGCCCTGTTCTTCGTCGATACGTTACAGGCTGAACCCGGCACCGACTATCTCGTCACCAACCCTTCCAACTCACCCGAAAACCAGCATCCCTACGGATCGACGCTATGCGCCGGACCGGCGATGGACAGTCAGATATTACGCGACCTGTTCGACCGCACCGGCGACGCCGCGCGCCGCTTGGGCCGGGATGCGGCGCTGCGGCGCGCCTTTGCGCAGACGCGGGCGCGGCTGGCGCCCGATCGGATCGGGGCGGCGGGCCAGCTTCAGGAATGGCGGCAGGATTGGGACATGGCCGCACCGGAGCCGCAGCATCGCCATGTCTCGCATCTCTACGCCCTTTATCCCGGTCAGCAGATCGATCGGGACGCCACGCCCGACCTTGCTCGCGCGGCGCGGCGGACGCTGGACCTGCGCGGCGACGATGCGACCGGCTGGGGATTGGGATGGCGGCTCAACCTGTGGGCACGGCTGGGCGACGGGGAGCGCGCGCATGCCATATTGGCGCGGCTGCTGGCCCCTGAGCGGACCTATCCCAATCTGTTCGACGCACATCCGCCCTTTCAGATCGATGGCAATTTCGGCGGCACGGCGGGCATTATCGAAATGCTCGTGCAAAGCCGGGAGGAGGTGACGCGCCTGCTCCCCGCGCTCCCCCGCGCCTGGCCGAGCGGGTCTATCGCCGGCATCGCCCAGCGCGGCGGCGTCACGATAGAACTGACCTGGCGCGAGGGGCAGGTTGAACGGCTGACGCTCACTGCCCGCCATCCGATCCGCCGACGGATCATCGCGCCCGCCGGCGTCGCGACCGTCGCCCTGCGCGCCGGGGAGCGGCGGACGATCGGCCCCGCCGATTTTACCGCCGCCTGAACGGTATCAGGGGCGGGTTGCGTACCGCCAGGCCACCTTGTCGGTCAGCATCTTGGCCCCGGCGCCCGCGCGCGCCTCGACATTGTTGTCGCCCATAGCCAGATCGATGGTCCAGCTCGCGATATGATCGTCGGCCTTGACCCGTGTCCACGCGCCACCGTTCAGGCGCAGTTCGACCGATGGCTGGTTGGTGAAGACGGCGACGGTCACGCGCTGTGTCCGCTTCTGCACGTCGCGGCGGCTGGCGATATGCAGCATCGGCACGTCCGACCAGTTGGCCTGATACCAGTAATAGGCGTCCTTGCGGACCTTGCGATCCTCCGTCACCAGCCCCTTGTCGTTGATCGCCGGGCGGTCCCCTTCGTTGCGCTTGAATGACGGGAAGTCGATGCCGACCCAGATGAAGGTCGACCAGAGGAAGGGCCGCTTCTTCATCTCACGCCAATGCTTGATGTGGAAATCGGTCTGATATTGTTCGGGATGCCAGTATCCGTTGGATTCCGGGCGTTTCACCACCGGGTCCTCCTGATGCAGGATACTGGCCCCCGCGCCATATTCGCTCACCCCGATCGGGCGGCCCGGCAGCTTGGCGTGAAGCTCGTCGGCCCAGGGGCCAATATCTTCCGACTTGGTCCAGTACCAGCCGAAATAGCGGTTATAGGACACGGTGTCGCTATGCTGCGCGATCGGATCGCTATCCTCCAGGCAACAATGGGCGTAGGTCGTCGGGCGCGTGGGGTCCAGCGTCTTGGCCGTCGCCTGCAACTCGGCCAGGATACGGTTGGACGCGGCGTCGGATTTGCGGATTTCGTTGCCGATCCCCCACAGAGCGACGGCGGGGTGATTGCCGGTTTGCGCGATCAGCTCGCGCATCTGCTGCACCAGATTTTCGCGGAAGGCGTCGGACGGATCATGATCGTCGATCAGCGGCACTTCGGTCAGCAGCAGCAGGCCCAGTTCGTCTGCTCGTTCATAGACGCGCGGGGGATGCTGCATATGGGCAAGGCGGATGGCCGTGGCCCCCATCTCGTGGAAAATGCCCAGATCCTCGTCAATCTGCGCGTCGGTGACGATCGGTCCCTGCCCGAAGCGGGTGGGATGTTGCAGGTTGACGCCATAGAGCCTGTAGGGCGCGCCGTTCAGCAGCACCGAACCATCGGGTTTGACCGCGATGGTTCGGACGCCCAGCGGCACCGTCTGGCTGTCCAGCGTCCGATCATCCTCGGCAACATCGGTCACGACCCGATAGAGATAGGGGGCCTTGCGCCCTTCCCAGCGATGCGGATTGCGCAGCGTGAAGGACTGGTCGACCGACCGCGCCTCACCGGGGGCCAGCGACAGGGCGGTCGTGCCCTGCGCCACCGTCTTGCCCGCGGCATCGACGATCCGGCTCTTGAGGGAAAAGCGCACCGTGCTCGTCCGGTCGTTCTTCACCGCGATCCGGGCGGAAATCGCTGCCGATCGGGCCGTCAGTCCGGTGGTGCGCACCTGCATACCCGGACCAGCATGGTCCATCCGGTCGATGTGCAGGTCGTTGGTCGTGATCAGCTTGACCGACCGATACAGGCCGCCGAAGATATTGAAGTCGCCGTTCAGCGGGGCGTAGCGCGTGTTGCGCGCATTATCGACCCGCACCGCGAGCAGGTTGTCGCCCGCTTTCAGCACATCAGTCACATCGAAGCGGAAGGCGGCATAGCCCCCTTCATGTGTGCCCAGCCTGCGCCCGTTCAGCCACACATCGGCCTTCAGCGTCGCGCCGCCGAAATGCAGGATGGTGCGCGTGCCCGGCGCGGGCTGGTACGCGATCACGCGCCGATACCAGGCGGGGCCGCGATAATAGACACCCTCCGGCTCGCCGCGCGCCTTGGCCCCGCCAATCCCCGAATCCTCGACATTGTAACTGTGCGGCACCTGAACGCGCGCCCAGCCGCTGTCGTCGAAGGTCGGCGCCGACGCATTGTCCGCATCGGCCTTCAGGAAACGCCATCGATCGGCGAGCGGTATGTCCTGCGCGGCACGCGCTGGCGTCAGGAGGCACAGGAACAGCAGCGACAGGATCGTGGCGGCGACGCGGGGGGGCAGGCGGGTGATGGCGATCCTCCTCAACTCAGGACATGGATATTGCCGGTCGCGATGTCGCGACTGGCGATGGCGCGAACCGCGTCACGCGGCGATCGGGTGGACCGCAGGCCGTCGACCACGCCGCCCGCCACATCGTCGAACAGGATGGCGGGGCGCGCGTCGGGCTTTTCGACGTCGAAGCTGACGTCGCGCAAACTGATGTTGCGGGCGTGCCGAATATAAAGGCCGTGCGCGGGCAGCGTGCCCATATAGCTGGGTTCAAGGCTGGAGCCGGGGCGCTCCGGAATCGCGCGGGCAGCGTCCGCAGCCGTGCCCCCGCCCGCCGACCGGACATGGACGCCCGAAAAGCTGATATCCTCGATCGGCTGGCCGGGATTGCCGACGATCCCGCAGGCATAGGGGCCGGATGCGCCCGACACCTGAATATCCGAAAAGCGGACACGGCGCACCCGCGATGGACCATTGCCGCGCGGTGCGCGGTTGCGCGCGGCCAGCCGGACGAAGATCGGATGATTGACAGGTGCGCGCAGATGGATGTCGTGGAAGGTCACGTCTTCCAGCACGCCGCCGTCGATCGCGCCCAGTTGCAAGCCCCGTGTATTGTCGCAGGTGCAGCCGCTGATCAGGATGTTGCGAAATCCCGTGGCCGAATCCGTGCCCAACTTGATGCGGCCCAGCACGCCCAGATCGTCAGTCGATCGATAAGGGGAGGGGCGATAGCTGCCGTCCACAATGGACCCCAGCAGATAGCCGCTGGTCTTGCAGCCGATGATCGTCACCTCCTCGCAGAAGCGTGCCTCCTGCAAGGCGTAGCTGCTCTTGAGGACGATCGCGTCGTCCTTGGGCGCGTTGACGATGCAGTTGCTGATCCGCACGTCGCGGCAGCAGTCGATGTCGATCCCGTCGCGGTCGGTATCGACCGTCAGATTGTCGATGGTGACGTTGGTGCAGCCCAGCACATAGCAGGCGAAATGGCCGCCCTGCAGGATGATGACGTCGCGCAGCAGTACATTATGGCAGCTGCGCAGGCCGATCGCCTTGTTGCCCCGGCCCTCATAGCTCATTTCCAACGGGATGGCGCGGCGCGCGGCATCGGCGCTCAGGCCCTGTTCCGCGGGGGATCGCCAGCCCGCAATGCCGTGCCAGCGGGGCGGCGGCCCTTCGCGATCCAGCCCCAACCCATGGATGATGCCGCGCCCGACGATTGCGACGTCGGTTTCGCCGTCAGCATAGATCAGGCTGTTGTGGAAATGGGCCAGCCCATAATCGACCAACTGCTCCTCGAACACGCCTTCGGGCAGATCATATTGCCCCTTGTGCCGCTTGGGGTCTGCCGCCTCGATGATGGCCCCGGGCATCAGCAACAGGGTGATGTGGCTCTTCAGCCGGATCGAAAAGCAGAGATAGCGTCCCGGCGGCACCACTACCGTACCGCCGCCTGCCGCGCTGGCCGCCGCGATGGCACGGTTGAAGGCGGGCGAATCGATCGTCGCCCCGTTCCCCTTCGCGCCATGGTCGCGCACATCGTGAAAGCCGGTGAGCGACCCGGCGGCGCGGACGGGCCGCGCGGCAAGGGCGAAGGCAGCGCCAAGGCCCAACGTCACGGCCCGGCGCCCGAACAGCGCGCGATCGATCAGGAGTGAAGATTGGGCCACAGACAGGCAGTCGGTCGCTTTGTCGGGCATGTTCGGCAACGCAGCCAATGGGCCATCCATCCTTATCCTCCACCATTCATATGATGTATTATAGGATGAAGATCGCCCTGCCAAGGACTTAGGTCAGGCTGCTCCGGTCGATTTCTCCCACGGAACGCACGCCGTTGAGCGCCATGGACACAGTCATGCCCTGTGCGATGAGGTTCAGCAAATGAGTCACCCCTTGTTCGCCGCGCGCGGCCAGCGCGTAAATATAGGCGCGGCCCAGCAACACGCCCCGTGCGCCCAGCGCCAGCATCCGCACGACATCCAGCCCGGTGCGGATGCCGCCATCAACCAGCACAGTCAGCGCGTCACCCACGGCGTCGACGATGGCGGGCAGGGCGCGGGCGGTCGACAGCGCGCCATCCAGTTGCCGCCCGCCATGGTTGGACACGATGATGCCATCCGCGCCGAAGCGCACGGCGTCGCGCGCATCATCGGGATCCAGCAGCCCCTTGACGATCATCTCGCCTTTCCAGAAATCGCGGATCCATTCCAGGTCGCGCCAGGTGATGGCCGGATCGAAATTGGCGCCCAGCCAGCCGATATAGTCCGTGAGGCTTGTGGGCTGCCCGCGATAGTCGGTAATATTGCCCAGATCATGCGGTCGTCCCCGTAGTCCCACATCCCATGCCCATCCCGGTCGCCCGACCGCCTGCATCATCCGGCGCAGCGGTGCATGCGGGCCGCTCATGCCGGAATGGGCATCGCGATAGCGGGCGCCGGGGACGGGCATGTCGACGGTGAAGACCAGCTTGGTCGCGCCCAGCGCCTGCGCCCGTTCCAGCGCATGGCGCATGAAGCCGCGATCCTTGAGTACATAAAGCTGGAACCAGACTGGCCTGCCGCAACTCTGTGTGACCTCGGCGGCGGAACAGACGCTGACGGTCGAGAGGATATAGGGAATGTCGGCGCGGCAGGCGGCGCGTGCCACCTGCACTTCGCCCCGGCGGCGCATCATTCCGCCCAGACCGATCGGCGCCAGCAGCACCGGCATCGCCATCCGCTCACCGAACAGGCTGGTTTCCAGGCTGGGCGCGGACACATCCCGCAGCACCCTCTGGCGCAGGCGTATGGCGGAAAGGTCGGCGCGGTTCGCGGCCATCGTCTCCTCGCCGAACGCGCCGCCGTCGACATAATCGAACAGGAAGCGGGGCAGCCGTCGACGCGCCGCTTCCCGATAGTCGAGCGGGGACGAAAGGATCATGGGCTGCTCCGGGGCTGGCGATGGCTGTCGAGGGGAAGGACCAGATCGGCATATCCCGGCATGTCGGCCAATATGTGGCGAGTCAGGCGCTCATAATGCTGGACGAAGCGATCGAGCGCGGCGTCGTCCATCACGCCGGTTTCGTCCCGCCCCGTGACCGACAGGCTTTCGCGCAGGGCGGTTTCCTGTTCGCCCCGCCAGCACCGGACGATGGCGAAGCCGGGCGCGGCGAGCAGCGCCAGCCGGTCGATCCGCGCAAACAGGTCGGTATAGGAGCCGCTCAGCCTGTCGTTTACATATCGCCGCCAGAGGCCCGCCTCGTCCTCGTCGCGTTCCAGCGCGTTGCAGGGGTCGGCGAGCGCGGCATCGCCCTGCGCCCGTGCGCCCACGCACCACCCCTCAAAGATCAGCAGGTCGACCGGGCCGTCGATGCGGTCCCATTGATCAGGCGGGGCCTGTTCGTCACGCGCCTTGTCGAAACGGGGCAGGGGCGCGGCGATTCCCGCATGAACGGCGTCCAATATGGCGCATCCGCGTGCGACATCGTGCGTGCCGGGGACGCCGCGCGTGCGCAATAGCGGGTGGATGGTGTCGGCCAGTTCCTGCCGCTTCGCGCCGGGCAGGTAGAGATCGTCGATCGACAGGATGGCGATCCGCAGGCCCCGCCTGGCCAACCGCTCCGCCAGCGCCGCCGCCAGCGTCGACTTGCCCGATCCCTGCGCCCCGCAAAGCCCCAGGACAAGGGGACGGTCAGCCGCCGCCATCCAGCCCATGGCGGCTTGGTCCAGCCGGTCAATCGACGGGGTCAAGCAATGCCATTTCGTCGAAGAAGCGGTCCAGATTATCGGCGACCTTCATGCCCATCGCCGTCCGCGTCTCCAGCGTCGCGCTGCCCAGATGGGGCAACAGCACGACATTGGGCAGGGTCAGCAGGGCGGCATGGACACGCGGTTCATGTTCATACACGTCCAGCCCGGCGGCGGCGATGCTGCGATCCGCCAGCGCGGTCGCCAGCGCCGCTTCGTCGATCAGCGACCCGCGCCCGGTGTTCACCAGCACGGCGGTCGGCTTCATCCGCGCCAATATGTCCGCGTCGATCATGTGCCGGGTTTCGGCGCCGCCCGGTGCATGCAGAGACAGGATGTCGGCCTGCGTGGCGAGTGTGGCCAGATCGGGATGATAGGCCTCGTCCGGCATGTCCGGCGCCGGGCGGCGGCTATGATAGGCGATGCGCAGGCCGAATGCGCTGGCCCGGTCCGCCACGGCGCGGGCGATGCGGCCGAAACCGACCAGACCGAGCAGATTGCCGTCCAGCGAATGGCCCAGCATGTGGGTCGGTCGCCAGCCGCTCCATGCGCCGCTGCGCACCTCCCGCTCGCCTTCCGCCGCGCGCCGCGTGGCCATCAGGATCAGGGTCAGGGCGATATCGGCGGTCGCGTTGGTCAGCACGTCGGGCGTGTTGGTCACGGCGATGCCTGCCTCTCGCGCGGCGGACAGGTCTATATGCTCGACGCCTGCGCCGAAATTGGCGACGATCCGCGCGCGACGGTCCGGGGCCAACAGCAGGTCGCGGTCGATCCGATCAGTCACCGTGGGACACAGCGCGTCATGATCGCGCATCGCCTGCGCCAGCGCGGCGTCGTCCATTGGTTCGTCCGACAGGTTGGGCGTCACCGCGTAGCGATCGGCGAGCCGCGCTTCCACCGCATCGGGCCAGCGGCGGGTCAGCAGGATGCGGGGACGATCATCCATGGCGGCGCGCGCCGGGCGGGAGCGTTAATGGCATGGACCGACCATAGCCGGTGCAGGAACGGCGCAAAAGCGATACGTGCATCTCAGCGCCGCTGGAATTTGGGCGCGCGCTTTTCGGCGAAGGCGGCGCGCCCTTCGGCGGCGTCAGCGGTTGCGAAGCAGATCGCCTGCAGGTCACGCTCATATTCGATCGCCTTGTCGAACGGCATCTGGTGCGCCGCGCGCAGGTTCAGCTTGGCGGTTTCGGCGGCGATCGGCGCGCGCTGTGCGATCGTGGCAGCGATGGTGACGGCGCGCGGCATCAACTCGCCGGGGGGCACGACCGCGCTCACCAGTCCCCATGCCAGCGCGCGGTCGGCATCCACCATGTCGCCGGTCAGGATCATCATCGCCGCGTTGGACATGCCGGCGGAATGGGCAAGGCTGACCGCCATGCCGCCGCCGCCGATCCAGCCCAGCTTGATTTCCGGCGCGGCGAAGCGGGCGTTGGTGGAGGCGATGCGTATGTCGCAGGCCATCGCCGTTTCCAGCCCTCCACCCAGCGCATAGCCGTTGATCGCCGCGATCACCGGCTTGCGGCACCCGCGCAGCGCGTCGCAATAATCCTGGCGGTTGCGGAAGTCCCAGGGCGTCGCATAGCCGTCCAGCGTCGATATGTCGGACCCGACCGAAAAGGCGCGATCACCCGCGCCGGTGACGATCACGCAACGTACGGCATCCGATCCGTTGCAGTGGGCCACCGCCTCGACCAGCGCCTGCGCCATGTCCGGAGTCATGGCGTTCAGCTTGTCCGGCCGATTAATGGTAATGGTCGCGATGCGATCGGCGATGGCGACGGTCAATTGAGCGTTCATTCGGTTTCTCCTCGACGGGACAGCCGCTCAGCCATGCTGGCGCACGACGCCGGATTCGACCAGTTGTGCGATCTCGTCGTCGCTCCGCCCGATTTCGCGCAGCACGTCCGCGCTATGTTCACCGACCAGCGGGGCGCCGCGCGTGACCGTGGAGGGCGTGCGCGAAAAG
Organism: Sphingobium aromaticiconvertens; assembly: GCF_037154075.1. Lineage (NCBI taxonomy): Bacteria > Pseudomonadati > Pseudomonadota > Alphaproteobacteria > Sphingomonadales > Sphingobiaceae > Sphingobium > Sphingobium aromaticiconvertens. The sequence goes on from NZ_JBANRJ010000001.1 coordinate 1,079,632, forward strand.
CGGATGGGAAAGCCCGGCGTCTTGACCCGGCCCTCGGTCGGATGGTCATATTCCACGAAGGTGCCATTATGCCGTATCTGCGGATCGTCGATCAGGTCGGCATAGCCATAGACCGGCCCCGCCCATATGTCGGCGGCGCGAAATATCGCCAGCCAGTCGGCGCTGTCGCGGGTTGGCAGATGTTCCTTCAGCCGGGCGAAGATCGCGTCGCGCTGGGTCCAGCCATCCTTTTCCTCGTCCATGTCGGCAAAGAAGGGATCGTCCAGCACCTCGCCTAGCTTGCGCAGCGACGCCATCGCCAGCGTGATATAGCCATCGCGCGTACTGAAAACGCCATAGGGCGCGCGGATATAGCTGTGTGCGTGGCGTTCGGCCGATCGCGTCTGCGGCTTGCCGCCGACGGTGAACACCGACAATTCCTGCATCTGGATGGTAGTGATCGCGTCGAGCATGTTGACCTGCACCAACTGCCCCTCGCCGGTGCGTTCGCGGTGGAACAAGGCGGCAAGCGCGCCCTCGAACGCCGAATAAGCGGTGATCGCGTCGACCAGATACTGGCCGGCGGGAGCAGGCGGTTCGCCCTCGGCCCCGGCGGACAGCATCGCCCCGGACATGCCTTGCAACAGCAGGTCCTGCCCCGGATAGCTGCGATAGGGACCATCCTCGCCATAACCCGACATGGAAATATAGATGAGGCGCGGGTTGATCGCGGAAAGTGTCGCATAATCGACGCCCAGTCGCTCGGCCACGCCCGGCCGGTAATTTTGCAGGAACACATCCGCCCCGCGCACCAGGTCGATCAGGACCGTCTTTCCTTCCGCCGCCTTCAGGTCGATGGCCAGCGACCGCTTGTTCCGGTTCAGCGACAGGAAGGACACGTTGATCTGATTGCCCGTCGCGCCGCCCGCCGCAGCGTGCCGTTGCCATTCGCCGCTGGTCGGTTCCACCTTTATGACGTCCGCGCCCATGTCGCCCAACCGCTGGGCGGCGAACGGGCCAGCCATCGCAATCGAACAGTCGATGACCCGAATATCCTTCAATATGCTCATGATCGTTCCTTCAGGCCATGACCCAGCCGCCGTTTACATGCAGCGTTTGTCCGGTGATGAATCCCGCTTCTTCGGCTGCGAAGAAGCCGATGGCATGGGCGATGTCGGCGGCCGTGCCGCGCCGTTTCACTGCCTGCGCGTCCAGTACCATGCGGTTGTAGCCGTCGGGGTCGGGGTAGATTTTCTCCGCGTCGGTCGGGAAGGCGCCCGGCGCGATCGCGTTGACGGTGATGCCGTTGGCGCCGAATTCGCGCGCCCAGGCCCGCGTAAGCCCGATCAGCGCGCCCTTGGACGCGATATAGGGCGACAGGTTCGCCCAGCCGCCCGACAGGGTGATGCTGGCGATGTTGATGATCCGGCCAAATTCCTTGGCCTTCATGCCGGGCAGCGCGACCTGTACGGCGACGATTCCGGCATCGACATTGACCCGCTGGACCAATTGATGCTCATCGATCGAAAAATCCTCAAAGGGCTTGGACGGGTAGATGGCGGCATTGTTGATGACGATGTCGAACCCACTATGCTCGGCGCTCAGAGCCTCCAGCGTGGTGCGCAGGGCCGGAAGGTCGGACAGGTCAGCCTGCGACACGATCAGCCTTCCCGCCTGCACGCCAGCGGCGGCATGGGTCAGCCGCTCGACCTTCGCAGCGTCCCTGTCGACCGCGATCACCGTGGCGCCCCGCGCCAGCAGCAGCAACGTGCTGTCCAGGCCCAGCCCGCCCGCCGCGCCGGTATAGAGGATGACCCGACCCCTCATGCCGCCGCGCCGATTGGCGGAAAGCGCCCGGACGGCGCGGGATAGTCGTCGGCGGGCTGGATGGCGACGCCTTCGATCCGGCGGACCGCATCGGCGACGGCGGCTGTGTCAGGCAGCACGTGCAACTCGGTTTCGTACAGCCGCTCCTCGCCATGTTCCAGTTCGATCAGCTCGCCTCGGTCGCGGGCGAAATCCTTGCCCAGCACATGGTTGGTCGATGGCTCGATGCCCACGGCATAATGGCCCGCATGCAGGTTCTGCCATTCAAACATGGCCGGAAATTGATCCTTGCGGGTGATGACGGAAAAACCGAAGCCCAGCGCTTCGTTGACCAGCGCAACCTCGACCCGGCCCTGCGCATCGGGGGCCATGTCATGTTGCCACACCTGTTCGTGGAAGTTCGGGATCGGGGCGGGCAGGGTGCGATAACCGACCCCCTGGGCGCGATACTTGTCGGCATGGGCGGCCCAGATCACGTCGCGCACCGGCGCGACATAGCGCGATCCTTCCGCCACCACCGGATGGCCGACATTGATATGGTAACAGAACATGTGCGGCGTGCGGTAAAAGCCGTGATTGACGACCCGATCCGTCAGGCGGATGGCGTCGCCGCCCATATCGGCCTCGATCCGGCGGATGAGGTGCAGGTCTTCGCCGAATACGGTCGATTGCTGCACCACGCCCTCTGCCCACAGGATGCAGCGGTCGCCATCCCACCGCTCACCATAGCCGGTCAGCCGCGCCGGGATCGTGCCGACCCGGCCGTGCAAGGAGGATGCGACCGCCTTGCGCGGGCCATAATGATAATGGCCCGCCGGATCGTCGTGCATGAACAATATGTGATCGAGGCCGCAGGTGATATTGAGACCGGACATGGACCGGAACCAGCCCAGCCCGCTCTCGCCTTCATAATCGTGCAGCCCCGGATGGCGGAAGCCCGACGGCGAATGCCACCCGACCGCGCGCCCGGCATGGTCGCATTGCGCGATGTCCATCGCCCGATCGACCAGCACGGTAAAGCGCAGGCCCGAACCGGTGGAAAAGTCCAGCATCCGTATGCCGCGTTCCACCCCGTCGCCCAGCGTGACCAGGCGCACGCCCGCAAATTGCGACAGGGCGCCCGATCGCATGGCGAGTTCGCACCGCGACAGGTTCTGGCCATAAAGATATGGCATATATCCTCTCCCGCTATCTTGTAAGACATATGATGAATAGGCAGGCTGGAGAGAGGCGTCAACCATGGGAGGTCATCGCGCATGAATCAGGTCATCCGCCGCTGCTTCGTCGTCGATCTTATCGATGACGACGACATGATTGATCGCTACCGCGCCTGGCACCGCCCCGGCGGCCCGCCCCAGACGATCAACGATGCGATCCGGGCCGATGGCGTGCGCGACCTTCAGATATGGATGGTCGGCGATCGCATGGTGATGATCATGGAACAGGATATGGCGATGGCCGCCGATCGGGATGGCAAGGCGGCGCGCGACGCCGCCAATCCCGATGTGCAGGCGTGGGATGCGCTGATGCGCCGGTTCCAGAAATCGCTGCCCTTTGCACCCGATCGCACATGGGTGGAAATGGAGCGCATCTATGATCTGGGCGAACAGCCCTGACCGCGACGCCGGGTGCCCTAGTCGTGCGGCAAGGGCGCCGACCGGCGCTTCGCCCAGGACGACTCGATATGGTCGCGCATGGCGCGACTCGCAGCGTCGGGGTCGCCCGCAACGATCGCGGCGTGGATGCGACGATGGGCTGCATGAGTGTCGCGCACATGGTCGACGTTCAGCCGACCGCTATAACCGTGCGTCTGCAACGCCTTTGACTGGACGCCATCGATGATCGCCTTGCTCAGCCGATCGCCTGACATACGCATGATGATGTCGTGGAAATTCACATCTTCATGCACATAGGCGGCGGGCATGGGGATCAACTGTTCCAGCTTGTCGATCTGGGCAGTCAGTTCTGCGACCTGTTCGGGCGTTGCCCGCCGCGCCGCCTTGGCCGCCATCGCCGCTTCCAGCGAGGCGCGGATTTCCGACAGGTTGTCGAGGTAGGACAGGCCGTCTTCGCGCCGGAACAGCGCCGACAGGATCATCGGGTCCAGCAGATTCCAGGCCGAAGAATCCCGCACGATCGTGCCGCGTCCCTGCTGCGACACCACCAGTCCTTTTTCGGTCAGCGCGGTCGTCGCCTCGCGCACGACCGTCCGGCTGACGCCATATATGTCGCACAGCATGTTTTCAGGCGGCAGGGCGGTGCCGGACGGATAGATTTCGGTGACGATCGCGCTGACCAGGTCGTCGACGACCGCCGTGGCAAGGCGCGGTCGCTTGCGCGCGCGCTGGTTCGCGATGTTGAAGGGGACGCCGGGCCTGCCCTGTTCGCTAGTCACTCTGTTTCCCTATAGTCGGCCTTTAAGCCCTCTGAAAATGTCGTGGACCCGATCATCCCTCATCGTCAAGTCTTGCTATTCTACAAAGATAATACATAGTATGTTTGTCATTGGCGGATGCGGGCGTAAGGAACGACAAGTATGAAAATAACGGGGTATCGCAGCCTTTCGACGGTTCACCAGTGGGGACGCCCCGTCGGCGATGTTAATGGCGTGGTGCAGGATGGCGTGACCGAAGTGCCTGTACTGCTGCTCGAAACCGATGGCGGGCTGACCGGCGTGGGGCTGGGACCGCATGACGACATCGCGCGGGTATTCCCGGCGGTGGAGGGGCAGGATCCTCGCGCGGTTTCTGCACTTTACGATGCGATGCTGGCGCAGGTGTTCAAAAGCGGCCATGCCGGGGCCACCTATGGTTCGATCGCGGCGATCGACATGGCTCTGTGGGATTTGAAGGCGAAGATGGCGAACGAGCCGCTTTGGCGGACGCTGGGCGCGGCCGACCGCTTCGTGCCCGGCTATGCATCGGGCCTTTGTTACGGCCTGGACGACGACGCTTTCGCATCGCTTTACCGGTCCTGGGCCGATCGGGGGTTCAGCGCGGCGAAGATCAAGGGCGGCGCCGACATCGGCCGTGATATTGCCCGGTTGGAAACGGTTCGCGACATATTGTCGGTCAACAGTGCGCGTCCCGCATTGATGCTGGACGTGAACGAGATGTGGAACCGCAAGCAGGCGGTACGACATCTGGCCGAGATAGAGGCCCGGATCGACCTGACCTGGATCGAGGAACCGGTGCGGCGCTGGGACGCGGATGGCCATGCCCAGATCACCCGCGCTGCCCGCGCGAGCGTGGCCAGTGGCGAAAATTTGACTGGGTTGGAGCAATATATGCCACTGATCGCGGCGGGCGGGGTCGATATCGTCCAGGCCGGTAGCGTCTGGGGCATCACCCATTTCAATCGAGTGGCGATGGTCGCCCATGCCCATGGTCTGCCGGTGTCCCCGGTCGCCTATAACGCCAATCCGCTGGCCCATGCCGCGGCGGCCGTGCCGAACATGATCGGCGTGGAGATTCAGGATTTCGGCTGGCCCGATCATCTGGACGTGGATCAGCAAATCGTCGACGGTGGCATCCTGCTGGGTGACCGGCCGGGGCTGGGCATAGAGGTGGACGAAACCGGCATCGCCCAGGCCGCGAAGGCGGCCGGTTGGGGCGCGCAGGGCGGTCCGCACCGCCGCTCGCGCGAGGCGGGATTGCGGCTGGTGCCGGAACCGCAGGCCAAGGCCAAGTGACACGGCACGAAGCCCCGATGATCGATATTGCCGCGCCCTTCCAGGTTCCGGGGCACGTCACCGGCGCGCGGCGGATGCGGCTGCAACTGTCGCTGATGGTCAATTTCTTCCTGCTGATGGCGCTTTACAGCGGCGTGCTGGGCGTGCTGCTGCCTAACCAGATCGCGGAACTGGATGCGGGTAACAAGGCGACCAATCTGGCGATCCTGTTCGCCATCACCTCCATCTTCTCCACGCTCGCCACGCCGATCGCGGGCGCGCTGTCCGACCGGACCCGCAGCCGTTGGGGACGGCGCAGCCCGTGGATCGCCATCGGTTCGCTGATCGGATCGCTATGCCTGTTCGGCGTGTCGTGGATGACCAGCTTCTGGTCGCTGATGATCCTGTGGGTGATGGCGGCGACGGCGTATAACAGCATGCAGCCCGCCCTGACGACGCTGATCGCGGACCGCTTCGCACCGGAAACGCGCGGTGCGGTATCGGGCATCGTCGGCGCGGGAATGACCGCCGGGCTGACGGCAGGCACGGTGGTCGCGGGCTATCTCGCTGGGGAGCGCATATTGGCCTATGGCCTGTTCGCGGCCGCAATCGCCATGGCTTGTCTCGTCTTCGTGCTGATCAACCGAGAACCGCCGAGCGACGCCATGCCGCCCCGGCCAATTCAGTGGGGCGCCTTCTTCCGCAGCTTCTGGATCAGCCCGCGCGCCCATCCCGATTTCGCCTGGGCCTTTGCCAGCCGATTCACCATCTATATGGGCTATCAGGCGGTCGCCGCCTATCTGCTCTACATATTGCGCGACTATATCGGGCTGGGCGATAATGCCTCCAATATCGCGATCGCGAACATGGCGATGGTGACGTTGGTCTGCCTGGTTCTGTCCTCGCTGCTATCGGGTTGGTTGTCGGACCGCTACCAGCGGCGCAAGCCCTTCGTCATCCTGGGCAGCCTGGTGATGGGCTGCGCAATGGCCGCGCCGCTCGCTATGCCGTCGATGACCGGCATGTGGGTCTATGCCGCCATCATCGGCGTGGGTTACGGGATGTTCATGTCGATCGACATGGCGTTGATGACGCAGGTTCTGCCCCAGAGTGCCGATGGGGACGAGGGCAAGGATCTGGGCGTGCTGACCACCGCCGTCAACATTCCCCAGATCATCAGCCCGATCATGGCGGCCCTGCTGCTTGGACTGTTCGACAATGACTATCGCACCATCTTCGTCGCCGCACTGATTTTCGTGTTCGGATCGGCGCTGTGCATCCTGCCCATCAAATCGGTGCGATAATTCATATTACATATGATGATAATTTGACATATCTGTTTCCGTAAGGCATGTTTCGATCAACAATAATGCCGGGGAGAAGATGTCATGCCGAAGGCTGCAAACCTTCATTCGTTCCTGTTGCTTTCGACCGCCGCCATGGCGATCGCGATGCCGGCCATGGCGCAGACGACACCGCCGACAACGCCGCAGGCACAGGCAGGCAACGAGAATATTCAGGACATCATCGTCACCGGCATCCGCGCCAGTCAGAAGGCGTCGATCGACCTGAAGCGCGATGCCGTCGGCGTCGTCGATTCGATCGTGGCGGAGGATCTGGGCAAACTGCCCGACCAGAATGTCGCGGAATCGCTCCAGCGCATCGCGGGCGTCACCATCGAACGCAACCGGGGCGAGGGGCGGTTCATCACCGTGCGCGGTTTCGGGCCGAAGTTCAACGCAGTGACGGTCAACGGCCGCACCCTGGCCACCGACAATAATGGCCGTGAATTTTCGTTCGACGTCCTGCCGTCCGAAGTCATTTCCGGCGCGGACGTCTACAAATCGCCGCAGGCCAATATCAATGGCGCGTCGATCGGCGCGACGGTGGATGTACGCACCTTGCGCGCGATCGACCAGAAGGAAGCTTTCTCTCTGACCGGATCGGGCGGTTTCCAGTGGGCGGAACTGGCCGACACGTTCAACCCCGAACTGTCGGGCGCCGCAGCCTGGCGGAACGAGGATCGCACCATCGGCCTGTCGCTGTCGGCGGTCTATACCAAGCGCGAGACGCGCAACGACGAATTTACGATCGGCGCCGGACATGTTCGCCGGTCGAGCACCGATTCCTACTATAATCGCGGCGGGGTCGCGGGTGGACGTATCGGACCGGGTGTCGCGCCCTTCTCGCGCATCTCCATGCCGTCCAACCTGTCGCCCTTTTTCTTCGAGCGCGACCTGGAACGTTACGGCCTGTCGGGGTCGCTCCAGTTCCGCCCGGTGGAGACGCTGACCGTCACCTTCGATGGCCTTTATTCCAAAGCCAAGTTCACAGAACAGCAGACCGGCCTCGCCTACGACTTTGCGGGCGGCACACTGGTGGATCAGGTGGTCGAGGGCAACGAGGCGGTGTTCCAGCGCTATCAGGGTGGCTTCGTCGACCAGATCATCCAATATGACCAGCGCAACGTGACCACCGATCAACTGGGCGTCAATATCGACTGGAAACCGTCCGAAACCTTCACGCTGAAGCTGGACGCCTCGCGTTCCAACGCGCGGCGCCGGGGCAAGGAGAATAACCTTTTCACGACCATCCGGCGCAAGAATGTGGATATGTTCTTCGATCGGCGGTCGGGCAGCCCGATCTATGACTATGGCTTTACCAGTTCGCTCTATCCCAACGCCGCGACCAATCCGCAGGGGCTTACCGCCCACTATTATATCTGGGGTGGCGGTACCGATGTGGATGACGAGATTCGCGAATATCGGGCCGATGCCGAATGGAAGCCGACCAGCAATCTGACCTTCGCCATCGGCGGCATGATCGCGGATCGCAAGAAAACGCTGACCGGCGACGAAATGCCGTTCGACCAGCAATGCACCTATTGTGATTCCAACCGGGTGCTGCCGACATCGCTGTTCAGCCCAACCAACCGCAATTTCTTCCAGGGCGGGGGCGCCGGCAATATCCTGCGCGACTGGCTGATCTATGATCCCTTGCAACTGGTGCAGACGATCGACCAGTTCGCGCAGCAGGACGGCAAAGCCTTCGATCCGGCAATCTTCTCCCCCTCCGCTTCGTCCGTGGTCGATGAAAAGGTGCGGATCGGTTATATCATGGGCACATGGGAAACCAGCATCGGGTCGATGCCGCTGACCATCAACGCCGGGCTTCGCTACGAAAATACCGACTATACGTCGACCGGCGCCTCGCGGACGGTGATCAGCGCCCGACCCAATCAGGGCGGGCAGAATATCATCGTCGTGTCGCCGGTCGTGCCGGTGGGTTTCCGCGGCAAATATGACGACTGGCTGCCCTCGCTCAACGTGAAGCTGTCGATTACCGATACGCTGCTGTTGCGCCTGGCCGCTTCGAAGGTGATGACGCGCCCGACCCTGACCGACCTGTCCCCGCGCCAGTCGATCCAGACCAATCCGGGCAATGAGACGATCCGGCGCGGCAATCCCGATCTGGCGCCTTTCCGGGCCGACCAGATTGAGGGTGGCGTGGAATGGTATTTCTCGGATTCCTCGCTGCTGTCCTTCGCGGCCTTCTACAAGGATATCAAATCTTTCGTGACGCTGGTGACGACGCCGCAACTGGTCGATCAGGTGACATTCCAGGTGACCGTGCCAGACAATGGCGAGGGCGCGACCGTCAAGGGGATCGAAGTCGGTTATCGGCAGGCCTTCACGGCGCTGCCCGCGCCGTTCGACGGTCTGGGCGTGCAGACCAGCTTCAACTATACCAAGTCGAACGCCAGCTACCAGAATAGCGTGGCCAATGTGTCCTTCGGCCTCGAAGGCCTGTCGAAATATTCCTACAGCCTTGTGGGCTTCTACGAAAAGAACGGCATTCAGGCCCGGGTAGCTTATACTTGGCGCGATAATTTCCTGCAGGTCGCGTCCGGCCGGAATGGCGAGCCGGAATATTTCGACGCTTATGGTCAGCTCGATGCGGGCCTGTCGCTGGACGTGACGCCGCAATTCACGCTGTTCGCCGACGCGACCAACCTCAACGACGCCAAGGAGTTCATCTATTCGGTCAGCCCCGACCGGACGAAGGAATATCGCAAGACCGGGCGGCGCATCTCGGCGGGCGTGCGCCTGCGCTTCTGATGCGAGTGGCGACCTGACAAGGTGATTTACAAGATTGACGAATAACCGATCATCTTTACAAGTTTGACGATGTTCCGGATTCTGCTTTTTCTGACCGTTGCGGTTGTCGTCACGATCCCCGCTTTTGATCGGGTGGCGGAAGCGGCCGCCGACAGCGATGTTAGCATCCGGGTGCGACCCGGCGGCGATATACAAGCAGCGATCGATGCGCTGCCCGCGAAGGGCGGCACGGTGCGGATCGCGCCCGGCGCCTATCGGGGGCAGGTGCGGATCGGCAAGCCAGATGTGCAATTGATCGGCGAGGGCGAGAGGCCGCAGGAGGTGCGGATCGTCGCGAGCGAAAGCGCGGCGACTCAGGGATCGATCTACGCGTCGGCGACCGTCCATGTGGCTGGGGAGGGCTTCCGCGCCCGCAATCTCAGCTTCGTCAACGACTGGGAAAGCCGCAATCGCGGTTCATCGCAGGCGGCGGCGCTGGCGGTGTCGGGCGACCGAGCGCTGTTCGAGCAGGTGGTGGTGTCGGGCGGACAGGACAGCCTTTATCTTGCCCGACCGCCGGGGCGGATGACGCGGCAGGTCTTTCGCAATTGCCGGGTGGAAGGGCATGTCGATTTCATCTTCGGCAATGCGAAGGCCTATTTCGACCGCTGCACCATTCACGGCCTGCGCCATGACAAGGTGATGTACACCGCGCAAAGCCGCAATCATGCGACCGACGAGAGCGGCTTCGTCTTTCACCGCTGCACCTTCACGGCGGACCAGCCAAGGGAGATCTATCTGGGCCGACCGTGGCGACCCTATGCGCGCGTCATCCTGATCGACAGCCAGATTGTAGCCCCGCTGTCACCGGGCGGCTGGCGCGAATGGAAGCCTGGCCTCACCAATGATGCCAAGACGGCGATGTTCGCCGAATATGGCACGGTCCATGCGGCAGGGCCGCCGCAGCGATCGAAGATCCGGCAACTGACGACGGCGCAGGCGCAGGCATGGACGCTCGACGCGTTTCTGGGCGGCGATACTGGCTGGGCACGATAGCAAAGGGGATACAGCGATGATCGATGAGTGGAATCAGGGGCCGCGCGACATGGCCAGACGGTCGGTGCTGGCTGGTGGTCTGGTGGCGGCGATGGCTGCGACACTGCCACTGGTCGCCGCCGTGACGGGCGAGGATGACTGGGCGCCGGCCCGCGCGATCCTGGCCCGCATCCGGCCACCCAGATTTCCCCGGCGGGATTTCGACATCCGCCGCCATGGCGCCGATCCGGCAAACCAGGCCAAGACGAGCGCCGCGATCCGCGACGCCATCGCCGCCTGCGCCAAGGCGGGCGGCGGTCGGGTTGTCATCCCCGCAGGACTGTGGCCGACCGGCGGCATCCGCCTGCTGAGCCGGGTGGAGCTGCATCTGGAGGATGGCGCGACGTTGCGCTTTTCGACCGATCCCGCCAACTATCTGCCGATGGTCCTGACCCGGTTCGAGGGGGTGGAGTGCATGAACTACGCGCCGCTCATCTACGCGCATGAGGCGCATGACATCGCGATCACGGGCAAGGGGCGGCTGGAGGGGCAGGCCGACTGGACCAACTGGTGGAACTGGATTTCGCGCAAGGATGAGGTGATCTCCTCCGGTCGCCGCGCCGCGCAGAAGCGTCTGGCCGACATGGCCGCGAAGGACGCGCCGGTCGCCGACAGGATCATGGGGCCGGGCGCCTATCTGCGGCCCAGCTTCATCCAGCCTTATAACTGCCGCAACGTGCTGATCGACGGACCGACCATCACTGGATCGCCGATGTGGGTGATCCATCCCGTGCTGTGCAGCAACGTCACGGTGCGCGATGTCGTCATCCAGTCGCTTGGTCCCAACAGCGATGGATGCGACCCCGAATCCTGCCGCGACGTGTTGATCGAGGGATGCGACTTCACCACCGGCGACGATTGCATCGCCATCAAGAGCGGCCGCAATCGCGACGGGCGGCGGGTGGCCATGCCCAGCGAGAATATCGTCGTCCAGCAATGCCGGATGCGCGACGGCCATGGTGGCGTATCGCTGGGCAGCGAGGCGTCGGGCGGCATCCGCAATGTCTTTGTCCGCGATTGCCGCATGGGCGGGTCGGACCTGCTGCGCGCTCTGCGGTTGAAGACCAACAGCTATCGTGGCGGCTATATCGAAAACATTCTGTTCCGCGATGTCGTGGTCGACAGCGTCAAGGAAGGGGTGCTGGAAATCAGCCTTCTCTATGGCGAGGGTCCGGGCGGTCCCAATCCGCCGCGGCGTGTGGGCGGGGTAACGATGCGCAATGTGCGCAGCAGCGGCAGCCTCTATGCGCTGGATATTCAGGGCGATGCCAGCCTGAAAGTGGACGATGTGACAATCATCGATTGCGCCTTCGACAATGTTCGCAAGGGCAACCAACTGGTTCGGGCAGAAGTGGAGGCGCGGGGCGTCACCATCAACGGGCGGGCCTGGAACGGGTTAGGGCAGGCATGATCCGCTACTGCCTGGCGCTGCTGCTGGCGCTGCTGGCGCATCCCGCCCTGGCGGAAACGGTCCGCGTATCGCCGAAAGCAACGCACGCCTATCGCACGGTCGGCGCGGCGATCGAGGCGTTGCCTCCCTTCGGCGGCGAAATACGCATCGATCCGGGCGAATATCGCGAAAAATTGTGGATCACCAAGCCCAACGTCCACCTGATCGGAACCGGCGCGCGGCCGCATGACGTGGTACTGGTCTATGGCGACAGTTCGGCCTCCGTCGGCAATACCTATGAAACGCCGAGTGTCTATGTTGCGGCCAGCGGATTTCGCGCCGACAATCTGACGATCGCCAACGACTGGGCGCGCGATCCGGCGCATCCCAACTCTCAGGCCGTCGCGCTTGCGGTGTCCGGCGATCGCGCCGTCTTTACGCGCGTCCGCATCCTCAGCACGCAGGATACGCTCTATCTGGTTCATCCGCAGAACGAACAGAGCCGCCAGCTTTTTCGCGACTGTTATGTGGAGGGGCATGTCGATTTCGTCTTCGGCAATGCGAAGGCCTATTTCGACCGTTGCGAACTGCACGGTTTGGCACGCGACAATATATTCTACACCGCGCAGAGCCGCAGCCGCCCCGACGAGGACAGCGCCTTCGTCTTCAACGATTGTGTGCTGACCGCCTCACCCGACGCCAAAGGGATTTATCTGGGCCGGGCGTGGCGCCCCCATGCACGGGTCATCTGGCTGTTCACCCGCATGGAGGCGGTGATCGAACCGGCGGGCTGGCGTGAATGGTATCCCGGCCGGTCCAAGACGCTCGATACCGCCTATTTCGCCGAATATCGATCCAGCGGTCCCGGCGCATCCCCCACGACCCGCGATCCGCGTTCGCATCAATTGACCGACACACAAGCCGCGCGCTGGTCGCTGGCGCGGTTTTTCGGCGACGATATCGGCTGGATTGATCGGGGTGGGACTCCGTGATTTTCACACTTCGGCGTATCGCTGGGAAGCTTCAAAGGGTACCGAGGACGGTTCATCCTCAACTGAATGACCGAACCAGCCCCACAACCATTTGAACATGACATCTACCTCGTAGAAACCATGTTAGCGCTCGTTACAAAACTCGGCAAACGGTGAAGTTTGACGCGCTTCGAAATGCCCGGACGTCAGCAAGCCTTCTGCCCCTTCATCGCCCCCTAACGCAGTTGCGCGATGTTGGACGCCTGCACATCCTCGCAGGCGATCTGGCGGAGCGCATTGCCGGGGTCCGTGTCCGCCCGCATCCCGTCGATGATCGCTCCATGCACCTTGTCCAGCACGATGGCGGGGCGCGCGTCGGGCTTTTCCAGGTCGAAGGTCATGTTGGACAGGCGCAGATTGCGGGCGTGGCGCGCCCAGAAGCCAAAGGCGGGCAGGGTGCGCAGGAAATTGACCTCCAGGCTGGATTCCCGCCGTTCGGGCGGCACCAGCGCGGCGTCGGCTGCCGTGCTGCCGCCTGCACTGGTGACATGGATATTGTCGAACGTCACATCGTCGATCCATCCGTCCACGATCCCTGCCAGGCCGCAGGGAAAGCGGGCGTCCGCGTCCGACACCATGATGTCGCTGAACGCGATCCGCCGGACAGCGCCCACAGTTGTTCCCTGTGGCGCGCGCAGCCGCGCGGCCTGTCGCACGAACAGGGGATGGTTCAGCGGCTGGTGCAGGTTGATATTGCTGATGGTCACATCCTCCATCACACCGCCATCGACTACGCCCACCAATATGCCGCGGCTATGATCGCAGCGGCAATTGGTGATGAGGATGTTGCGGAAGCCGCCATTGCTTTCGGTGCCCATCTTGATGCGGCCGATGATCCGATCCCATCGGAACTTGGTCTGATAGGTGCCGTCCAGCACTGTTCCCATGTCGAACCCGCTGGTGCGGCAGCCGGTGACGGTGATATTCTCGCAGATCTGCTTGCGGTCGAGCGCATAACTGGACTTGAGGACGATAGCGTCGTCGAACGGGCAGTTGACGACGCAGCCGGTGACGATGACGTCGCGGCAGCAGTCAATGTCGATGCCGTCGCGATTGGTGTCGATGGTCAGGCTGTCCAGCACTGCATTGCTGACCCCCAGCAGGTGCACGCTGAAATGCCCGCCCTGCAACACGGTGAAGTCGGACAGGCGGACGTTGCGGCAATTCTTGATGCCCACGGCGCGGATGCCCTGACCTTCGAGCGCCGCTTCCTTGGGGTCGCTCAGGCGTGCCTGCCGCGGGGTCATGCCCCGGTCGGCGGGGGTGCGATAGCCCTTCACCCCGTGCCAGCGTGCGCCGGTATCCTCGCGCAGCAGGCCCTTGCCATGGATCAGGCCCTGGCCGCCGATAGCGATATTTTCCGCCCCGTCCGCATAGATCAGGCTGCAATGAAACTGGGTGATGCCGAAATCCTGATATTGCGCGGCGAAATCGCTTTCGGGGAGGTCATAGGTTCCGCGATGCGTGGCGGGATCGGCCGCCTCCAGCACGCAGCCGCGCGCCAGCAACAGCGTGACGTTGCTCAACAGGCGGATGGAAAAAGAGAGATAATGGCCTGGCGGCAGCAGCACCGTGCCGCCGCCTGATCGCGATGCGTCGCCGATCGCCTGATTGATCGCGGCGCTGTCAACCGTGCGGCCGTCGCCGCGCGCGCCATAGTCGCGCACATTGTAGATGCCATCGGCGGGCCGCGCACGGATGGCGGCGCGGGCGGCGACCGGAGCCGCCAATATGGTGGCGAAGGAGGATGCGAAAGCGCGGCGGGTGAAATCCATGGATTGTCAGACCTTCGTCAGTCGGATGGCCATCCAGCGACGGCCGGGCAGGGCAATGATCGGGCGGCGCGGATCATGATGGGTGTAATGATCGCGCACGGCCATGGAGAAGACGCCGTCGACGGGGGTGATCGTCATGTTCCAGGTGTCGATCACGTCGGCGCGATAGCGGACCATGGGGTCGTCGCCGCGCCCCGGCAGGACTAATGGCCACTGCGTCGGCTGGGCATCGCCGAAATAGCGCAGATAATATTCAAAGGGCTTCCCGCCGAGATGATATTCATACCATGTCTCGATCGGCTCGATGCCCGGCGTCGGCCCTGCTTCCATGATCTTGCGCAGGAAGTGAAGGCGCGGGGCGCTGGTGCCGACCAGTTTGCCGCCCTGACCCAGCCATGACCCATCGGTCCCGCCGGGTTCGGAAAAAGCCTCGCTATGCCCGACATAGGTGCCTGCGATCGTACCCCACCAGAAGCGGGTGACAAGCTCTTCGCCCGATAGCTGGCCCCAGCGCCGCTCCGAATTGCCCTCATACAGCACCTCGTCGAAGATCACCGCCTTCTGCGCGAAATTGCGGTGCGGTTGGGCGCGGGCATCGTCCAGCACGACGCTGCCATTCTGGATGCTGGCATGGGTGATCCATGGCCGTCGATGGTCGTAATAATCGTTGATCTGATGGATGGATCGCAGCCGGTCGTGGGGATCGGCGGCCTGAAGGATCTGGAACAGATAGTCCCAGTCGGCCATCTTCTTGCTCTTGATCCCGTCATATTCATTGGCCATCGACCACCAGACATGGCGATAGGCACCGAAACGCGCGACGACATAGCGCAGATAGCGTTCGTCGTCGGTGCGGCCCATGTCGGAAAAGCCGCGGCCCTTGTTATAGGGATGGAACAGGATGACATCGGCCTCTATTCCCAACGCGGCCAGTTGTTTCAGTCGATCCTCGAACCGGCGGAAATAGGCGGGGTCAGGGCGCGCCGGATCCCAGTCGCGCGGTCCGGGGCCGGTCCGCTGGAACGGGTCCTCGGCCACGGATTTTACATTGGGAAACACGCACATGCGGATCTTGTTGAAGGGCGACGCCTTCAGCGTGGATAGCGTTTCGTCGCATTTGGCGTCGCTCTGCTGCGCCCAGCTATAGCAGGTGGTGCCAATCTGGCGGAAGGACGTGCCGTCGGCGTAGGCGAAATGATAGCCGTCCTTCGTCACCCGCACCGGCCCGTGGTTGGCCGGGCCGGGGGCGACACAATGCAGGACGCCCTGTTTCCCGTCCAGCGCCGGGGCCGAACTGGTCGTGCGCCACTGCCACGGTCCCGTCGATGGCGGGCTGAAGCGGATTCGATAGAGGCCCTCGCCATCGTAAAAGCCGGGGATCGTCAGTTGGACATCCCCCGAACGGAAGGTGGCGGCCAGGCTAACGTCGACGAAGGGGTTGCCGGTCGACGGCCCTGACAGCGTGATCTCGCCCACGCCCCAGCGTTCGACCCGCATCGCGGTCGGCGCCGTTGCTGCGCCGCCGGGGCTCGCAGCGGCGGCGGCGCCCCATGCAGCGGTCGTTGCCAGTACATCCCTTCGCGTCACGCTCATTGGTGTTGTCCCTCTCATTGGACCATCTTGTAAATTGTTGTTCTATCCGCCTTTGCGCTTGATCAGCAGATATTATGATTATATTTCAATGCACTGTTCTTTTTTGGTTACATCGCCCAGAGTAAAATTGTTAAGCGCTGCATTACATATTTCTACACAGCTTTTCTGTATCGTCCAATAATTTGCCATTCATATGACAAATTATTGGACGGAATGGCATGGAAATAGCGCTGGCCAAGGTGGAATGGCGTCGAGTCTGCTGTATCGGGCTTTACAAGTCCTCCCTTCACAAAATCGGCTGGACCCGCTAGCCTGGGGTAATGCAGACCAGCTTTATAGAATCGGGAATTTCGCCGTTTGATCGACCGGATGGCGCGAGCGATGTCGACGGCGATGGGCGGGGCATGTTGTTGTCCGACATCGTGTACGATCGGCTGTTCCAATGCATCTCTTCCGGACAATTTTCCCAGGCGACCAAGCTGCCCAGCGAAAATGCGCTGGCCCGGTCGTTCGATGTGTCGCGGCCAGTGGTGCGCGACGCCCTGAAACGGCTGCGCGACGGCGGCATCATCTACTCGCGGCAGGGTGCGGGGAGCTTCGTTACGAAACAGTGGGACGATAATCGGGCAGCGCACGGCCTGGTCGATGGCGGTCAGGTGGGAAGCGGGGGCGATTGGAGCGCCACCGTTTTCCGTCCGGCCGAAACGATCGCCGACATCCAGCGCTGCTTCGAGTTTCGCGAGACGATCGAGACGCAGACCGCCATGCTTGCGGCCCAACGGCGCAATACCGACATGCTCGACCGATTGGACCTGATCCTCAAGCGGCTGGAGCAGGCGACGGCGGGCCATGTCCATCGCGAGGACATCGATTTCGAATTTCACCTGACGGTTGCCAGGGCATCGAACAATCAATATTTTTCGACTGTGCTGCTGGGTCTGCGTGAACAGGTTGCGGTGGGCATGCACCTGCATGGCATGGCGTTGCTAAGTCCTGATGGACGTCTGGGGGAATCTACGGACGAGCATAGCCACATTCTGCAGGCGATCCGCGCCGGGGACGCTCAGGCAGCGGGGCAGGCGATGGCCGCCCATATCCGCAATTCGCGTGATCGGCTGTTCGGAGGTGGTTTGATGGACCTGCGCCTCTGACGCCTCTGCGAGCCGTCGGCGGGTGGATCAATTAATAATATGTATTACAACATTTATGTTGACAGGTTTGATCAAGCCCATAAGGCTTGCGAGCCTGCAGACGCTTGGTCGCTCTATGCCATCGCAACCCCTGCTAGGCACCGCCATCGTGATGATCGCATGAGTTTCGCCTCATGGGTGCAACGGCGCGTGGCCCAATTCAGCGCCATTTTTTGGGAGGTGGATGATGTCGGGTTATTGGAATGTGGATGATGCCCTGCCGTCCGATTGGCGGGCAGGGCGCTTTGTGGGGCGGGTGCTGACGCAGCATGGGCCAAGCCCCATGCTGATCGTTGACGGCATCGCCCACGACATGGCGCGCGTCGCCCCCACGGTCGCCCAGTTGATGGACCAGCTTCCCCTCGATCCTGCCGATGGCATCATCCTTGGTCCGCTCGACAGCCTCGCCCTGCCGCTGCTCAGCCCCGTCGACCTGCAATGCATCAAGGCGTGTGGCGTGACCTTCGCCCTCTCGGCCATCGAACGGGTGATCGAGGAGCGCGCGCGCGGCGACGCAGGCGCGGCAGCGGACATTCGCGGACGGCTGGAGGAGCGTGTCGGTAGCTCGATCCGCGCCGTGGTTCCCGGCTCGCCCGAGGCGGCTGCGCTGAAAGCCGCGTTGATCGAGGACGGCCTCTGGTCGCAATATCTGGAGGTTGCGATCGGCCCGGATGCAGAAGTCTTTACCAAGGCTCCGGTGCTTTCCACCGTTGGCGCGGGCGCCCTGATCGGCATCCGCTCCGATTCCACCTGGAACAACCCCGAACCCGAAATCGTGCTGATCGTCGATTCTCGTGGGCAAGCGGTTGGCGCGACGCTGGGCAATGACGTCAACCTGCGCGATTTTGAAGGGCGCTCGGCCCTGTTGCTGGGCAAGGCGAAGGACAATAATGCCTCCTGCGCGCTTGGGCCGCTGATCCGTCTGTTCGACAATGGCTATACGATCGATGATGTGCGCAATGCGGACGTGACGCTGACCATCGACGGGCCGGAGGGCTATCGCCTCGAGGGCATCAGCGCGATGAACCAGATCAGCCGCGATCCGCTGGACCTCGTTCGCCAGACGCTCAGCGAACATCACTATCCCGACGGCTTCGTCCTGTTTCTGGGCACGCTCTTTGCCCCCGTGCAGGATCGTGACGATCCGGGGCGGGGCTTCACCCACAAGGTCGGCGACGTGGTGACGATCGCCACCCCGCGCCTCGGCCGCCTCACCAATCAGGTCACGACCTCCAAGGAGGCACCACCCTGGACGATGGGCCTTGGCGCCTTCATGGACAATCTCGCGCAGCGGGGCCTGCTGCAAGGCTAATCATCGCTTGGGCTTAGCGCGATGCCGCCCTATATCGGCAGGCATGACTGACATCACCTCGCACTTCACCGATGCCCGTGGCCTGCTTTACCGTCCGGGGCTGCTTGATCCCGACACTGCAAGGCGCTTGACCGCAGACGCGCTCAAGGCTTGCGATGATGGCGAACTCTATCTCCAATATCGCGCGAGCGAGAGCTTCGGCTTCGACGATGGACGTCTGAAGACCGCCGACTACTCCACCGATGCAGGCTTTGGCTTGCGCGGCGTGTCGGGCGAAATGACAGGCTTTGCCCATGCCAATGACATTAGCGAGGCCGCGATCCGCCGGGCGGCCCAGACGCTGACGTTGCTCGACCCGGCGAAGGGGCAGCCCGCGCCGCCTCCAGCACGCACCAACCGTCATCTCTACACCGACGCAAATCCGCTGGAAATCGTCCCCTTCGCCGAAAAGGTGATGCTGTGCGGAGAGATTGACGCCGCCGCCCGTGCGCGTGACCCGCGTGTGGCGCAGGTGTCGGTCAGCCTCGCAGGCAGCTGGTCGGTGATCGAGGTTGTGCGCGCGGATGGTTTTACCGCCACGGACATCCGCCCGCTGGTGCGCCTCAATGTTTCGATCATCCTGGAGGAAGATGGCCGCCGTGAAAGTGGCAGCTTCGGTATTGGCGGGCGCTATCTTTACGATCAGGTCATGGAGCCGGCCGTCTGGAACCGCGCCATTGATGAGGCGATTGCCCAGGCGCGCGTCAATCTCCGTTCGGTCCCGGCCCCTGCGGGCGAGATGACCGTGCTGCTTGGCCCCGGCTGGCCCGGCGTGCTGGTGCATGAAGCCATCGGGCATGGGCTTGAGGGCGACTTCAACCGCAAGGGTACCAGCGCCTTTTCCGGCCGTATCGGCGAACGCGTCGCCGCCCCTGGCGTCACCGTGGTTGACGATGGCTCGATCGCGTCGCGTCGCGGCTCGCTCAGCATCGACGATGAAGGCACGCCGACGCGCGAAACCGTGCTGATCGAGGACGGCATTCTCAAGGGCTATATGCAGGATCGCCTCAATGCCCGGCTGATGGGTGTCGAGCCGACCGGCAACGGTCGCCGCGAAAGCTATGCCCACGCCCCCATGCCGCGCATGACCAACACCTTCATCACCGGCGGCAACGATGATCCCGAGGAACTGCTGGCGGGCATGAAGTCCGGCATCTTCGCCAAGAGCTTCGGCGGTGGTCAGGTCGACATCGTCTCGGGCAAGTTCGTCTTTTCCTGCACGGAGGCGTATAAGGTCGAAAATGGCAAACTGGGCGATCCCATCAAGGGCGCCACCCTGATCGGCGACGGGCCGACCGCGCTGACCAAGGTCATCGGCATCGGGAATGACTGGGCGCTGGACGAGGGCATCGGCATGTGCGGCAAGGGGGGGCAAAGCGTCCCCGCCGGTGTCGGGCAACCGACCCTGTTGATGGAAGGCCTGACCGTCGGCGGCACCGCGACCTGAAGGACGGACGCGCCGGATCGCGCCAATCGGAGCCACCTGTGCCATCGGCTGCGGAACGCATCCGGCGCAGACGCGTCTTTTGCCTATGAACATGCTGACCAACAGCCATGACGCCGTGACCGAGGACTGGGCCGCAGGGGTTGTCGATTTCTGGTTCAACCAGGTTGGCGAATCTGGCTGGTGGAGTCATGATGAGGCGCTTGACCGTCGCTGCAAGGCGCGCTTCCTGAAATTGTGGGAGGAAAAGCGCACTCTCCCGGCAGAAGTCTTTCTCGACAGAGCTGATGAAGCGCTTGCCGCCGTGTTGCTGTTCGACCAGCTTTCCCGCAACATGTTCCGGGGCGCTGCCCGCGCCTTCGAAACCGATCCGTTGGCCCGCGACATCGCAAAGGGGGCCATCGCCCATGGCTATGACATCCAGATCGGCGGCGCTGGCCGTGCATTTTTCTACATGCCTTTCCAGCATAGCGAAGCGATCGAGGATCAGGACCTGTCCTTGACCCTGTTTGAAGGACTGGGCGACGATCAATCGCTGGACTTCGCTCGTCAGCACCATGCCGTCATTGCCCGTTTCGGTCGTTTCCCCCACCGCAACGCCGTGCTTGGCCGCCAAACCCGCCCTGAAGAGGCCGCCGCCGTCAGCGAAGGCACGGGCTGGTAGAAAAGTTCGAATCCTCCACTCATATGCTGCCCAAAAATTAGGCAGCACCGCGCATTTGCACAATTTTTTAGCGGCCATCGCCCTCCGTTGGGATCAGGCACAGCGCATTTGCCTCGTATTAACGCTCATTTAAGAAACTGGCACGGCTCTTGCTGTGTTCCTCCTGCACACCAGCAACAGGGGGCGACATGAAACTAGTGATGGCTATCATCAAGCCGTTCAAGCTTGACGATGTCCGCGAGGCACTGTCCTCGCTGGGGATCGCCGGCATGACCGTAAGCGAGGTCAAGGGGTTCGGGCGGCAGAAAGGCCAGACCGAAATCTACCGCGGCGCCGAATATTCGACGAACATGGTTCCGAAGATCAAGATCGAGGTAGTCTGCGACGACGACCTTGCCCCGCGCGTGGTGGAGGCTGTTCAGGCCGCCGCTAATTCGGGCGCCATCGGCGATGGCAAGATTTTCGTCCTCGATGTGGGTCAAGCCGTGCGGATCCGCACCGGTGAGACCGGCGAAACCGCGCTGTAACAAGGGGGGAATGATGACAGTTTCCAAGACACTCTGCGGCGCGCTGGGGGCCACCGGCCTCTCGCTGTTCGCCGCTATGCCCGCCTGGGCGCAGGAGGCCGCGACCGCAGCTGCTGCCGCGCCTGTGCCTAACAAGGGCGATACGGCGTGGATGATGATATCGACCGTCCTCGTCCTCGCGATGATCCTGCCCGGCCTCGCGCTGTTCTATGGCGGTCTGGTCCGGACGAAGAACATGCTCTCGGTCATGACGCAGATCGGCGCCGTGGCGTGTTTGGCCATGCTGATCTGGGTTATCTATGGCTATACAATGGCGTTCGGCGGCACCTATGGCACCGGCCTTGACGGCTTCATCGCCAATTTCGACAAGCTGTTCCTGAAGGGCATCACGCCGGATTCGACGGCAGCGACCTTCACCGATGGCGTCGTCATCCCTGAATATGTGTTCGTTTCCTTCCAGATGACCTTTGCCGCGATCACCGTGGCGCTGGTGCTGGGTTCGGTGGTCGAACGCATCAAATTTTCAGCGGTCATGGTCTTTGCCATCATCTGGCTGACCATCGTCTATTTCCCGATCGCGCATATGGTCTGGGCAGCGGGCGGCATCTTCTTTGAGATGGGCGCGCTCGACTTCGCGGGCGGCACGGTCGTTCACATCAATGCGGGCGTTTCCGCGCTGGTGGCCTGCTTGATCCTGGGCAAGCGCATCGGTTTCCCCAAGGAGCCTATGGCGCCGCACTCGCTGACGCTGACCGGTGTCGGCACCGGCCTGCTGTGGGTTGGCTGGTTCGGCTTCAACGCCGGCTCGGCGCTGGAAGCCAATGGCTCGGCTGCACTGGCGATGATCAACACCTTCGTCGCCACGGCGGCAGGCGGCCTCTTCTGGATGCTCGCGGAAAGGCTGAGCGGTCACAAGGGTTCGGCTTTGGGCTTCTGCTCGGGTATCATCGCCGGTCTCGTCGCCGTTACTCCGGCGGCTGGCAACAGCGGCCCGTTCGGCGCGATCATCCTGGGCGCCGTCGCTTCAGTCATCTGCTTCTATGCCGTTACCGTCCTCAAGCCCAAGCTCGGCTATGACGACTCGCTGGACGCCTTTGGCATCCACGGCATCGGCGGTATGATCGGCGCCATCGGCACCGGCATCGTCTACTCGCCATCCTTTGGCGGCCCCGGCGGCGCGGACTTCTCCATCGGCAGCCAGCTCGTCACCCAGATCATCGCGGTTGTATCGACCATCGTCTGGGCGTCGGTCGGCACCGCGATCGCGATCTTCGTTGCCAAGGCGGTCACTGGCCTGCGGGTCAGCAAGGAAGTGGAGATGGAAGGTCTCGACCTCGGCGAACATGGCGAGCGTGCATACAACAGTTAAGATTTAGGCAGGGCGGGCCGACACGAAACGGCCCGCCCGCCACACGAGGTTCCTCCTGCGAACATGCCTTGGGCCGGTGCGAAAGCATCGGCCCTTTTTTTGCGCCTCGCATTGCGCGGCTCCGTCTTGGCGGCCTATTGGGGCGCATGATCCACTTTCATCAAGCGCAACGGCGTGGGATCGCCTGATCCATGTGCATCCTCGCTCTGGCATGGCAGGCGCATCCGCGCTGGCAGTTGGTGGTGGCCGCCAATCGGGATGAATATCATGATCGCGCGGCGGCCCCCCTGGCGCGCTGGGGTGAGCGCGATGTGATTGCCGGGCGTGATCTTCAGGCGGGGGGCACCTGGCTAGGGGTATCGGAAGGGGGACGGTTCGCCGCCGTCACAAACCTTCGCGGTTTTGACGCGCTCGACCCTGCACCCGCGTCACGGGGCAGTCTTGTCGCCGATCTCGTGGCTGGAAATGGCCCCTATGCGGACCTCGATCTGGAAAAACTGACGCTTTTCAATCCCTTCAATGCGATCGCGATTTCACCCGAAGGCGCGCTCCATTTGTCGAACCGCCCCCATGCGATCCGGCAGGCGCTGTCGCCGGGGCTGCACGGCATGTCGAACGGCCCCCTCGATCCGCCCTGGCACAAGACCGCCCGCCTGACCCGACAGATCGAACACTGGCTCGATGATCCCGCCGCCACTGCCGAACGCCTCCTAATCGCGCTGCGCGATCCTGAGCAACCCAACGGCAAGCCGGGCGATACATCCACGATCTTCGTCAAGGATGCGGTCTATGGCACACGGTGTAGCACGGTTGTCATGATCGATCATGCAGGCGTGGGGTCAATCATCGAGCGGCGCTATGATCCTGCGGGTCAGCCAGTCGGCGATGTGATGATCCCCTTCCACTGGGATACTAGACCCGCCTGAACGGATAGGGCGCCGCCCGCCGCTCATAGCCATGCAGGTCCAGCGCCCGCGTCACCGGCGGCAGCGCCCGGTCCGGGCAACCGCGCCGTTCGCACAGGTGACAGGTCGGACCAACCGTTACCGGCTCATCCCGCTCCAGATCCAGCCCATCGGCATGGACCAGCCGCGCGCCATGTTTCGTCTCACAGCCGATGGCGATGGCAGAGCCTGTGCCCGGCAGCGCGATCGCCAGCGTCACGAAGCGCGTGCCTTCCACCGTCTCGATCAGTTGCGGCAGCACCGTGCCCGGCGTCGCGAAGCTGCCATGCGCGTTCCAGCGCGGACAGGTGCCGCCCAGCCGCGCGAACGGCCAGGCCTCACCGTCGAACCGTTTGGACAGGATGCCCGCCCGGTCGATCTTCACCATGAAGAAGGGCACCCCCCGCGCGCCTGTGCGGTTGAGGCTGGTCAATCGATGCGCCAACTGTTCCACCGAAACGCCAAACCGGGTGGACAGCAGGGGCATGTCATAGCGACCGGCTTCAGCGGCGCTGCGAAATCGGTCATAGGGCATGATCAGCGCGGCGGCGGCATAGTTGGTCAGTGCGATGCTCGCCAACCGCCTGCTGTCCTCGTCCGGCGGTGCGGCGCGCGCCACGCTGGTTGCGATCAACGCGTGCAACTCCTGCCCGCATAGCTGATAGGCCAGCGCGAACAGCCGCCCGGACGCGGGCATCCGTTCGTTCAGCATCAGACGGCGGCGGTGCATGTCATAATGACGCAGGGCGCCATCCAGCACGGCTTCCGGCGCGATCTGCACGCCGATGCCATGTTTCTCCTTCAGCCGTGCGCGCAGGTCCGCCGCCAGCAGCGCCGGTTCGTCCGCCAGTTCCTGCGCGATCGCTTCGGCCCCGGCGTCGATTTCGGCGAAATGATTGCCGCGCTGGCTGATCGTTTCGCGCAGCCAGTCGAGCGGCTGGGGCAAGGTGCCGCCCTCCCCTTCTGTCATCTGGCCGGGCATCCGGCGCAGGTCATTGAGCGCACGGTACAGCCGGGCCACCGCCTCGGTCACACCGGGATAATTTTCCGCGACCTCCAATATCTCGTCACGGGCAATGCCGATGTCGCGCACCAGCGGGTCGGACAATATTTCGCGCAGTTGCGTCGCGGCTCCCTCGCCGCCACCCGCTACGAAATCGCGAATATCGATGTCATAGGTATTGGCCAGCCGCAGCAGCATCTGCGCGGTGAGGGGGCGCTGGTTGCGTTCCAGATGGTTAAGATAACTGGGCGAAACCCCCAGTTCCTCGGCCATCTGCGTCTGGTTGATCCCCAGTTCGCGCCGCAGCACGCGAAGCTTTGGTCCCAGATAGAGTTTGCGATCCGCTGCTTCTGCCATTCAGACATATTGTCATGATATGACAATATGAACAAGTCGCGTCATGACACGCGGCCACTCATAGGCCTTACCCGCCATCACTTCCGCGTCCATATGCAGATCAAGGCCAGCAGGCCGCAGGACAAAAGGATGCAAGACCGATGACCCAGGATACGATGGAGCCAATTCAGCCGACCCGCTCGCGCGCCGTTTTCTCGCAAGAGGATTTCGGCCTGATCCGTACCGCCATCGCCCATTATCTGCGCGAGGTTCAGGACCAGCCGGAATCAGTCAAATATGCCAATCTTTACCACCGCCTCGGCCGGGTGGCGTAAGGACGAAAGCCGTTCGGGAGAGCCTAGGCGAAAGCCGTTCAGGAGAGGAAGGGCGCGGCGGGCAACCGACCGCGCCCTCAAGCGATTTCCAGTCAGATGGACTCATCTGACGGTTAAGAAATCGCGGCCACGCAACAACACCATTTTAGAAGAATGTCGCGAGCCAGTAGAACAGCGCCCCGATCAGCGCCGCAGCGGGCAGGGTCACGACCCAGGCGACGATGATACTCGACGCAACATTCCATCGCACAGCCGAAAGCCGCCGCGATGCGCCGACGCCAACGATCGCACCGGTAATCGTATGGGTTGTCGAAACCGGAACACCCAGATGCGTCGCCATGAACAGGGTGATCGCACCGCCCGTTTCCGCGCAAAAGCCCTGCGCCGGGGTCAGCCGGGTGATCTTCGACCCCATGGTATGGACGATCTTCCACCCGCCCAGCAGCGTACCGATCGCCATCGCCGCCTGGCAGGAAATCACGACCCAGAAGGGTACATGAAAATCCCCCTCCATCATCCCCTGCGAGTAGAGCAGCACGGCGATGATCCCCATCGTCTTCTGCGCGTCGTTACCGCCATGCCCCAGCGAATAGAGCGAGGCGGAGACAAGCTGGAGTTTCCGGAAGACCCGATCCGCGCCCTGCGGCGTGAAGCGGCGGAAGACCCAGGATATGATGAGGACCAGGAATAGCGCCAGGATCAGGCCGATGGCGGGCGAGATGACGATCGCCGCGCTGGTCTTGAACACGCCCGACCACACGACCGCTGATAGGCCTGCCTTGGTGATGCCCGCGCCCAATAATCCCCCGATCAGGGCGTGACTGCTCGATGACGGGATGCCCAGCGCCCAGGTGATGAGATTCCAGGCGATGGCCCCCATCAGCGCGCCAAAGATCACTTGTGCGTCGATGATGTTCGTCCCGACGATACCCTTTCCCACCGTCTCGGCGACATGCAAGCCAAAGAAGAGGAAGGCGATGAAGTTGAAGAAAGCGGCCCAGGCGACCGCATATTGCGGCTTCAGCACGCGGGTCGACACGATCGTCGCAATCGAGTTCGCCGCGTCGTGCAGGCCATTCAGAAAGTCGAAAGCCAGCGCAATGCCGATCAGGCCGACCAGCAGCGGAAAAGTGATATGGGCGTCCATTGATCCGGCTCAGGCGTGGTCGATGACCAGGCCGGAAATCTCGTTGGCGACATCCTCGAACCGGTCTGTCACCTTTTCCAGATGGGCGTAAATCTCGTTGCCGACGACGAAGTCCATCGGGTTGCCCGCCCGCGCGGCATGATAAAGCGTCTTGAGGCCCGCTTCATGTAGAATGTCGGCATGACCCTCCAGCTTGACCAGCCGTTCGGTCAATTCATGCAACCGCCCGCCATTGATGTTGAGCGAACGCAGCAGCGGCATCGCTTCGGCGGTGATCCGCGCGCATTCGACGATGATCGCGCTCATATCCTGCATCTGCGGCGCGAAGTCCTGGACTTCAAACAGCGCGATCGCCTTGGCGGTCTGGTTCATCTGGTCGATGGCGTCATCCATGACGCCGATCAGGCCGGTGATGGCGCTGCGGTCGAACGGGGTGACGAAGATGCGACGCACATCCTGCAACACGTCGCGGATGATATCATCAGCCTCATGTTCCTTGTCGGAAATGGCCTTGATATGCTCGGCCATGTCCGGCCCGCCCTTCAGCAACCGTGCGAGGGAATCGGCGCCAGCGACTAGCGTCACGGCATGATCCTCGAACTGTTCGAAGAAACGCCCCTGTTTAGGCATCAGGGCGTGGAACCAGCGCAACATGCCTGTCCTTTCATTTCTTTTGTCTTGCAGCCACAACAGCATCCGGAAAAACCATCCAGGGTTGCGCGGTGGCTCGCGGAAGGCCGCGATCAGGGATTGGAGGTCGGGCTCGTCCACTGCACAGGCAGCTTCGGCGACCGGAAACCAGCGCAGCTCGCGCTGGCCTTGTTCGGGCCATTGCCCCAATTGCCCGGTGACCGCCAGTGGAAAGACGTCGACCGTCGCTTCGCGATCGCCGCCCTTGCGCCGCCGCTTGGCATAGCGATAATGGCCCAGTGGCGCGGGGCAGGCGATGCCATGGATACCGGCTTCCTCATAGGCTTCCAGCTCCGCCGCGCGGTGGCCCGGTAGTCCCTTGATCCGGTTTCCCTTGGGAATGACCCAGCGTTTTGTGTCGCGCGATGTGATGAGGAGGATGCGCATCGATCCGTCTGGATCGGTGGTGTAGGGTAAGGCAGCGATCTGACGCATTGGTCGGCCGGTCAAGGCCATGTCTGCGCGCTCCACGCGGCTGCCGCCGCTCTCTGCCAGCTTGTACCCCCTTGGTTCCATCCGCACCTTGTAACGAAATTGTCATATTGCGCAATGGTTGCCCGCTTGGTGGTGCCTCAGAATCGGACATCGCCAAGCGGGAGCAGGGTGGTCAGGCGGCTTCCGTCACGCTCACACGCTCCAGCCGGGGAGAGAGTAGATGTACTGCCGCCAGCGCCACGAAATAGGCACTGCCAGCGACCGCAAACAGCGGCGTATAACTGCCGATGCTGTCCAGCACATAGCCAGCATATTTGGCCATCACCATGCCGCCGATGGCGCCGACCGTGCCGCCAATGCCCACCACCGATCCGACTGCGCCACGCGGAAACAGATCGGACGGCAGGGTGTAGAGGTTCGCGGAAAAGGCCTGATGCGCAGCCGTGGCGATCCCGATCACCAGCACGGCCAGCCACAGATTGTCGATCGACTGGGCGAAGAAGATCGGCAGCACCGCGCAGGCGCACAGCAACATCGTCAGCTTGCGCGCGGCATTGACGCTCTTGCCGGCCTTCATCAGCCGCCCCGACATCCAGCCGCCAAAGACGCTGCCGCCGTCGGATAGAAGATAGATGGCTACCAGCGGCGGCCCGAAACTGATCAGATCGAGGCCATAGCGGGTACCCAGATAGCCGGGCAGCCAGAAGAGGAAGAACCACCAGATCGGGTCAATGCAGAATTTGCCGATCGCATAGGCCCAGGTTTCCTTGACCGTGATCAGCTTGCCCCAGCCGATCGGTACGACCGGATCGGCCGGATCCTGCTGGATATATGCCAGTTCTTCCTGGCTGATCTTGGGGTGCTGATCCGGTCGGCGATAAAAGACCAGCCAGGCGATCAGCCAGACGATGCCGAAGATGCCGGTGGCGTAGAAAGCGACCCGCCAGCCATAGGCCACGGTCAGCCATGGCACCAGCAGCGGGGTTATGATCGCGCCGATATTGGCCCCGGCATTGAACAGGCCAATGGCGAAGGCGCGTTCCTTTTGCGGGAACCACTCGGTCACGGCCTTGATGCCTGCGGGGAAATTGCCGGACTCACCGACGCCCAGGCCAAAGCGGGCCATCGCAAACTGCGTCACGCTATGCACGCCGCCATGCGCCATATGGGCGACGGTCCACACGACCACGGCAATCGCATAGCCAAAGCGGGCGCCGATCACGTCGACGATCCGGCCAAAGCCCAGATAGCCGATCGCATAGGCGGCCTGAAACCAGAAGACGATATTGGCGAAGTCGGTTTCCGACCAGCTCATCTCAGCCGACAGCGTGGGCTTGAGCACGCCGATCATCTGCCGGTCGATATAGTTGATCGCGGTCGCCGCAAACAGCAGTGCTACCACCACCCAGCGATAGCGCCCAACCGGTGGCACCTGAACTCCTGCTTCGCTCATCAACCCGCTCCTATTTTTTCCGGTATCTGGCCGCTTCAGCGCGGCTCTTGTGCTGTCATCGTGCAGTGCAGGCAACCCAGCGGACCGAAATCCGTCTCAACCACCTGTCCCGGATGGGCCGGATGAACCCCTGTCACCGCGCCTGTCGAAATCCACCAGCCCGGCTCTATGGCGATGCCGCGCGCCGCCAGATTCTCGATCAGGAAACGCACGGAACCCATAGCGCCATTGTTGAAGGAGGCGGCCGTGCCGGTTCCGACCTCGACCCCATCGATCCGCGTGGCCACTGGTGTGGTCGCATAGGCGCCATCACGCCAGTCGGGGATGGCCGAGCCGATCAGAAGGCCGTTATTATTGCCAAAATCGGATATCGTCACTGCCGGGCCAAGCTTGTTGATCGCGCCGAGCGGCGAGCTGGCAATCTCGATGCCGATATGCACGGCATCGACCAGTTCGGCGGCTTCTTCCAGGGTGAAGCTGGTTTTACCCGCGGCCGGCGCCACGCCCAGACGAAACAGGAACTCCGCTTCCACGGCGCCGAAGCCTTCGGCAAAGACCAGGCCGGTCGACTGCTCGTCCGCCGCGAAGACGGTCGAGGCAAAGATCGGTCCCGCCAGCCGGTCGCATCCAAATGTCTCTGACAGTGGCGAAGGAATGCGCCCGACCTTCCATCCCGCTACCGCATCCGTAGCGCGCGCCAACGCGGCGTCCTGAATCGCATAGCCTTCGTCCAGAGAGGTGGGCAGGGTTCCTGGATAGTCGGCAAGGCCGGTGGCATTTTTTCTGGCCGCCAGAAAGCACTCGGCTGTCGCCTGCGCTGCGCTGCTTCCCGTCACGCGAAATCCCTTTCAAATCACTGATCGGATGACGGCTAATGGAAACCGGTGTCATTTACAAGCGGCCTTGCGTTACGGACGGCTGGCGGCGTGAGGATTGTGCGCTATAAGGCCGCATGGCAAAGCAAAAACAGGATGAGGGACAGCCGCCGAAGCTGACCATAAATGACATTGCCCGGATGGCCGGCGTATCGAAAAAGACGGTCAGCAGGGTCATCAACCGCTCACCGCTGCTCAATCAGGAAACACGGGGTAAGGTGGAGGCGATCATCCGCCAGACCGGCTATGTTCCCAATCCACAGGCGCGTGCTCTTGCTTTGGGCCGCAATTTCCTGATCGGCCTGGTTTATGACAACCCCAATGCCCAGATGATTCTCAGCATGCAGCAAGGCATATTGGAGGCGCTGCACGATACCGAGTTCGAACTGGTGATTCGCCCTGTCGATCGCGGTTCCAGTCGGGTGATGGAGGATATTCGTAGCTTCATAACCCGCCAGCGCCTGTTCGGCGTTGTCATCCTGCCGCCCATGTCCGAAAATGACCAGTTGGCTCGGATGCTGGATGAGGAGGGGTGCCGCTATGTCCGTATGGGGTCGGCGGTGCTTGACGATCCCGAACATATGGTTGCTTCCAACGACCGGGAAGCGGTGGCCGACGCCGTGCGCCATTTGATCGCCGTGGGCCATCGCCGCATTGGCCTGATCGCGGGACCGCATGGCTTCCGTTCAGCGCGTGAGCGGCGCGAAGGGTTTGAATTGGCGCTGACGGAGGCAGGGATCAGCCTGCCGCGTAGTCTGGTGGCGGACGGGCAGTATACGTTCGAATCCGGCGTATCTGCATCGGAAAGCCTGTTCGATCTGGCGCCCCGCCCGACCGCGATCTTTGCCAGCAATGATGAGATGGCGGCGGGCGTTCTCTACGCCGCGCGATTGCGTGGGATCGCCGTGCCGGAGGAGCTTTCGATCATCGGGTTCGACGATACCCCGCTCACCACGCGCGTCTGGCCGCCGCTCAGCACCGTGCGTTGGCCGATCGTGGCGATGGGTCGGGCCGCTGCGCTCAAACTCATCGGCACGGCCATCGGTGAGGAAGGGGAAGTCAACGAACCGTCGATGTTCAGCTCAACCCTGATCCGCCGCGCCTCGGTTGCACCTCCACACCAATCCTGATAGTTGAGATTTATTGACACCGGTGTCCAAGACGAGTGTCGCCAATCATCAGTGGCTGAGGTTCAACCATGTACGAGAAGACATTTTACGGGACGCATCCGGATATGATGGAGTGCGTGAGCAATGAGGAGTTGCGGGATCGGTACTTGATCCAGGGGCTGTTCCGGACAGGCGAATGCGTGTTGAACTATACGCATGCGGAGCGGTTCGTGATTGGTGGCGTGGCGGTTGCGGACGGCGCAGTGAAGCTGCCTGATCAGACCGAGCCTGCGTCGGCGGCGGGGCATCCGTTTTTGGAGCGGCGTGAGCTTGCGGTCGTCAATGTGGGCAATGTCGAGGGCACCGTGACCGTCGATGGCGAAGTCTTCACGATGGGCAACAAGGATTGCCTCTATGTGACGATGGGTGCGAAGGACGTACAGTTCTCCGGCGCTGGCGCGCGTTTCTATCTGGCCTCCTGCCCGGCGCACAAGGGGTTCGCGACGCGCCTGATCTCGGTCGCCGACGCGACCGCGCTGGAGCGCGGCAGCCTTGAGGAATCGAACGAGCGGACCATCTACCAGATGGTCATTCCGGGCATTTGCGACAGCGCGCAACTGGTGATGGGCCTGACCGTGCTCAAGCCCGGTTCGGTCTGGAACACCATGCCCCCCCACATCCATGAGCGCCGCAGCGAGATCTATTTCTACTTCGAGCTGGATGGCCCCTCTGACCGCGTCTTCCATTATATGGGCGAAGGCGAGGCCATGCGTCACATCGTCATGGGCAATGAGGAAGCGGTGATCTCCCCGCCCTGGTCGATCCACATGGGGTCAGGCACCAAGGCCTATGCCTTCATCTGGGCGATGGCCGGCGAGAACCAGGACTATACCGACATGAATGTGCTGGACATCTGCCAACTGGCGTAAGGCCTTCTTTGTTCCCCTCCCTTTCAAGGGAGGGGTTGACCGGAGGCACGTGTCTCCAGTCAAGGTGGGTGCGCGCGGCCTTCCGCGCGCTTCACCGCCAGCGTTGAGCGCCCCGCTTCGCGAGGCGCACCCTCCCCCAACCCCTCCCTTAAAAGGGAGGGGGGAAAGTAAGACCATGACCAATCCCTTTGATCTTTCCGGCAAGGTGGCCGTCGTCACCGGCGCCAACACCGGCATTGGCCAGGCGATCGCGCTGGCGCTCGCCGGGGCTGGCGCGGACATTGCCTGTGTGGGCCGCACGCCTGCTGAAGACACCGTGACGCAGGCCCGCGCGCTGGGCCGCCGGGCAGAGATCGTCTCGGCCGACCTGTCGAGCATCGAGCCTGTGAACCGCATCATCGACGAGACGGTAGAGAAGCTGGGTCGCATCGACATATTGGTCAACAATGCCGGGATCATTCGCCGCGCCGACAGCATCGACTTCACCGAGGAAGACTGGGACGCGGTGATCGACACCAATTTGAAGAGCGTCTTCTTCCTGGCGCAGGCCGCGGCCAGGCAGATGCTGGCCCAAGGCTCCGGCAAGATCATCAACATCGCCTCGATGCTGACCTTTCAGGGCGGCATCCGCGTGCCCAGCTATACCGCGTCCAAGAGCGGGATCGGCGGCCTGACCAAGCTGCTGGCCAATGAATGGTCGGCCAGGGGCATCAATGTGAATGCGATCGCGCCCGGCTATATCGCCACCAACAACACCACCGCCTTGCAGGCCGATGAGGTCCGCAATAAGTCCATCGTCGACCGCATCCCGGCGGGCCGCTGGGGCAAGGCGTCCGATCTGGGCGGCGCGGCGGTGTTTCTTGCGTCGTCCGCGTCGGACTATGTCGATGGGCATATTCTTGCCGTCGACGGCGGCTGGCTGGCGCGTTAAGCGGAAGGATCCTGATCGTGACCCAGAAGCCGACCCTTGCTTTCTTTGGTGAACTGCTGGTGCGCCTGTCGCCGCCCGACAAGCTGTTGCTGCGTTCCGCGCGCAGTCTCGACATCCATGTCGGCGGGGCGGAGGCCAATGTCGCGATCGGGCTGGCCAGCCTTGGCCATGCCACCCGCATGGTCAGCACGGTGCCCGACAATGCGCTGGGCCAGATGGCGCGCGGGGCGTTGATGGGCGCGGGGGTCGATTGCACCCATGTCGCGGCTGCGCAAGAGGGGCGGATGGGCCTTTACTTCCTGACGCCCGGCGCCGGGCTGCGGGCGTCGGACATCGTCTATGACCGGGCCGACAGCAGCTTTGCCCGCGCCAGCGAGGCGGATTTTGACTGGGACGCGGCGTTTGATGGCGCGACCCATCTCCATCTGTCGGGCATCACGCCTGCGCTGGGGCCGCGCTCCGCCGCCGCTGCGCTGGCCGCCGCCAAGGCCGCAAAGCAGCGGGGCATGACCCTGATCTTCGACGGCAATTATCGCGCGCGGCTGTGGGAAGCGTGGGACAGCGATCCCAAGGCGATCCTCACCCAACTGGTGAGCCAGGCCGACATCCTGTTCGGCAACCATCGCGACATGGCGCTGCTGCTCGACAAGCCCTTCCATGGCGACGGATCGGACCGGCGGCGCGAAGCAGCCCAAGCCGGGTTCGCGGCCTTCCCGAACCTCAAGCTGATCGCGTCCACCGCCCGCCATGTCGAGGACGCCGACCGCCACCGCATCGCCGCGCGCATCGACACGCCGGATGCGGCGGTCCAGACTGACGAAATCGCCGTCTCCGGCATCGTCGACCGGATCGGCGCGGGTGACGCCTTCGCCGCCGGCATCCTCCACGGCATCCTGTCGGGCCAGAACATCGAGGACGCCGCCAACACCGGCCTCGCGCTCACCGCCCTCAAACACTCCCTCCCCGGCGATGCCTCCCTCTTCACCCAGCCCGACATCATAGCCTTCCAGCAAGACGGCCTCGACGTCAGACGCTGAAAGGAAAAATTCATGATTGGTCGTCGCCCCTTTCTGACCAGCACAATAGGTCTGATGGTGACGGCTGCATCCGCGCGGGTCGGGGCTGTGGCCAATAGCGTCGTTGCAACGACCCATGGCCGCATAAGGGGCACGCGCGAAGGCGGGCTGCATGTCTTTCGCGGGGTGCGCTATGGGCAGGATACGACGCGGCGTCGATTCATGCCGTCGGTGCCGCCCGAACGGTGGAGCGGCATTGTCGATGCCACCCACTTTGCCCCCTCCTGCCCGCAAAAGGGCAAGCAGGCCGTGACCAGCGAGGATTGCCTGTTCCTTAACATCTGGACACCGGGAACAGAGGGGCAAGCGAAGCGTCCGGTGATGCTCTATATCCATGGCGGCGCCTATTCGAACGGCAGCGTGGTCGATCCGCTGAACCATGGCGATCGGCTGGCGGCGCGCGGCGACATAGTGGTGGTGACGGTCAATCATCGCCTCAATGCCTTGGGCTATCTCTATCTCGCTGGGCTGGACCCGCGCTTTGCCGACAGTGGCAATGTGGGGCAGCTCGACCTGATCCTCGCGCTGCGTTGGGTACGGGACAATATCGCGGCTTTCGGCGGTGATCCAGCTAACATATTGCTGTTCGGCCAGTCCGGCGGGGGCGCGAAGATCGCGACGATGATGGCTATGCCTGCGGCCAAGGGCCTGTTTCACCGCGCGATCACGATGAGCGGGCAACAGGTGACGGCATCCGGCCCGATCAACGCGGCCCGCCGGACCGCCGCCTATCTCGATCGGCTGGGCGTCAGGCCGACCGATCTGGAACCACTGCTGACGATGCCGGTGGAACGGTTGATCGAGGGACTGTCGGTGGAAGACCCGATATTGGGCGGCGGCGTTTATATGGGGCCTGTGCTGGATATGCGTTGGTTGTTGCGGCACCCCTTCTGGCCCGACGCCGCGCCGCAGGGTAATGCAATCCCGATGATGTTGGGCAACACGCGTGAGGAAACCGGCGCCTTCATTGATCCCGGCGGGCCGATCGCTCGGGGCTTGAACTGGGATAATCTCGCTGCCCGAATGGCGCCGGAGTTGCGGATGGACCTGCCGCCTGAATGGATTGTCGCGCAATATCGGGCGCGCTTTCCCGACTGGTCGGCCGAACGCATCCTTTATGCCGCGACAACAGCAGGACGCAGCTGGCCGGGACAGGTGCTGGAGGCGGAGGCGCGGGCGCGCGTCGACGCGCCGACCTGGGTCTATCAGGTCGATTTCCAGTCGCCGACGCAGCCGAGACGCGGTGCGCCGCACACAATGGACATCGCGCTGGCCTTTGGCACGCTGGATGCACCCGGATCGTTTACGGGCACAGGGCAGGGCGCACGGGCCGCATCGGCAGCGGTGATGGCGCGCTTCCTGCACTTTGCGCGCGCGGGCAATCCCGACGGGCCGGGGCTGGAAAGCTGGCCCCAATATCGACTGGATCACCGCAGCACGATGATTTTCGACACGGCCAGTCGGGTGGAAGATGACCCGCGCGGATGGGAGCGCGAGCTATTCGCGCGGGTGCCCTATATTCAGCCGGGAAGTTGAAGGGTGTTATTCAACAGCCACGGGTTACGATGGCCCGCTCCTCTATTTCACCACCGGGTAGGAGATGATGAGCGCCAGCGGCTCCTTGCCGGTCTGTCGGATGCCCACCTGTGCACCGGTGTATAGATAGGCGGCCATGCCCGGCCCCACGGCGCGGGTGACGCCATCGGAGGTCACGTCGCCGGTGCCGGACAGGACATAATAAACCTCGTCATGCGCGATGGGGTGGAGGCCGATGGCCGAGCCGGGGTGCAGGATGCGCTTGCGAAACTCCATGGTGCGCGGTTGGGGCACGGCGTCGCTGATACGGTAAGCGGTGCTCATGCCGATCTGCCCGTGTGGGTTCGGCTCTTCCTTCCGGACGTCCTTTTCGTCGACGATTGCCATCGGCGGCGCCGCGCCCGCAAGCAACAGGGTGAGCAGCACACTCATGGTTTTTCCCCTTGGCGCATCATTTTGTCCCGATCCGACAGATGTTCGGCGATCTCTGCCTTCTGTCCCGGATAGCGACCGGATTTCGGCTCCATCGTGTCCAGGTTCCAGTTGGCCTCCACGAACGGCGCGCGGGTCGTCGCCATCTTCGGATAGCCGCCGACCTGTTTTTCATCGTTCAATATCTCGCCGCGTCCCTCAGCCACGAAGAACAGGACGCGCAGGTCGTCGGCATCACGATCCCACGGGCGTGCGCCGGCATGAGCCAGAACATGGGTTTCGACGTCGCGCGTCGGCAGGATTTGGGTGCCTGCCCACCAGACCGGCGGGGCCGACACCTCGTTCAGTTTCGCGCGGGTTTCGCCGTAGCGGCCAAACATCGGCAGCGGCTTGCCCCACTGGTCGACGGCAATATTGTCCTTGCCATAATAATCGAGGTCGCCATCCCCGCCCAGCATGAGGAACGGCATGCCCGGCTCGGTCGAGGGGCCACCACGAAGCACATTGCCAACCGCCGACAGCTTGCCATTCTGATAGGGATTATCCCCCCATTCCAGCGCCATCAGGTTATAATGCACGGCCCGCTCGCCCGGGTCGTAAAGGATATTGTTGACCAGCTCGACCTGCGCGCCGCCCTTTACCAGTGGGTTGCGTTCCTTGTTGTGTGCATAGATGTTGCGATAGATCAGGATCTCGCTGGCATTGTCGTGGATCAGTGTGCCCTTGCTATGCTCGCCCTTTGGGTGGCTCGCCTCGGCCAGACCCTCCGCCGCCAGATTATAGGAAAAGGTGATGGCGTGGGACGTGTTACGCCGCCACTCCTCGGGCGTTTTCCCATCGAAGCGCGGGCCGGAGGCGGACATATTCTCGTCGATCGCCCAGGTGAAGGTGCAATGGTCGATGACGACATTATGCGCCTTCACCGTCGACATGGCGTCAGCTTCCCAGCCACTTAATTTGGGTTGTCCATCGACGCCCGTGCGAACCCGGATATGACGGATGATGACGTCGTGGGTGGCGACGTCGATGCCGGTGCGGATCAGGGTGATGTCGGGGGAGGGGGCCGTCTGGCCAGCGATAGTGACGAAAGGTTCGGTGAGGCTGAGTGCCTGTCGCCCCATGTCGATCACGCCTGCGACCTCGAACACGATGATGCGCGGCCCTTTTGCGTTCAGCGCGGCCTTGAAGCTGCCGGGGCCGTCTGCGGCCAGCGTAGTCACGCGGATGATCCGTCCGCCCCGCCCGCCCGGCGTGCTCGCTGCCCAGCCGACGGCGCCGGGGAAGGCCATGGGTGTCGTGGCAGGCGCCTTTGCGAGCGCGGGTATTGCACAGCTCATGGCCAGCAGCGACAGGATCAGCGGCGAGCGTTTACGCATCATCTTTTCAGGTCTCCTCTTCGCCTGTTCTTGACATTGCGGTCGATCCACCGCAACTCTTTTTGACACCGGTGTCCATACTTCCGAACCTGTCGCCACTTTTCGGGTCGCTCCGGGTGGTGTTGCTCCCGTGGCCGAGGGGGTGGACCGGGACCGGCCAGCATCTGCACATGCTGGCCGGCCTTTTTTCGTTCAAAACCGGACAGATGAGCGCAATTCCATATGACATTCCCATTATTGGAATGCGATCCGCTGTCCCTTCCTCTTAAGCCAAAGATTGACTGCTATTAAGCGCCAAAAAGCGGGGAATGCCGCAGAATCTGACAGGCTTTTCCCACTTTCATGTATCATTATTGCGATCGGATATTGACAGGTTCATGAGTGCAGCGCATTTATGACACCGGTTTCCAAAGGCGTCGTATAGACCAGTAAAAACTGGCGATGGCTTTGGGGGAGAGGGGTGCCGCATCGTTTCTGCACGCCAATCCCGAACGTATAGCATGCGTTTTTCCGGCCCAGATAAGGCCGGAAAAACGTCGCGTAACAGGGAAGGAGCAGAAGGGTGACTGATCGTGAAGGGGTGAAGAAGGCAGGCGTCGGCCGCTGGATGATGGGTGCGTCTTTCGCGGTGATCGCGCTGGCGCTGCCCACTCAGGCATTGGCGCAGAGCGCGCAAACGGCCGATACAACAGCTACGCAGGCAAGTGGTGAAGGCGAAGTCGCCGATATCGTCGTAACCGGCTTCCGCCAATCGCTGGGGGCCGCCATCAACCTGAAGCGCGAATCGGTTGGGTCGGTCGACGCGATCGTGGCGGAGGACATCGCTAAATTCCCCGATCAGAACCTGGCTGAATCGCTTCAGCGTATTCCCGGCATCTCGATCCAGCGCGATGGCGGCGAAGGCCGCGCCATTACCGTGCGCGGACTGGGCGCGCAGTTCACCCGTGTTCGCGTCAATGGGTTGGAAACGGTTGCCACATCGACTGACGGCGCCAGTTCCAACCGCGATCGCTCCTTCGATTTCAACGTGTTTGCGTCGGAACTGTTCAGCTCTCTGGTGGTGCACAAGACAGCCGAAGCCAGCCTTGACGAAGGCTCTTTGGGCGCGGTGGTCGATCTCAACACCGGCAATCCGCTGGGTGGTAAATATGGGCTGACGCTCGTCGGTTCGGCTACAGCCGCCTATAATGACCTGTCGAAAAACTGGGGGCCGCGCTTTGCCGGTATTGCCTCGTGGAAGTCGGCGGATGGCCGCTTTGGCGTTGCCTTGTCGGCCGCCTATTCCAAGCAGAATAATGTCGAACTGGGCAATAACAGTGTGCGATGGGCACAGGCGCGCTTTGATTCCGTCGACAGCACCAATTGCTGGACCCAGCCCAATTCGGGCGGAACCTATATCGCCAGCGCGGCCTGCAACGCCGCCGCGCTTTCCTTCCACCCGCGCATTCCTCGCTATGGCGAGGTGGGGCATGATCGTGAACGGCTGGGCCTGACCGCATCGGTTCAGTTCGCGCCCAGCGACAGCACGAAAATTTCGGTCGATGGCCTCTATTCGCGATTCAAGGAAACCCGCGAAGAGAAATGGGGCGAAGTGCTCCTGCGCTCCAACGAGCGGTCGATCAACATCGTCAATCCTGTCTATGACAGCAACAATAATATGATCTCGGCGACGCTGAACGACGCATGGGTGCGGACCGAACATTATCTGCGCAAGTCCCGCACGGAATTCTATCAGCTTGGTGCAACCTGGGATCAGGATGTAAGCGATACGTTCCGCTTCACCCTGTTGGGCGGTTTTTCCAAGTCGGACGCCGATATCCCGGTCGAAACCACTATGGTGTTCGATGACC
The DNA here is from genome assembly GCF_037154075.1 of Sphingobium aromaticiconvertens. NCBI lineage: Bacteria > Pseudomonadati > Pseudomonadota > Alphaproteobacteria > Sphingomonadales > Sphingobiaceae > Sphingobium > Sphingobium aromaticiconvertens. The sequence continues at coordinate 1,119,091 of NZ_JBANRJ010000001.1, forward strand.
GCGATGCGCAGGGCTACGGCTATGACTATAGCAACAGGAACCAGCCCAAGCTGACGTTCGGGACCAGTGTCACCGACCCTGCCAATTTTCAGCTTGCCGAAATCCGTGATCGCCCGTCCAACACCACTAACCGGTTCAAGACGGCGCAATTGCGGACCGAGTGGGACTTGACCGAAGGTTTCACCGTCAAGGCAGGCGGAATGTGGCGCAAGTTCGATTTCGACGCCGTCGCCTATCAGCGCGATACCGCCGTGTGCGGTAACGGCGGCAGGGATCTGGTGCTGGGCACCATCACCTGCTCACCCACCAGCCTGTTTGGGCCAACGGCGGTCTATGGTTTCCAGGCGACGCCGGCGCTCAGCGAACTGTTCACCCTGGGACGGGCTGGTCAGCCCGCGGGCACGACCACCCAATGGCTGATCCCCAATCTGGACGCGGCCACTGACTTCACCAAATTATATGATCGACCGCTGACGCTGGATGTCGGCAATAACCGATCCGTGACGGAAGAAGTGACCGGCGGTTATCTTCAGTTCGATGCGAAGGGCGATTTTCTGGGTCTGGACTATGCGCTGAACGCGGGCATCCGTTATGCGCGAACGGGGCAGACATCGACCGGCATCAACGGCACGACTGAAGTCACCATCAAGCGCAGCTATGAAGACTGGCTGCCGGCGGTAAATCTGGCGCTGTTCCCGATGCGCGATGTCGTCATCCGCGCGGCGGTCGCCGATGTCGTGACCCGTCCGTCGCTGGGCAGCCTGACGCCGGGTGGATCGGCCGATGGCTTTCAATATCGCGTGAGCTTCGGCAATCCGCAGCTCGATCCTTATCGGGCGACATCCTATGATCTGGCGGTTGAATGGTATTTCGCGCCGCAGTCGATTTTCTCGGTCGCCCTGTTCAAGAAGGATGTGCAGAGCTTCCCGGTTTCCACATCCATTTCCAACGCCACCTTCACAGAAACTGGCCTGCCCGCCTCCGTGCTGGTCAGCAGTTCTCCTGCGGCGCTCAACCCCGCGCAGCAGTCACTGCCGATCTGGACGATCGCGACAACGATCAACGGCACGGGCGCCTCGCTCAAGGGGGCGGAAATTGCGTTGCAGATGCCCTTCTCCTTCCTGCCGGGCATCTTCAAGAATTTCGGCATGATCGCGAACGCTACCTTCATCGATTCCGATGCTGACTATAACGTGCAGGGTCCAGCCGTCGTGCCGGGTGGCGGGCTGGTTTCGGGCATACGGACGAACACGCTCTTTGGTGTGTCGAAGCGTGCCTATAACGGCACCCTCTATTATGAGGATGCGAAGTTCAGCGCCCGCGTTTCGGCCAGCTATCGTAGCGCCTATGCGGATCAGAACAGCGCCACCGGCAATGTGTTCGAGGGGTATAACAGCACCGTGAACGTGGATGCCGCGGTCCGCTACAAGCTGACGGACTGGGTTGAGCTTTCGCTGGAAGGGATCAACCTGACCGACGAATATCGCGATCGCTACACCGATCTCGATGCCAACCGGAACTATGAATATAATCATTTTGGCCGCACCTTTCAGATCGGCGCGCGCTTCAAAATGTAGGGATTGTGGCCGGGCCACCCGTCAGCAGGGCGGCCCGGCCTTTTATTTACGGAAGGGCTATAGAATGACTATCAGTCGGCGGACGGCGATGACGGGGGCGATGGCGGGTGGCGCGCTTGCGTTGGTCCGTCCCGATATGACCGTTGCCGCTTCGCAAGGGGCGGGCGTATCGATCGACTGGAAACGTGGCTTCGACAATCAGCGGATCGCCGATCTGGGCGATGGCCGTTTTCTCAATCCGCTGCTGTCGGGCGATCGGCCCGACCCCGCCATTCTGAAGGACGGGGCGGATTATTACATGACCTTCTCCACCTTCGACAGCTATCCTGGGCTGACGATCTGGCACTCACGCGACCTGATCAACTGGCAACCGCGTAGCGCCGCGCTCCACAAGAATATCGGGTCGGTCTGGGCGGTCAGCCTGGAAAAGCATGAGGGCCGCTATTTCCTTTACATTCCGGTCAAGGCCAGCCCCAACAGCATCTTCGTCATCCATGCCGACAGTATCGACGGGCCATGGAGCGACCCCATCGACCTCAAGCTGCACGAGCATATCGACCCCTGCCATGCGGTGGGGGAGGATGGCAGCCGCTGGCTGTTTCTGTCGGGCGGCGATCGCATCCGCCTTTCCGACGATGGCCTGTCGACCGTTGGCGCGGTCGAGCATGTGTACGATCCGTGGCGCTATCCCGACACCTGGGATGTCGAGGGGTTCGCGCCGGAAGGACCGAAGATCCACCGCCATGGCGGCTGGTTCTACATGCTGACCGCCGTGGGCGGCACGGCTGGGCCACCGACCGGCCATATGGTCATCGCCGCGCGTTCGCGTTCGATCAACGGGCCGTGGGAACAGCATCCCAATAACCCGCTGGTCCATACGGAAAGCATCCATGAGCGCTGGTGGTCACGCGGCCACGCCAGTCTGGTCGAGGGGCCGGATGGCAGTTGGTGGGCGGTCTATCATGGCTATGAAAACGGCCTGTGGACACTGGGGCGGCAAACGCTGCTGGACCCGGTGGAATGGACGGCGGACGATTGGTTCCGCATGACCGGCGGCGACCTGTCACAGCCACTGTCCAAACCGCGCGGCGGCAAAGCTCTGCCCCATGGTCAGGCCCTGTCGGATGATTTCAAGCGGCTGGATCTGGGGGCCAAGTGGAACTTCTTCCGCCCCGCACCGGACGAGGCCAGCCGCGCGCGCGTAGAAAAGGGCGCGCTGATATTGAAGGGACGGGGGACAGCACCCAGCAATTCCTCTCCTCTGCTGTTGATCGCGGGCGACCCGGCCTATGAATTTTCCTGCGATATAGAGATTGCGCCGGGCGGCACGGCGGGCCTGCTGCTTTTCTACGACGACAAACTCTATTGCGGCCTCGGCTTTGACGAGCAGCGCTTCGTCACCCATCAATATGGCATAGAGCGCGGCCGTCCCGCCAATCCCCATGGCCGCCGGATGACGATGCGGGTCACGAACAACCGCCATATCATCTCCTTCCACCTGAGCGGCGATGGCGGCAGGACATGGGCACGGTTCGACCGGGGAATGGAAGTGTCAGGCTATCACCACAATGTTCGCGGCGGCTTCCTGATGCTGCGACCTGGCCTCTATTCGGCGGGGCCGGGCGAGACGCGGTTTCGGGATTTCCGGTTCAGGGCGTTGTGAGGTTCTGATGCGACGGGGCCTGCGTGCAATGGCCTCACACCCTAATTCAGATAGAAGTCGACCGTCGTGACCACCCGCACTTTCTTGTATGGGGTGTCGGCGGCGCTGTCGCCCTCGCCATCGCGAGCCTCGATCGAGAAATAGCCCTGCGTCGCGCTCTTGATGCCGCCGACGCTGGTGCGGCTGTCCTTGGCGAACTGTTCGGCGGAGGCGCGCGCGTCCTTGGTGGCGGCGGCGACCATGGTCGGCTTCACATCGTTCAGCTTGGTGAAGCTGTAGCGCATCCCCGACCCCTCTTGTAGCGTGACGCCGCGCCGGACCAGATCGAACTGTTGCGCGACGGCGCGCTGGGCGCGGGCGATGTCAGTGGTCCGCAGCAACATGCGTTGGGTGATGGTGATCGTGTTGACGCCATTATTGATATACTGGTTCACGCCCGCGCCGCTGGGGGTAAGGTCGGTGGGCTTGAAACCGAGTGCGGTGAAATAGGCCTTCAACTCGCGGGTGTTGTTGTCGATCTCCGCGCGCACGGTGGGCAGGTCGAAGCCGTTCGCCGAATAGCTGATCGACCAGGTGGCAAGGTCGGCGGTGACATTCTTTTCCGACAGGCCGCGCACCGTCACCGAACGGTCTGCCGCCCTGGCGCGGGTCAGGCCGTCACCCAGAAGATAGCCGCCTGCGATCAATCCCACGCCCAAAATCGCCGCGCAGCCCAGTAAGACCTTGTCGCGAATATCGATTGCCATCGCTCTATCCCCTCTTTCGATCGCCAGAGTGGCGACTTATCTATAGAATGACTGCCATTCAGAAGATGAACCGTTGCTTTATAGAGACGAACGGAGTGTTCCCCTTGCCCAAATATCTGCACAGCATGATCCGTGTTACCGATGTCGACAAGAGTATCGCCTTCTTCGACCTGCTCGGCCTGAAGGAAGTCAAGCGGATGGAGAGCGAACAGGGGCGTTTCACCCTCGTCTATCTTGCCGCGCCGGGTGACGAGGATGCGCAGGTCGAACTGACCCATAATTGGGACCCGGAACCCTATGATGGGGGCCGCAATTTTGGTCATATCGCTTATCAAGTCGAAAATATCTATGAGACCTGCCAGCGGTTTATGGACGCGGGAATCACTATCAACCGCCCGCCCCGCGATGGGCACATGGCCTTCGTCCGCACGCCCGACAATATCTCCATCGAACTGTTGCAGGACGGGCGGCTGGACCCGATAGAACCCTGGGTCTCCATGCCTAATATCGGCGTCTGGTAAGGCGATGCTGGAGATCGTCCGTGTTCCCGTGCTCAGCGACAATTATGTCTGGCTGATGCATGATGCCACATCCGGCGAGACGGTGGTGATCGATCCTGCTGTTGCCGACCCGGTGCTGGAGGCTGCCCATGCGCGGGGCTGGGTAATCAATCAGATCTGGAACACGCACTGGCACCCCGATCATGTTGGAGGCAATGCCGAAATCAAGGCGCAGACCGGTTGCACCATCACCGGTCCTGCTGCCGAGGCCGCCAGGATCAGCACGCTCGACCGGGGTGTGGGAGAGGGCGACACGGTGCGGATCGGCGATCACAGCGCGCAGGTGCTGGCGGTGCCCGCGCACACCGCCGGGCATATCGCCTATCATCTGGCGGATGATCGGTTGATCTTCGTTGGCGATACGATGTTCGCCATGGGCTGCGGTCGTCTGTTCGAGGGAACGGCGGCGCAGATGTTCGCCAATATGCAGCGCTTTGCCACATTGCCCGACGATACAATCGTCTATTGCGCGCATGAATATACGCAAAGCAATGGCCGTTTTGCGCTGTCGGTGGAGCCAGATAATCAGGCGATACGGGACCGGATGGCTGTGGTCGATGCCGCCCGTGCGCGGGGCGAGGCGACCGTGCCGACCACCATCGGCGCAGAACGGGCGACCAACCCTTTCCTGCGCGCCGACAGTGTGGAAGAACTGGGCCGCAGGCGCGCGGCAAAGGATGCGGCCTGACGGTTTTTGTGTCAGGATGCCGTCCTTATAGACAAGGACTTTTGACAGGAGAGTGACCATGCGCGCGATAATCGTCCCGATGGTGGCCTCACTGGCGCTGGCAGGCTGCGCGGGCAGCTATGAACCCACGCCACTGACTGCAAAACAGGCAACCGAGCTGGAAAAGGCGCTGGAGGGCAAGGTGCCGGGTGAAAAGGTCAGCTGCATCACCAGCTATCCCCAAAGCAGCCTGCGCGTCATCAGCAATAATGTGCTGCTCTATCGGGTCAGCAGCAAGCTGGTCTATCGCAACGACCTGATCGGCAGTTGCAATGGCCTGACGCGCGGCGATACATTGGTGGTCAACACTTTTGGATCGCAATATTGCCGGGGTGACATCGCGCGATCGGTCAACCTGACGATCGGCACCCAGTCGGGTGGTTGCGCGCTGGGCGACTTCATTCCGTATCGCACCCCGGCCAAATAAGCGCGGATCAGCTTTTGTAGAGCTGGTTCAGCCGATCTTCATATCGGGTGCGGATGATGTGGCGGCGGATCTTCATCGATGGCGTCATTTCGCCATTTTCGATGGTGAAAGGTTCGTCGGCCAGGATGAAGCGGCGCACCCGCTCGACCACGGACAGGTCCGTATTGACCCGGTCGACCGCCGCCCGCAGCGCTGCCTGATAGGCCGCATCGCTTGCTATTCCATCCACGGCCCGTCCCTGCGCGGCGGCCCATTCCCGCGTCCATTCGGCATCGGGCACCAGCAGTCCGACGATGTGCGGCCGCCGGTCGCCATGGATCATGGCCTGTCCGATTTCCGGCTGCAGCGTCAGCATCCCCTCAACCTTTTGCGGCGCAATATTATCGCCCTTGTCGTTGACGATCAGATCCTTCTTGCGGTCGGTAATGCGGATGCGCCCGGCCGCGTCAATCTCGCCAATGTCTCCGGTGTGCAGCCAGCCGTCCTTCAGCACCCGCTCGCTTTCCGCCGGGTTGCGCCAATAGCCGTGCATGACCAGTTCGCCGCGCACCAAGATCTCGCCATCCTCGGCGATCTTCACCTCCACGCCTTTGAGCGGTGGACCGACGGTGTCCATGGCGATCCCCGCGCTGGGGCGATTGCAACTGATGACCGGCCCGGCCTCAGTCTGGCCATAGCCCTGAAGCAGGGTGATCCCCAGCGACTGAAAAAAGATGCCGACATCGGGATTGAGCGGTGCGCCGCCCGATACCATCGCCTTCATCCGGCCACCGAAGCGCGCCTGGATCTTGGGCTTGATGGTGTGGGCCAACAGGGCCTTGAGCGGCGCGTCGACTATGGACCTGCGCCCCTTCCGCTCTTTCGTGCCGATCCGCAGTGCCTGGGCCAGCAGGAAATTGGGCAGCTTGCCCTGCTTCTCGATGGCCTTGATCACGCGCGCGCGCAGCACTTCGAACAGGCGGGGGACGACGACCATGATCGTCGGGCGCACCTCCTCGATATTGCTGGCCAGTTTTTCGAGACCCTCGGAATAATAGATCTGCCCGCCCAGCAGGATCGGCAGATACTGGCCGCCGCTATGTTCATAGGCATGGGAAAGGGGGAGGAAGGACAGGAACACTTCCTCGCCCCAGCCAAAATCTTCCGCCAGCAGCGCCGCCGCGCCCTCGACATTGCACAGGATGGAGCCGTGATGCTGCATCACTCCACGCGGCGCGCCGCCCGTGCCGCTGGTATAGATGATGCAGGCCAGGTCGCCCCGTTGCGCAGTTTGCTCGACCGCGCAGGCCTCCACATCGGCGATATGATGTGCGACCAGATCGTCCCACAAATGGCAGGCGACCTGTCCCTGGGCGCTGCGGATCGGTTCCATGCCGATCACCAGACTGGCCTGTGACCGCAGCACAGCGGGCATCAGCGTCGTCGCCAGCTTCGCGGTGGATACGATGACCGCCCGAGCCCCACTGTCGGTCAGGATATGCTGATGATCGCGCGTGGTATTGGTGGTATAGGTCGGCACGGTGACGCAGCCTGCCGCCATGATGGCAAGGTCCGCGATGCAGAATTCGGGCCGGTTCTCGCTGACCAGCATCACCGGATCGCCGGGTCGCAACCCCTGCGCCTTGAGCGCGGAGGCCAACGCCGCGACGCGGGCCGCGACGTCCTGCCAACTGATCGAGGCCCATTTTCCGTCCGCCTTGCGCCACAGCATCGGCATGTCGCCCTTTTGCGCGGCGCGGGCGAAGAACATCGTCACCAGATTGGGAAATGACTCGATGGCTTTCAAACTCTCGACTCCTGCCGGGCGCGCCTCTGCCGGGCGCATTCGCTCATGGATTTTCTATAAGGGTGCGATTCCGTAACGGCCATGCCTAATCGCCGTTCCATGACACGCATATGTCAGTCGAACAGGCCATCCTGCGCGCCGGCCGGCGGGTTGAGGCCCAGATGCTTCCACCCCGGCCCGTTGAGGCATCGCCCCCGCGCGGTGCGGGCGATAAGGCCAAGCTGGATGAGATAGGGTTCGATCACTTCCTCGACCGTATCACGCGGTTCGGAAAGGCCCGCCGCCAGCGTCTCCACCCCCACCGGGCCGCCGCGATAAATGTCGGCGATCATGTGGAGATAGCGCCGGTCCATGAGGTCGAGACCCAGATGATCGACCTCCAGCCGGTTGAGGGCGGCGTCGGCGACCTTCGCATCGACGCGCGGCGCGCCAGCGACATTGGCGAAATCGCGCACCCGGCGCAGCAATCGCCCGGCGATGCGCGGCGTGCCCCGTGCGCGACGAGCGATTTCGGTCGAGCCATCTTCCGTCATGACCAGATCAAGCAGCCGCGCAGCACGGCGCACCACCAGCTCCAGTTCGGGCACGGTATAGAATTGCAGTCGCACGGGAATGCCGAAGCGATCGCGCAGCGGGGTCGTGAGCAACCCCTGTCGCGTCGTCGCGCCGACCAGCGTGAAATTGGGCAGGTCGATGCGAACCGAGCGGGCGGACGGCCCCTCGCCGATCATCAGGTCGAGCGCACGATCCTCCATCGCGGGATAGAGGATTTCCTCCACCGCCGGATTGAGCCGGTGGATTTCGTCCACGAACAATACATCACCCTCGTCCAGATTGGTGAGAAGGGCGGCAAGATCGCCCGACTTCGCAATGACGGGACCGGACGTGGCGCGAAAACCCACGCCCATTTCCTTGGCGACGATCTGCGCCAGCGTCGTCTTGCCCAACCCCGGCGGGCCGAAGAAAAGCACATGGTCCAGCGCTTCACCACGCGACCTTGCCGCCTGAATGAAGATACGCAGATTTTCCCGCGCAGCCTGCTGGCCGATAAATTCGTCCAGCGATTTGGGGCGCAACGCGGCGTCGACATCCTCTACGCGGCGGGCAGGCGTGAGGAGACGCTCGGTATCAGTCACTTCGCCGCCTTCCGCAGCGCGAGCCGTACCAGCGCGTCAAGGCCAGCATTCTCGCCAATGTCCGCTTCCGCAGCGGCGACGGCGGCGCTGGCTTCGGCGGGGCGGAAGCCCAGATTCTGGAGGGCGGAAATGGCATCGGCAGCATGGCCGCCGGTCGGCATCGCCGTGAAACCCATCCCGCCACCGCTCACAGGAACCGGCACGGTGCCGACCTTGTCCTTGAGTTCACGCACGATGCGTTCCGCCAGCTTCGGGCCAACGCCGTTGGCGCGCGCGACCATCGCCTTGTCGCCCATCGCCACCGCGCGGTGCAGGTCGGCGGGTTCGAGGGCGGAGAGGATGGCGAGTGCCACCCGCGCGCCGACGCCCTGTACGCCGGTCAGCAGGCGGAACCAGTCACGTTCGCTCGCGCTGGCAAAGCCCATCAGGCGGATGGAATCCTCCGACACCAGCATTTCGGTGTGAATGGTGACGGCTTCACCCACGGTGCCAAGCGCCGCCAGTGTCCGCGACGACGCGCCGACCAGATAGCCAACGCCCCCCACATCGATGACGGCATGGTCAATGCCGGTGCTGTCCAGCAGCCCCTTCAGTTTCGCGATCATGGGGAACAGGGATAGAACAGAGAAGGCTGTCCGTCACCCCGCGCAATGCGATTTTTGGCACATTTCCTGTGTTCGTTAATTCCGTGTCGGGATCAGCCAGCCGGCAGGCGCGTGAGGTTGTCCGCAGCGGCCTTGCCCATCGCGGATTCAGGCGCCAGTTTCACGGCCCGCTGCCAGGCTGACCGGGCGACATCGTCATGGCCGGTCAGTACCGCGATATTCCCTTCCTCCAGCGCCACTGAAGCATCGTCGGGGGACAATTGCACGGCGCGCGCAATGTGCGCCTGCGCCAGCGGCATTTCCCCCGCTCGCCGTGCCAGCGTGGCTGACAGCAGCCAGCCCAGCGGATCTCGCGGCGCCTGCTCCAGTGCGATGTCGAGCGAATCGCGCGCACCCTTGGGATCGTTCAGCGCCACCAAAGCGCGGGCGCGGTCCAGATGCACCTCGCCCTTTTCCATGCCGTCGGGGATACCGCGCGCCAGCGCCGCGTCCAGATCGCTGCGCGCCTTCGCCGGGTCGCCACCCGCCAGTGCGGCATTGCCTGCCTGCGCCCACAGGCGCGCGCTTTGGGGCATGGCGCCCGCACGCTCGGCTTCTTCGGCCGCCTGTTCGAACGTGACGATTGCGGGCGCCCAGCGTTCGGCCCGCGCATAGGCAAAGCCCAGGCATTGGCGCGCATAAAAGCTGCCGCCCTTGATGCGCCATGCATTGGCGTGGGCAATGCCCTTTTCGGGCGATTCTACCGCATCGTCGAGGCAGGCCTGAAACGGCGCGGCAACCTCCGGCGGAACGGGCAAAGCGGTGGCGGCGGTCGTTGCCGCATCATGAGGTGGGGGCGGGGACGCGGCAGCGCTGCGCGCCTTCTCCGCACGGTCCTTGGATCGGTTCATCACCGCCTCCACCTCTGGCGCATAGGCCTGGGGAGTGAGCAGCAAGGCCAGCAGCAATGTCATGGAACTATATCCGCAAGCGAGGCGACGGTACGGATCAACAGGGCAATATCCGCGTCGCGGGAAAGGCGATGGTCGCCGTCCTTAATCAGCAGCGTCTGCACATCCGATGAACGCAAACGTCCGGCCAGCCGCGTCGCGACCTGCCAGGGCACGTCGGCGTCCTCCTGCCCCTGCAACAGCCGCACCGGGCAGTCGATCGCGATGGGGTTGCTCAGCAGCCGCGATGCCTGTCCCGACTCCCAAAAGGCATGCGTGGTGACATAGGGCTGGTCGCTATAGGGGGTCGGCTCGACAATCCGGCCTTCGGTCGCCAGCAGCGCCTTGTCCGCGTCGGTAAAGCCCCAGTCGGTGAAATCGGGCGCGGCGGCAATGCCGACCAGCGCCTGCACTCGCGCAGGCCGCGCCAGCGCCACCAGCAGCGCCAGCCATCCGCCCATGGACGACCCCACCAGGATCACCGGCCCCTGTATCAACTTGTCGAGCAGCAGCAGCACGTCGTCGCGCCAGCTATGGAGTGTCCCATCCTCGAACCGTCCGTCGCTGGCGCCACAGCCCACATAATCGAGCCGCAACAGGGGCCGGCCCTGCTGTGCGGCCCAGTTATGAAGCGCCACCGCCTTGCTGCCCTCCATGTCCGACATATAGCCGGGAAGGAACAGGATGGTCGGTCCCGTGCCCCGGTGCTGACGGTACGCAAGGCGCAGGCCATCGGGTCGGGCGAAGAAATCGGGTGTGTCGACAGGGGCGATATCCGCCACGGGCATGTCCAGTGCTTGCTATGTCCAGAACCGCCTATATCCCCGCCTGCTCGCCACTGTTCAAGCTAAGCCTCTCCGAAAAATAGTCATTCCCCAAATTAATGCGCCCATCGCGATTGACAGCCCCCCTGCCAGCGGCTAATCGCGCCGACCTACCCCGTGCCCAGATGGCGGAATTGGTAGACGCACCAGCTTCAGGTGCTGGCGATCGCAAGGTCGTGGAGGTTCGAGTCCTCTTCTGGGCACCAATACTGGCTCTGGCAGCGTCCAGATAAGTCCAGTAAGCGGCTGGTTTCACAGCATTTCTTGACCGAGAATCGCCAGACACCGTCCGGCGAAATCCGGCTAAGGGCAACAGCAGCGACCACAAAATGTGGTTCTTTTTGTTGCCCTCGGATCGACCCGGCCTTGCTGGGAAAACGACCATGCTGACCTACATTCAGATCAATGCCGCCAAGCCAAGAGCGAAGGCCTGGAACCTATCCGATTCTCAAGGCCTCTATCTCGTCATCCAGCCCAATGGCTCGAAGCTATGGCGCTTCAACTACCGATTTCTGGACAAGCAGAAGAAGCTTCATCTCGGCGGGTGGCCAACCATAAGCCTCGCTGAAGCGCGTGTTCGGCGCGACGAGGCCAAGAGAAAGATTGCCGAGGGGATCGATCCGGCGCTGGAGAAAAAGCGCGCGCGGATCGCCGCCAAGTACGCCGCTGCCAACACGTTCCAGGCGGTCGCCGAGGAATGGCTCGTCAAATGCGAGCGGGACGGTCTCGCGCCGGTGACCGTCGACAAGATCCGCTGGCTGCTTGCCAAGGCCTATCCATTGATCGGCACGATCCCGATCGCGCAGATCACGCCGCATGAGGCGCTCGCCGTCCTTCGCAAAGTCGAGGCGACCGGCGCCTACGAGAGCGCACGGCGCATGCGCAGCGTCCTGAGCCGCGTGTTCCGCTATGGCGTGGCGACCGTTCGGTGCGACAAGGATGTTGCCGCCGACCTTCGCGGCGCGATCGCCGTGCCCAAGGTCAGGCATTTCGCGGCCATCACGCGGCCGTCCGAGGTCGGCGCTTTGCTCCGGGCCATTGACGGCTATAGCGGCCACAAGGTTACCGTCATGGCAATGCGGCTCTCCCCACATGTGCTGCTTCGGCCCGGCGAGCTGAGGCAGGCCGAATGGACCGATATCGATTTCGACGAGGCAATCTGGTTCATCCCTGCGGAGCGCATGAAGATGCGACGGCCGCACCGAGTGCCGCTGTCACGGCAGGTGATCGCGATGCTCAAGGAGCTTCACGAGCACACGCACTGGTGGAAATACCTGTTCCCGTGCCTCGGCAAGCCGCGCAAGGCGATGTCGGAGAATGCCGTCAACCAGGGCTTGCGCAAGCTCGGCTACACGACCGACCAGATGACCGCGCACGGTTTCCGGGCGATGGCCGCGACGCTGCTCAACGAGATGGGCGAATGGAACCCCGACGCGATCGAGCGCCAGCTCGCCCATGTCGACACCAATCAGGTCCGGCGCGCCTATGCTCGCGGCGAATATTGGGACGAGCGCGTCGTCATGATGCAGCGCTGGTCGGACTATCTCGACCAGCTGCGCGACGGTGGGAAGATCCTACGGCCAGCCTGTTGATTGCCGTTGAGAAGTGACCCGGGGAAGCCAGTAATTTCCACTGAGAAGTGACCCATGTTTGAACACGTCCCTGGCTTTGACGAGCGGGGGACCATGGAGTGTTGGACATGGCATTATTGAGCGTTATCCGGCGGTGGCATTACCGCGATCATCTATCGATCCGGGAGATAGCCAGGCGCACCGGTCTTTCCCGCAACACCGTTCGTAAATATCTGCGGTCGGACACGATCGAGCCGCAGTTCAAGGTGCCGGAGCGACCGAGCAAGCTGGACCCGTTCGTCGAGCGGCTGACAGCCTGGCTGAGGCGGGAGATGGGCCGTCCGCGCAAGCAGAAGCGCACGGTCAAGCAGTTGTATGCCGATCTGGTGAGCCTCGGCTTTGACGGTTCCTATGGCCGTGTCGCGGCCTTTGCCCGGGACTGGCGTGATGATTATCGCCGCCAGCAGCAGATGAGCGGCAGAGGCACCTTCGTGCCGTTGTCCTTCGCACCGGGTGAGGCGTTCCAGTTCGACTGGAGCGAGGACTGGGCGATCATCGATGGCGTGCGCACCAAGCTGCAGGTCGCGCACTTCAAGCTCAGCTACAGTCGCGCCTTCTTTGTGCGGGCCTATCTACTGCAGACCCACGAGATGCTGTTCGACGCCCATAATCATGCGTTCCGCGTGCTGGGCGGCGTGCCGCGACGCGGCATCTACGACAACATGAGGACTGCCGTCGACAAGGTCGGGCGCGGCAAGAGCCGGACCGTCAACGCCCGCTTCCTGACGATGGTGAGCCATTATCTGTTCGAGGCCGAGTTCTGTAATCCGGCCGCTGGGTGGGAGAAGGGCCAGGTCGAGAAGAACGTGCAGGATGCACGGCATCGCCTGTGGCAGCCTGTCCCCCAGACTCAGAGCCTCGACGCTTTGAACATCTGGCTGGAGGAGCGCTGCAAGGCGCTATGGCAGGATATTCCGCACGGAATCGAGCCCGGGTCTGTCGCTGATGCCTGGGCGGATGAGGTGGCGAGCCTGATGCCGACAGGCAGGGCGTTCGATGGCTTTGTCGAGTATGGCAAGCGGGTCTCACCGACCTGCCTCGTCCATCTCGAGCGCAACCGCTACAGCGTGCCGGCGTCGTTCGCCAACCGCCCCGTCAGCCTGCGCGTCTATCCCGACCGCTTCCTGGTGGTCGCCGAGGGACAGTTGCTGTGCGAACACCAGCGTATCATCGAACGATCCCACGATGGGCCGGGGCGCACCGTCTATGACTGGCGCCATTATCTGGCGGTGGTGCAGCGCAAGCCAGGTGCCCTGCGCAATGGGGCGCCGTTCCTTGAACTGCCTGATCCCTTCCAGCGGCTGCAGCGGCATCTGTTGCGGTCTCCTGGCGGTGACAGGGAGATGGTCGAGATCCTGGCCCTGGTGCTGCATCATGACGAGCAGACCGTGCTGACGGCCGTCACGATGGCGTTGGAGGGGGGCGTTCCAACCAAGACCCATATCCTCAACCTCCTGCACCGTCTGCTCGACGGCAAGCCGCTGACAACGCCGCCGGTCACGGCGCCACAGGCGCTGAGACTGGTCAGCGAGCCGATGGCCAATGTCGAGCGCTATGACGCTCTGCGTCGGGAGAGCCGCCATGCGTCATGATCCCGCCAGCGGCGCTATTATCGTCATGCTGCGCAGCCTCAAGATGCACGGCATGGCGCAGGCCGTTACCGATCTCATGGAACAGGGTGCACCGGCGTTCGATGCCGCCATCCCGATCCTGTCCCAGCTCCTGAAGGCGGAGACTGCTGAACGAGAGGTGCGATCGGTATCCTATCAACTCAAGGCTGCGCGGTTCCCGGCCTATCGCGACCTGGCAGGCTTCGACTTCGCCAGCAGTGAGATCAACGAAGCGCTGGTGCGCCAGCTTCACCGCTGTGAGTTTATCGACGTTGCCGACAACATCGTGCTGGTCGGCGGCCCCGGCACCGGCAAGACCCACATCGCGACAGCGCTGGGCGTTCAGGCCATCGAGCATCATCGAAAACGGGTGCGGTTCTTCTCCACCGTCGAGTTGGTTAATGCGCTCGAACAGGAGAAGGCCCAGGGCAAGGCAGGCCAGGTCGCCGGAAGGCTCGCCCACGCCGATCTCGTGATCCTCGATGAGCTCGGCTATCTGCCGTTCAGCGCCTCAGGCGGTGCATTGCTGTTCCATCTGCTCAGCAAACTTTACGAGCGCACCAGCGTCATCATCACCACCAACCTCAGCTTCAGTGAATGGGCCACCGTGTTCGGTGATGCCAAGATGACCACAGCGCTGCTCGATCGGCTGACCCATCACTGCCACATCCTTGAAACCGGCAACGACAGCTTCCGGTTCAAAAACAGCTCTGCTCAGCAGCCCACAGCGCGAAAGGAGAAAACCTCATCTTGACCCAACGGTGACATCCGAAACATAATCGCAAGGTGGGTCACTTCTCGATGAAAACCCCGGGTCACTTCTCAACGGCAATCAACAGTTCGGGATACCGATCGTTTGAATCTCACTCAGAGTGACAGCGCGCTCGCCAAGGCAAAATTGACTGAGGCAAACGAGACCATGAGGACGCGTTTGAAGGAGGCGTGGTGCTATCTGCATTACCCGTCCCAGGATAGCGCACAGGCTGATGTTGAATGGATGTCTGGCAAGATCCCAGCCCAGGATGGATTACTGGCGCGTGCCAGCAAGAAGCTCTTAGCTGAGGAAGGCTTGCTCACGGAACTCGGACCGACGCGCCTGGATCGTGATCTCCAAAAGTATATTTGGAACGGGAAGCATCACCTCAGTTTGAAAGATCTGCGGGAGTACCTCAACAGGTACGTTTACCTGCCGCGCCTGAAAAATCAGGAGGTGTTGATCAAGGCAGTACAGGCGGCCGTGAGTGGCATGCTTCCCGGCCCTTTCGCCTATGCTGAGCGTTGGGACGAAAAGTCAGACACCTATCTGGGCCTTGCCATCGAGCGATCGGCGAATGCCGCAGTCGTAATTGACGGTGACAGCATCATCATCAAACCGGATGCAGCTGAGGCACACCGCCCGGCACCTAGGCAGCCTACTTCTGGCGGCGGCGACACCAGCGGTGGTGCTGGGGAACCGGCACCAGGTCCCGGCGAGACCTCGCCTGGAGGCCCGCCTGAACCGCCACCAGCTGAAAAACTGCCAACGCGTTTCACCGGTGCGGTCATGATTTCAGCTGACCGCCCTGCGAGGGAGATTCATCAGATCGTGGAGGCTATCGTTGAGCAGCTCACGACCTTGCCCGGCAGTGCGGTGAGGCTCAGGTTGGAAATTGAAGCCGATGTGCCCTCGGGTCTTGATCGAGCGAAGGTCAGGACACTGGTCGAGAACGCTAACACATTGGGTTTTGTTGAGAAGTCGATCGAATAGCGATGCCGACACTCGGTAAAACTCTTGCAGTCCCGCTAAATTATCTTCGTCCGGGCAGCGGAGATTTGCGGCCGACTATGTAAACGCGATTCGCGAAGAGCCGAAATTTCTGCATACCGACACGAGCTGGAACTTCATTCTCGTCGCCAGCGAGTTCGAGCCGGAGATCGAGAGCCGAATCTATAAGACGGATCTCCCGCATGCCTGTTCCTCAACAGCGACAATTTCCAGTTCCGGATCAAGACCTGGGCAGAGGTTGCGACTTCTCAAGCCTATGATTTGATTGAGAAATCAATTGCTTAGGTGCTCCACTAGAAAGCTCTTCTGAATCCGCCTACATCTATTAACGTCCACGGTCGTTCAGCTGGCTTAGGCATGGCGCTGCGTTCCAGAAGCGAGGATCAATCTCAAGCTTGCTCACGCGGCACGCGCTAGCAATCCATGCGTTCGGCCTCGAAAGCGTCGCCAGCTTTTCAAGAAGGCCCTTGAGGGTTTCCCTCTGCAGATTCTGCCACCTCATTCTGTTCCTCATAATTTGTCAGAAAAATACATCATGAACCTGACAAATTCGTTTTGCAATTTGTCAGAACTGCGCATACACGCTTCTGACAAAGGAACTGGCATGCGCGGACCGGGCCTCGATCTCAAAAGTGCCATATTGGACCGAATGGTCTCCGGAGGCGTGCCTTCAGTCTGGACGCCGCAGGACTTTCTCGACCTTGGCTCTCGCGACGCCGTTGATCAGGTGCTCCATCGACTGACCCGCAATGGCGATGTTCGCAGGATTGCCCGCGGCCTGTATGACAAGCCGAAACTCAACCACCTCACGGGCAAGCCCACGCACCCCGATCCGCGCGCCGTCGTCGATGCACTGGCTCGGCGGGACCAAGCCCGTGTCCTCGTCGATGGCGTAACCGCGGCCAACGATCTAGGACTCTCCGATGCCGTCCCTGCTCGCATCGTCGTCCATACCGACGCAAGATTGAAGCCCATCACGCTCGGCAACCTCAAGATCGATTTCAAAACCACTGCGCCAAGTCGACTGCACTGGGCGGGGCGGCCAGCGATGCGTGTCGTCCAGGCCTTGCATTGGTTGCATGACGCCGGGGGAGATACCGATCCGGATGTTGCCAAGCGTCTGCGCACCATTTTCGCCCACCCTGATCACGGCGCCGACATCGTCAACGACCTTCAGGCCGATATGCTGACGCTCCCGCTCTGGATGCAGAATATCCTGCGCGATACGATGCCGGCTACCTTGTCAGCTGACCGTCTGAAGACCAAGCGAGCATGACAATGAACGCCGCCTACGCCCAGTTCCTAGCATCCGATCCGACGGATCGACGGGATGTGTTCATCGGCGCCGGCCAGCGGCTCGGCACAGCGCCCCAGAATATCGAGAAGGATTTCTGGGTCTGCTGGACGCTCGATGCACTGTTCAACGGTCCGGCGTCCCACGGCCCGCGCTTTCTGTTCAAAGGGGGTACGTCGCTGTCGAAAGGCTTCGGCCTGATTCAGCGTTTTTCCGAGGACATCGACATCACGGTGTTTCGCGAAGACATCGGCCAAGATGCAAGCGTCGAGGCGCTGGAGGGGATGTCCGGCAAGAAGCGACAGGCCAAGCTCGATGCCATTAAGGCGGCATGCCAAGCCTTCATAGGCGGAGACCTGTTCGTCCAGCTTTCGGAGACACTGGCCAGTGCAGTGGGCGAGGGCATGGCAGGCGCGAAGGTCGAACTCGATCCGGACGATGAAAGCGCGCAGAGCCTTCTACTTTGGTATCCAAGCGTGACAGCCGATCCCGACGGGTACATCCGCAAAGCCGTCAAAATAGAATCCGGGGCCAAATCCGCTCTCGACCCTCATGCACGCCATAGCGTCACTCCCTATCTCGCCGACGACCTGCCCGCCCTCGACCTGACGGTCGCCAACGTGACCATCGTCGACGTGGAACGCACCTTCTGGGACAAGGTCGTCATTCTCCATGGCCTGCGCCGCTGGTTCGACGCCCGGCAGGTTTTGCGTGCGGGTGGCCAGCGCGTCTCACGCCATTATTACGACGTGCATCAAATGATGGTCGCCGGAACCGGCGCTTCAGCGATGGCCAACCCCGAGCTCGGCAGGGATTGCGTCGCACACGCCCGGATGTTCTTTAACAGCCGCGACCTCGATCTTGCTCATGCTGAGCCCGGTAGCTTCTCCCTGATACCGACCGACGCGATGATCGCTGACCTCCGCCGCGACTATGGTGCCATGGCCGGCATGATCTTCGGCGATGTGCCCGACTTCGATGCCGTCCTCGCAACCGTCGAAACGCTCCAGCGCTCGTTGAACGAACCGGCCGCATGATCATCACGCGACATTGCTCTGGCTGATATCGCCCGCATCGCGCGGCTGCTCTCCGGACCGTGCGAAGTGCAAAGAGCGCTCAGGAACCTCCCTTGGGAGTGGTCGCCACGTTCACCTTGTCATGCGCTGCCATTAGGTTTTTCTGCTGCACGATCTTTAGGTTATCGTGTCAGGGAATGCGATGATCCCCTCACTTGTCCGAAATTTGTAGCCATATTTCGGACAATCCGGCCCAACGCCCAGACGGATACGATCCGCCCGTCGATTTACGTCCAGCGCTCGAATGACATTGGATTTTAGGCCATGGATATACCATGAGCTTATCTGGGGCATAAAAATTGAGGCAATTACTCGACGCATGGAAGTTCCTCGCGCCCATGATCTCGAATTGGCCAGCGCTCGAGCCGAGCCGGGCTTGAGCAGAGCGTCCATCCACATCCAGCCTTTTCCACGAATCCAGATCGTGCTAATGATGCCTTTGGCGAGTTCGTAAGTCTATGATTTGACTGCGAAATCAATCGCTTAGCTGCCCAGCAATCAAGCTCTTCTGGGCACCATTTGTTCTTCCGGGGACATCCGAGAACGTCCGAAAGGTGGCTGATTTCAGCCGTTTTTTGTGCTAAGACCGTCCGGTCAAATCCGGGCTGATCCGGCACCAATCGGGAACAAATATGGTATCCTGCATGGTATCGAAGGCCCCTTATGGACGGGCCGATACCATGGGAAAACTTTACGCCACGACCGTTACCAGCGCCAGGCCGAGGGAGCGCGAATACAAGCTCACCGACGGCGCCGGCCTCTATCTCCTCGTCAAGCCGAACGGCCGCAAGCTCTGGCGGCTGAACTATGCCTATCTTGGCAAGCAGCGCACGCTCTCCTTCGGCGCATGGCCCGATGTCGGTCTCGGCGATGCGCGCGAACGGCGCGACGAAGCGCGCAAGCTGATCGCGGCCGGCCTCGCGATCCCTCGCACGAGGCCAAGCTCGCCGTGGCCCGCGAGATGCTGTCCGAGGAGAACAGCTTCAAGCTGGTCGCCGAGGAATGGGTCGCCAAGCAGGAACGCGAAGGGATGGCCGAGATCACCCTCAGCAAGATTCGCTGGCTGCTCGACAAGGCCTATCCCAGGATCGGCAATCGCCCCGTCGCCAAGATCACCGCGCAGGAGGTGCTTGTCGTGCTCCGCTCGATCGAGGCCACCGGCCGCTACGAAAGCGCACGGCGCATGCGCAGCGTGCTCGGTCGCGTGTTCCGCTATGCCATCGCGACCACGCGGGCCGAAACCGATCCGGCACGCGACCTGCGCGGCGCGCTCACCGTGCCCAAGGCCAAGCATCTCGCCGCCATCACCACTGACAAGGGCGCGGGCGAACTCATGCGCGCGATCGAAGGCTATACCGGCCATGCCATCACCCTGTTCGGGCTCAGGCTGTCGGCACATCTGTTCGTGCGCCCCGGCGAATTGCGTCAGGCGGAGTGGAGCGAATTCGAATTCGACCGTTCGGTCTGGAACATCCCCGAGCAGAAGATGAAGATGCGGCGGCCGCACCGGGTGCCGCTGTCCACGCAGGCAACCAAGCTCTTCGAGCAGCTCTGGGAGCTGACGGGCACGGGGAAATACTGCTTTCCCTCCTTCCGCTCGCCGCGTCGCCCGATGTCCGAGAATACCGTCAATGCGGCGCTGCGGGCGCTCGGGTTCGGGCAGGAGGAGATGACGGCGCACGGTTTCCGGGCGATGGCGGCGACGCTGCTCAACGAAACAGGCAAATTCAATCCCGACGCCATCGAGCGCCAGCTCGCCCATATGGAGACCAACGCCATCCGGCGTGCCTACACCCGCGGCGAATATTGGGACGAGCGCGTGCGCATGATGCAGCACTGGTCCGATCATCTCGACCAGTTGCGCGACGGCGCCAAGGTGCTGAAGCCGAACTTCGCGCGCGGCTGACAGGACGCACATCCGATCACCGATCACGGTAGGTCCAGTTCGTCACATCGGCGATCGATTCGAACACATCCAGCGGATCGGATGCGAGCGGATCATATTGGGTCGCCCGCGCCTCCGCCCAATCCAGCCATTCGGACGCCGGCTTGTCTTCTATGACCATGGTCGGATCCGGAATCGCGGCGCGAAGCGCGGCGACGAAACTCCGGGCAAGTTCGGCATCGCGCCACCGGCCGGCATGCTCGAGCAGGCGCCGAAAGCGGTTCTCCTCGAGCTTGCGTTGCTGTTCCAGTTCGTAGCGCCGCTGCGCCTCAATCCGTCGCCGCTCCTCCGCTTTCTCGCGCTGCTCGCGCTCGACCGCCATCAGCGGGAACGCGGCGACCAGTGTCGCGAGAATGTCGCCGGCCATCATCTCAACTGTGCCCTTGCGGCCGTCCTGCCAGTTGCGTTGCAAGCCGCCGGGCAGCCAGCCTTTCACCTCGAAGATGAGGATGTCGGTCTCGACAAGTTCCAGCCTGTAGTCCTTGTCACCGGACGAGCGCCAACGCTGCTCATCGGCCGTGAGCGGCCGTCGGACCTGCTGCAGCTTCGTCCTGAGCTGAAATTCGATCCTTTCGCGCCCGAGCGTGGCGACAAGGTCACGCCGGTCGCTTTCTGTGATCGCCACATGCTCGGCTTCCAGCGCCTTGAGCAACGCATCCAGCGCCCTGTGGCGCCGCCGTTCCTGCGGAGTGAACGGCGCTGGGTGGACCAGCCGCTTGAGCCGATGGTCATAGATCTGTTCCCGCTTGCCGATGTCGCGCTCTCGCTTCGCGATCCAACCAGCAATGATCGGATGCGGTCGGGCGAGACGGTCGACGATGCGGGGCGGGCTGGCCTTGTCACGCGCTGCCGCGAGGGCAATCTGAGTTGCCGGGGCAACGGCGCGCCCGGCGGCGACCGGGACGATCCTGATCGTCTCGTCCATGCCCGGCCCGGCTGGCGGCAATGCCCTGGTTATAACGGGCTTGCCTGCAGCGAGCTTGTTCCAATGACCCTGGACTGGTCGCGGAACTTCGAACCGATCACAAATCTTGGCCAATCCCTGGTCGGATATCCCGAACCTCTTTGCCAGATGGCTGACGGGATGCGCCCAGACCAGCGCATGAAGTTCCTGGCGAGTCAGGCTGGTCGGGCCAATCGGGTCATTTTCGGAATTCGTCTGCCTTACACTGTTCACTGCCATCTCACCAACAACACTGTCCTTCATCCTATGTCGCCTGACGGCAGACACTTAAGGCGCGATCATTCCTGGTAGTTTCTCGCGCCAGATTGCCCAGGCCCGAGCGTCCGGCGATCGGTGCGTCGTGCGTGGGCCAAGGCAACAGATCGTCAAGGCCGCGGATCGACCACAACCCGGAAACCCCGGGCTTGCTTCTCTTCGATCCTGCATTAGTCTGATCTGGCACCGCTTTTTGGCGGTGCCGAGGCGTGAGAACCTCGCATGGGATGATTTACCCGCCATCGTGCGGCCGGGTGGCCGACGCGCATGTCCAAGCCGTTCGCGGCCAAAGGCGTCGGCGCGTGTTCTCATGCACGTTCTCAACACCCGGCTCCGGCCGGCTTTGCCTCGGATGACGAGGCGAGCCAGGCATGGAAGATGGACTGACCAGATTTCGCCGCGGACGCGGCCATTTCGGCATCGGGCAAGGACAGGCCCGATGCGACTGATCGCCGACGCCTTGACATCCTTGTCGGCTGCGCGGATTGCCGAGGGCGACCCACTGCCGCCCGACGATCGTGTCGCCGCTGGATCGGTACTGGCGCTCGAAGACCTTTACCGGACGCAGGGGCCGGGCCTGCGTCGCTACTTCGCGCGTCGCGCCCACGGCCAGGACGTCGATGACCTGATGCAGGAGAGTTTTGCCAGGCTCGCCGACGCGGCAAACGTCCCCGACAGGACAATCGAGCAACCGGAAGCCTATTTGAACCGGATTGCCACCAACCTGCTGCGGAACCGGGCGCGATCGGCCCTGCAACGCTCGCTTGCGCAGCATGTCCCGGTCGAGGAGGAATCCCTGGCCGGGCCTGACATGACCGCCGCACTGGAGGCCCGCGACCTGCTGGATCGGCTCCAGAACGCGCTGATACGACTGAAGCCGAAGACACGCGGCATCTTCCTTGCCCATCGCGTCGACGGTCACAGCTATAACGAGATCGCCAAGCAAACCGGATTGAGCGTAAAAGGCGTCGAGTGGCATATGACAAAGGCAATCGCCCATCTCGACCGCATGCTGAGGTCCCGTTGACACCCGACGTCGGTAAGGAAGCTGGCACGGATGAGGCCGTGCGCGACGAAGCGATTGCCTGGCTGGGCCGTCTGCGCGGGCCTGACGGCGCCGAATATCACGCCGCGTTCGAAGACTGGTACACGGCCTCCCCACACAATGCCGAAATCTATGATGACGTTCTCGGCAATTGGGAGCGCATGGCCCTGGCCGGCCGAACACCGATCGGTGAAGCATCGCGACGGCAGGCCGCAACATCCGGTGCCCGACGCTGGCCGAGGATTGCCGTTGCCGCAGCGGCCGCCATGATCCTGGTCGTGCTTTCAGGCGTCGGACTGCATCGCTTCGGCGTGATCGGAACCAGCCCGGCGGCCCCGACCGAAGTCGCAAGCCGGACGGGCGAGATCCGGACGGTCACGCTCGCCGATGGTTCCCGCGTGACGCTCGATACCGACACGTTGCTCGAAATCGCCTACACGACCGGCGAGCGCCGGCTGACGCTCGAGCGGGGCCGCGCCCGGTTTGACGTGGCGCATGACCCGGCGCGCCCGTTCATTGTCATGGCCGGAAGCGGGACGGTCATTGCCCACGGGACGCTCTTCGACGTCGAACGACTGGGCGCGCGCGTGCTGGTGTCGCTGCTGCGAGGTTCGGTCGAGGTCACCGGCCTCCCAGCTGATACGAATGGACTGGCCAGCAAGGGCCGCTTCCTCAAGCCCGGCCAGCGACTGGCGATCGAAAGCCGGGCCGCACCAGGTTCGCCCACGGCGCTCAGCGCCACCGAGACGCGCTGGACATCGGGGATGCTCTCGTTCGACGACACGCCGCTTGCCGAGGTCGCGGCGGCTACCAACCGCTACAATGGCGTGAAGATCGGTCTTGCCGATCCCGCGCTTGGCGAGCTGCGGTTCAGCGGCACCTTCACCGCGCGCGATCCCCTTGGCCTGGCCCGGATGGCGGCCGCGATGTTCGATCTCTCCCTGTCTCGCGACGATCAGGGCAACATCCTGCTCGGGCGCCCGTCGGCGGCCTCAAAATAATCCCAGGGTAAACCGCCGCTGCGTTGTCGAGGTCCCCAAGCGATGCCGTGTCCGTGCGTCGCAGGGGGAACTTGCAATGGGAATATTGCGTGACGCGTTGATTGCCGCCTCGATCTCGACAAGCATGGCGGCTCTTGTCCTTGGAACCGCACCCGCTATGGCCGGCGAGATCGGGCGGAAGACCTATCATCTCCCGGCGCAGCCGCTCGCGGCGTCGCTGCGCGCGGTCGCCATCGCGTCCGGGCGCAACATCGCGGCGCCCGCGGACCTTGTGAACGAGAAGCGTGCGCCGGCGCTGGACGGCGACTTCTCGGCGGAGGAGGCCGTCGCCGCACTGCTCGACGGGTCCGGCCTGTCGTTCGACCGGGTCGGGGGCAGTTTTGTCGTGCGCGCTTTGCAGAAGGCCGCGGGTCCTGCAGTCGTGAACAGCGAACAGGACATATTGGTCACCGGCACGCGGATCCGGGGTGCCGGGCCGGTCGGGTCAAATGTCGTGACCGTCGACCGTAAGGAGATCGACCGCAGCGGCTACTCGACCACACAGCAACTCCTCGCCGCTGTCCCGCAGAATTTTGGCGGCGGCGCCAATGAAGGTACTGTCGGCTTCTCGGTGCGCAACAACAGCAGCACCAATTTCGGCTTTGGCTCGGGCATCAACCTGCGCGGGCTGGGCACCACCTCGACGCTCACCCTAATCGACGGCAACCGTCCCCCGCTCGGCGGCGGCGCAGGCAGCTTTGTCGACCTGACCCTTATCCCGTCGAGCGTGATCGACCGGATCGAGATCCTCGCCGACGGCGCCTCGGCGATCTACGGCTCTGACGCCGTCGCAGGTGTGGTCAATGTCCGGCTGCGTCGCGACCTCGACGGCGCCGAAACCCGGCTACGCTACGGCTTTGCCGACGGTTTCGACGAGGTGCAGGCAAGCCAATTGGGCGGATTCCATTGGACGGGCGGCCGGTTCATCGCCGGCTATGAATATTACCGCCGGGGGCGGCTGGGCGCTGACGACCGCCGCTACGCGACCGAGGATCTCCGCGCCTATGGCGGTCCCGACTATCGGCAGGACTATGCCAACCCGGCGACGATCGTCACTGCCAACGGGCAGGTGTTCGGCGTCCCGCGCGGCCAGAACGGAACCGGCCTCACGGTCGGCGACCTCGTGGCGGGCGCCGCCAACCTCGCCGACGGGCGCCAAGGGACTGATATCCTGCCCGAGCTGGATCGGCACTCGGCCTATGCCGCGGTCGAGCAGGATCTGGGCGGCATCTTCAAGTTCCGCGCCCAGGGTTTCTTCGCCGACCGGCGATCCTCGGCGCGCTATTTTCCCAGCAACTATGGCGGGGTCGTCGTCACGCCCGACAATCCCTTCTATGTCGACCCGCTCGGCACGGGACAGCCGATCACCGTCCATTATGACTTCCGGCCCGACCTCGGCTCGCCGACGCTCAACGCCCATGTGACCAACTGGGCGGGCGCGGCGTCACTCGACGCATCGCTTGGCCGCTGGTCCGCCGAATTCCACGGCGCCTATGGCGAGCAGCGCGAACGGCAGACCACGATCAACGTCCCCAATTATTATCGGCTGGCGGTCGCGCTCGCCGATCCCGATCCGGCGACCGCCTACAATTTGCTCGGGGATGGCTCAGTCACCAACCCCGCCACGATCGACCGCGTCCGTGGCGGTTTCGTCCAGACCGGCCGTTCCCGGCAATGGTCGACAACGCTGAAGTTCGAAGGCCCGCTGTTCGCGCTCCCGGCCGGCGATGTCCGGATGGCGATCGGCGGCGAATATCGGCACGAATGGTATGGCTATTCTTCAGCCGACGACGAGTTCACGCCGGGACCGGTGGATGCAGGGTCGGCGGGCTTCCCGCTCGGCCGCTCGGTCGTCGCCGGCTATGCCGAATTGCTGGCGCCCTTGATCGGTCCGGAACAGGATATCCCGGGCATCGACCGGCTCGACCTCTCGGTCGCCGGGCGGATCGAACGCTACAGCGATGTCGGGACGACTGCCAATCCGCGTCTCGGGCTGAGCTGGACGCCCGTGCCAGCGCTGACGCTGCGCAGCACGTTCGGCACGTCCTTTCGGGCGCCGAGCTTCAGCGACATTCGCCATGGTCCCGGCCTCAATCAGATCATCCCGCTGCCGCTGCCCGATCCCGCGTCGCCGACCGGGAACAGCAATGTGGTGGCGCTGTTCGGCAACCGCCCCGATATCGGCCCGGAAAAGGCGCGGACCTGGACCGCGGGGTTCGACTTCCGCCCGGCAGGCCTGCCCGGCCTCTCGGTCAGTGCCACCTATTTCGATATTTCCTATCGTGACCGCATCAGCAATGTCGCCGCCGAGCTTTTCTCGTTTCTGTCGCAGCGCAGCCGGTTCCAGTCGCTGATCACCGACAATCCTGCCGCCGCTACGACCGCGCTCTATGCGGACCCGACCTTCGTCAACCCTTACGGGATTCCCGTCTCGGCCGTGACGGTGCTGATCGACGGACGCAACGCCAACCTGTCGCGGACGACTGAGCGCGGGCTGGATTTCGATATCGGATATCGCGGTGGCGAGAAGGACCGCAGCTTCGAACTCGGGGTGAGCGGCACCTGGCTGTTCACCCTCAAGCAGCAGATCACCGCAACGTCCGATGTCGCCGATGTCGTATCGACCATCGGCAATCCAATCGACCTGCGGCTGCGGGGTCGCGCCGCGGCCACGCTCGGAAAGGCGAGTGCCGCCGCCTATCTCAACTTCGTCAACGGCTATCTGAACAACGGCGTCGCCCCGGTCGAGCGCGTGCAGAGCTGGACGACGCTCGATCTTCAGCTCGGCTACGAACTCGGCGGGGATCGCGGACCGCTGCACGGCGCCAGGCTGGCGCTCAGCGTCACCAACCTGTTCGATTCGTCACCGCCCTACGTCAATAACCGCACGCCCTTCTCGGCGTCGGGCTTCGACCCCGAAAATGCCAGCCCCGTCGGACGCATGATCGCCTTCCAGCTGGTGAAGTCATGGTGAAGCGGCGGCTGTTGCTCCTGTTCGTGCTGCTTGCCCTTGCCGGCGTCGCCCACGCCCAGCGCACGCCATCTATGCGCGAGATGATCGAACTGACTGACCTGTCCAGCGTCGCCCTCTCGCCTGACGGCCGGACGGTGGCGTTCCGCGAGGAGAGCGTGTCGATCGAGCGGAATGCGCATGATCTCGCCTGGTTCGTCGTCCCGGTGGATGGCAGCGCGCCGCCGCGCCGGCTCGCGGACGCCGGCGAAGGCAACTGGCTCAACGGCACGCTGCTGTCCGAGCCGCCGGTGTGGTCGGCGGATTCGCGCTTCATCCTATATCGCGCCGTGATCGACGGCGAGGTGCAGGTCTGGCGCGCGGCGGCCGATGGCTCGGGGGTTGCCCGCATCACCCGCGAGGCCGGCAACGTCATCGACATGATGCTGGGGGTCGACGGCCGCACGATCACCTACCGGGTCGGGGCTTCGCGCGACGATATCGTCCAGGCCGAACACGAGGAATATGATCGGGGCGTCCTGATCGATGCCAGCGTCGACCCCTCGCGCCCGCTCTATCGCGGCGGGCGCATCGACGGGCGCCAGGCCACCGAACGGCTGAAGGGGTTCTGGTTCGGCCATGGCGGCCTGCTCGCCGACCAGGCGCCGCATGTCCGGGCGGTGGACATTGTCTCGGGAATTGCCCGGGACGCGGACGCGGCGGAGAAGGCGCGGCTCGCGCCCCGCCTGGACTATTTCGACAAGCTCGACGGGCGGCTGATCATTGCGCGCGTCGCATCGGGCGATATGCGCTCGACAACGGCGCATGGACATCATTCCAGCGTGGCGAGCCCTTTCATGTCGCCGCGTTCGAGAGGGCCGTAGCGCGGCTTGGACCGGATGCCGACTGGATCGTGGTGCCCGACATCGTCATGGGCGGTCTCGCCTCGCTGCAATTCACGCGTGGTTGGCTCGACAGGCTTCGGCGGCGTCGCACACTGTCTGGCGCGACCTTCCTGATCGCAGTCCAGAACGGCATGAAGCCTGAGCATGTCCGCGGCCTGCTTGACCCAAGAGTGGGGATCTTCGTCGGCGGTGACACGCGCTGGAAGCTGGCGACCATGGCCCAGTGGGCGCGCCTTGCGCACGCGCACGGCGCGGTCTGCCATGTCGGACGGGTCAATAGTGCGCGGCGCATCCGCCTGTGCGCGGCGGCCGGCGTCGATAGCTTCGACGGATCGGGCGTCTCGCGCTTCGCATCCGCCCTGCCGCCGCTCGATCTCGCGCGGCGACAAGGCGATGTCGAGGGCTGGTTGGCACGAAGGATCGCGCAATGACGCTCAACTGCCTGCGATCGCGGCCATGACGAGATCGCCGACCATCGAAGAACGCAGACAGGCGAGGCAGGAAGCCCTCGCCGCTCTGGAGACATTGCCGACTGAGCCGATCAGCGTGCGGGTCTCCACGGCAGTGAAGCTCACGGGCATCCCCCGATCGACGCTTTACGAGTTAATCAAGTCCGGCGAGATCGAGACCGTCAAGATCGGCAGGTCGACATTCATCCCGTATCGCTGCCTGACGAAGCTCTTGGGCGGCTAGACCTTGCCCGTTTCACGCGCCCGGTCAATTCTGAGGCGGGACTCGACCAAGACCGGTTAGGTCCAATCTCGAATGAAACGCGATTCCAAGGCTTGGACGCTTGCAGGTAATTCGCCGGCTGCGCAGGTGATGCCCAAATAGGTCGCCGCTCGCGTTGTACCGACGTACAGGTAGCGTTCGAAGAGCTCGGGACGCACGCGCTGCAACTCGTCGACGTCGACAAAGAACACAGCCTCGAATTCCAACCCCTTGATATGCTGGACATCGAACACGCGCACTTCGCTCTGTTCACCGATCATGCGGCCCTCAATGCAGGCCGTGGCGCGCAGATTGCGCAGCATGAGCCGCGCGTCGAGGCGCTCGGCAAGCGGGCGGACCCGCGCCTCGTCGTTAACGAGCACCGCAATCGAAGGCAGTCCGCGTCCGCCGGAGTGCCCTTCAATCTCGATCAGCCGCTGGTCGAGCCATTCAGCAAGAGCTCCGTCACTGTCCAGGTTCATTCCCAAGACCGGATCGACGCCTTCGTTGTCGATATCCGGCGGGAGTGATGTCGGCGCGAATGGCGAGCCGGTGGCCTCCAGAAGGGCGACTGAGAGGTCGTGGAGCTGTCGGCTTTGGCGATAGGAGATGGCAACATTCTGGATTTCGACTGCCGGCAGCGCCCACAACAGGTCGTGCTCGGTTCGGCTGCCCCATATGGTCAGCCGCTGGTTGAAATCGCCACAAAGGAAGATCGAGTCGAAGGCGGGATTGGCGAGCGCTGCCATACAGCCAAGCTGGAGCGGCGAAAAGTCCGTCGCTTCGTCCACCATGACCTGATTTCGGAACTCGCTCGCGACGGTCGCGAGCCAGGAGAATGGAGCCGAACCTGTCACGGGTGCGATGCGCGCGTCAGCGAGCAGCGCGCGGGCCGGCCGTAAGATCGCCAGCAGCATCAGGTCTACCTCGGCCGTATGAACCACCTGCGTCGCGCCACTGTACCAGCGGTTCTCCGCCCGGCGCTCCCGACGAAATTGCCGATAGCGCCGTCCTATCCGCTGGAAGTAGGCCCGTGCCGGCGAGATCATCCGTCGCGTGTCCGCCTGCACGATCAGACTGCGACCAAGTTCGAGCAATGCATCGTCGGGAAGCCCCCGATCACCAAGCCATTCGGTGATCCGGGCGGTACGGCCACGGAGCGTCCGGCGGCCCCGCGCCCGCGCCCGGGCCTGGGTTCGCAGCGTCCGTCCAAACGCAGCTATGGCGGCGGCCCTACCGATGCGCGGCGCGGTCGGCTCGTCGTCGTCTTCCTCGTCCGCGTCGACATCGTCGTCGTCGTCAGTTCCCGCAGCCAGCTCCGCCGCGTCCGACAACCCGTCGAGGACCGCGGCCAAGGCATCTAGGAAGCCTCGATCGCTGTTGACCTGAAGGTTGAGGGCGCGCCGGATACGCTGGTCGCTCTCGGTTCGCAGGCGATCGACGAGCGCGCGCGTCTCTTCCTCAAACCCAGCGATCGCCAGCAAAACGCTTGCGAGAGGAGTGCCGGGAGCGCGCTCGATCGCCGCGGCGAGGCGCGAACCGAGCGACGATATGCCAGGATCGGCGTTCGCTGCGAGCCGCGCCGCCGCCCCGGCCAGCTCCGTCCAGAAGGTATTGGCCTGCCAGGCATCGAAATCGTCGTGCCACGCGATCTGGTCGGCCAGCGTGGCTGGCAACAGCGTTGGGGCGTCTGGAGGCATGATGAAACCGGAACCCGAGCCGGCGCGCAGAAGCCCGAAGACATTCCGCGCTAGTCGCAGACGCTCATTGTCCCAAGTGACGATCCGATCGTCCGGCGCCGGAATCTGGTGACGGCCGAAAGCGCTGCGGACATATTGCTTGAGGAGGTCGGTCGGCGTGAACATCAACCAGCTCAGGGCGTGATTGGTCGAAACGCCTTGCGCGTCGAGCAGTGCCTGTTCGCGCGCGTCGAGATATTCCGGTCGGATCTTCTGTCCCAGGCGGACGATGAGGGTCGTGGTCTTGCCAGTGCCTGGCGGCCCCATGATCGCGAGCCGACTGTCTATGGGCAGGCGGAAGATCGCGTCTTGGTAGAGATCGAGCAGGCGGGTGTCGCGCAGGCTTGCCTTTTCGATTGTTCGCCGCTGGCGCGCGACCCGGATCGCATCGTCCATGGCCTCTTCGGCCAGCAGCCGCTCGACGGCGTCATCGCTGTCCGCGTCGAAGGTTTCTCCCGCAAGGAAACGGCGCAGCGAGTCGATGGTGAGCGACCGTGGCGCGGTGCTGGCGTTGCGCACCTTTGTCTCGATGCCGTCCCAACCGTCCTCGATACGGCGAGGATCGAGAGCTGCCGCCTCGACCACTTCGAGGAACTGGACGCCATTCGGCGTCCCGAGTTCGATCCCGTCGCCAAGGGGAAGCACGGCGAGCCGGCCGGCGGGTGACTTGTAGCTGGCCAGCCGCGCGCCGCCGAGGCTCGCATCCTGCGGCGCCACGCTCGAGATGTAGAAGACATATCGTTCGCCATCTTCGCTGGTGGTGACGATCCGCGCGATCGCCGGCTCCCGACTGAGTCGCTCACACGCCTCCCGCCGTTCCTGGTCGACGCTCCCGAGCGCGCCCACTGCCTTGGTATCGTTGAGGCTGTTGGCGAAAGCGAGGGCTTCCGGGCCGACTGGCCTGCGCGTTGCCAGCCAGTGATCGGCAGATCCGGCAATGCGCTCGAAAGCGCCCAGGACTTCGCGGGCTACCTCGCCAAGGTGCTCACGATCGCTGTCATTGACTTCCATCCATCCCCCGGTTGCCGATTGCCCGCCACGATAACATGGAGCCTATTGTCTAAGTGCCGTGACGCAAGCATCGAATGACCAATGCTTTTATGAGATGCTGCTGCAAATCCGCCATCCGGCACGCACCACCAGTCGACCGTTGCTGGCCCAGAGCTAATGATTTGGCCCATTTATCGGCATAGGCCCGGAGGTGGGAAGGGGCGCGCGTCGTTCGGCAGGTATCGGTTTCTCGTCAAAGCCGGATGATGCGGAGCCCGGCCGGCTAAATGCGCGGGCGAACTTTCGCTTGGACGCATCGAAAATTACGCCATAAATATACCATGAGTTCATTACGATCAGAAAAATTGAGGTCTCTGCTCGATGCTTGGGAGCCCCGCAGCGTCGCGACCACTGCCTATCTCAAGACCCTCGGCATAACGCCGCAGGATCTTCAGAATTACACTTCATCGCGTTGGCTGATGTCGCTCGGCCGGGGCGCCTTCAAGCGTCCGAAGGAGGCGGTGACCTGGCGAGGCGCGCTGCACGGCCTGCAGTCCCAATTGCGGTTGCCTGTCCATGTGGGGGCGCTGACCGCGCTCGAGA
This sequence comes from Sphingobium aromaticiconvertens, assembly GCF_037154075.1. Classification (NCBI taxonomy): domain Bacteria; kingdom Pseudomonadati; phylum Pseudomonadota; class Alphaproteobacteria; order Sphingomonadales; family Sphingobiaceae; genus Sphingobium; species Sphingobium aromaticiconvertens. Next base: position 1,150,594 of record NZ_JBANRJ010000001.1, read on the forward strand.
TGTGGGGCAACAACCATTATGTGCGGTTCACTGCCACGCGGGCCTGTCTGCTTTCGCCGCTCAACGTCGCGCTGCCGCTCTGGTTCAGAACCCATTGGGGCGATGAGGTCCGCCACGTCCAGACGAAGCTCCTCCCGCCGGACTTGGGCGTGATCGAGCAGGCAACGCCCGAGGGATTTGCCTTGAGGACTTCCACTGCGGAACGCGCCGCGCTGGAACTGCTGCATCTCGCGCCGAAGATATTCGGCCTCGTCGAGGCCGGGTTGATCATGGAGAGCATGACCTTGATACGGCCAGAACTCATGCAGAGCCTGCTGGAGCAATGCGCCTCGATCAAGGTGCGCAGGCTGTTCCTCTACCTTGCGGAGCGCGCCGATCTGCCGGTCATGCACCATCTCGACCTTGATCGGATCGATCTCGGGGTGGGCGACCGCAGCCTCGTGCAAAATGGACGCTATGTCGCGAAATATCGGCTGCTGCTACCCAAGGAGTTGGTCGATCATGGTTGAGCCTTATCGCGCCAGTTTCGGCTGCTCCTCGACATCTTGCCGTTGGTGATGGCGGAGCCGGTCTCGCACTCACGCCTGTGCATCGCCCCCTCGTCTCTCTTATTTAAGCCGGCTTACCTTAATCTGTTTGCTAATTAAGCCAGGAGCCAGTTGCTTAAATAAGAGGGCCAACCTGCTTGGTCTTGCATGCCCAATCACTGGGTAACTTCTGGTGCGCGTCTGCAACCGTTTGCCGACGACTATGGGCTGCCGCCTGGCCTGATCCTCGGAACGGTGCGGTTCATTTTTCCGCGCAGGAGTTCAGGATCGGCGTCATCGCTTTCACATGGGCGTCGATACGCTCCAGCACCGTCGCGGGCACGATGCGGCGTTCTGGTAACTGCCACCAACGCTCGTTGACGAGGGCAACCGTCTCTACCACGGCTTGGAGAACCGCTGGCTCGGGCAGCCTCGCACGGTTCGCGAAGGATTTCCAGCGAGGCGCCGATAGCGCCTTGAACGACCGTTCGCCACCAAGCGACAGCGCCATGCTGTCTGAGGGAATGTATGGGATGGTCGATAACACGTCGTAGATCGGCGTGAGCGCGGGCGTGCCGCCGTCTCCACGATAGATCAGCGACCAGTTTTTCAGGTGCATGTCGCCATTACCGGTCACCACCGCCAGCGCGAGCCGGCGCACGAATTCGAGCGCGGCGGCGGGGGATATGGCCGCGTTCACGGCGGCGGCCACATCGTGATAGGCCGCCCCCTCATATTTACGGGAGGGATAGACGCCAAACACCTGGGCGAAGTCCTCGATGTGGATTCTCTCACCCTGTGGGCCACGGTCAAAACGCCTGACGAGAAGAACCTTACCTTCCGACAGTGTGTCGAAATCTTCCGGAATGCCTTCAAAATCGGATTTCTCGACCAGTTCGCGCTCGGGCACGTCCATGCCGATCGCGGCCGCCAAGGCGAGATTGGCAAACTCGTTCTCGGACACACCAGGAAATGCCGTGGAGGGGAACTTCGCGATATATTGCCCCTGGCCGTCATCGAGCGGAAGCGTCAGTCCGCCCCCCTTGCCGGTGTTCTTCATCACCGAAAGCTTCATCTGCACGCCCGCGAGCGAAAAACGCGCCTTCGGCTTTCCCTTTGCACTGTCCTGCGGCGTTACCTTCGTACCGTCACTGGGTAGAACCCGGACGGCCCCCGGCAGATCCGCGCCGAGCGCCGCCAACAGGTCGAAATCATTGCCCGGACGGACGGCGCCTGCATGATGCTTTTCCATCGCCTCGCGCAGCTTGTCCTCTGGCAGCAGGTTCGCAAAGAAGGCCGGCAATGCCCCGCTCACCGGCTTGGGATCCTTGCGCAAGCCCCCGGTAGCCGCGCGGAAGGACAGGCTGAGGATCGGCAAACCGCCCGTCGCCCGATACGCCTCGTCAAAGCTGAACGCGTTGAAGTCGCCCGGCGTCCTGACGATCACACCGACCTTCAGCGCATTCAGGAACACGTCGAGGGACTGGATCGCCTGAGGTGTGTGAGGAGTTTGAGCCATGACGTTCGTCTTCAATCGGGTTGTGAAACAAAGGCGGGCAAGTCGTCGTCGTCATGCGGACGCATCAACGCCCGGACGGCGGGGACCATCGCTTGCGGCACCAGCATCATCTCCAGCCCGAGCGCACGAGAGACATTCATGAGCGTCGTGGCGCGCGCTGCAGCAATGCCCGTTTCGATATCGCGATAGCGTGGACGGGATATGCCAGCCAGATCGGCCACCTGCTCTTGCGTCAATCCGGCGGCCAGCCTCGCCTGCCGCAGGAGTTCGCCGAGTTCGCGCAGGGTTTCAGATATAGCGCCCATAATGATCCCCATACGATTCAAAATGAAATCACATGAAGCGTCTACATATCTTACTTCGGCCGGCACGTCAAATTTGAATGATCCCTTTCCATATCATATAAGCTGAATGAGATATGTAAACATATCACGCTCTGGATGACGTCTGCCAGTTCAGGAGGGAAGAGAACGAGGCGCTGGTGGCGACGAGGCGCTGAAAAATGCCCATCTTAGGGTCTGGCGGCTCATAATCTGTCCGAAATTTGCAGTCGTATTTCGGACAGCGTTGGCTCCTCACCCTAGCGCGCGATACGCTGGGTCGAGCGCTTCGGGATGCGCAGATTTTAGGTTTATCGTGCTGCGCGAAAATTAGGTTTTCGTGTTTGAGAGGTCGGAATCGTACCATCCGAATCATTGGCCTGATTGATCTGTTTTTAGGTCGGAATTTTCCGTCGAGGGACTCGAACCTCCGAAGCAAAAAGTCCCAGGGTATCGATTATGGTATCGACAGATGACAACCACAGTAAAATATTGAATTATAATAATAAATATGCCGTTTTCGAGTCCTCTTCTGGCACCAGCACTTCTCAAGTGCTTGAAATCTCTTGGGGATCGTCCAGAAAACGGTCCCCAGAGAGCATCTGCTACTCCAAACTGCTACGGGAAAATGGCCCATCGTCAGGCCGAAAATCCCGGAAAATCGTGCCTGTTGAGGGCTGTGTTTGCTACGGTAAGCTGCTACGGGATTTGCCTCGCGGCGTGCTTCGACGGGGGCAAAAACTCTACTATCGGCACTCGATCCCGGTGGACGCTCAGCGTCTGCTGAATCGGCTCGAAATCTGGCGCTCGCTGCGCACCGACAGCCTTGCCGTTGCCATGCGTCGATTACCGGGAGTGATGGCCCGGATCGAAATGGAGATTGAGCATGTCCGCGCAATGGCGGGCTTGCCAGTCGATGCGATGCTCATCCGACCGTTGGACGACGATCTAGCCGACGATAGGATTTCGATCCCCGTCGTGTCGCTGGCCACTGAACGCGGCCAACTCGACACCCCACTCACGCTGGCTGAAGCGTATCGCAACTACATCGACGATCCGACACGCGCATGGACCGCCAACAGGCGGGAGGCGTATGAGACGAGCCGGAAGCTGGCCGTTGCCCTGATCGGTGAGGCGGTCCCCGTCGCATCGATCTCGCGTGCGCATTGTCGCGATATGCTCGATGTGCTGCGCTTCCTGCCCGCCAACGCGGGAAAGCTGTTTCCGAAGCTCTCGCCGCGCGAGGCGACGGATCGCGCCCGCCTGCGCGGCGACATCAAGGTGATCAGCGCGGCGAATGCCAACTCGCTGATGTCGAATATGAGCAGCTTCCTCAACTGGGCAGTCAACGAGGAACTGCTCGCCCGCAACCCGGCACGAGGGCTGCGCCTGCCCGATCCCATCAACAAGCAGGACAAGCGCTCACCGTTCGACCGCGACCAGCTTCATGCGATCTTCAACGCGCCTCTTTATCGCGGCTGCGTCGATGGCGCGCGCGGATATAATAAGGTTGGCACCCAGCGCCCACGCAATGCGCGGTTCTGGGTGTCGCTCATCGCTTTGTTCACCGGCGCGCGATTGGGCGAAATCTGCCAGCTTGATGCCACGGATATACGCCCAGACGATGGCAGAGCGCGGTTTTGCGGCGATCGCGCTTGACCCCTCCTATACCGGCGAAAGCGGCGGCGAGCCCGGCATGTCGGAAGCGTTCGCTCAAGACGCGTTTCGCTTGCTTATTTTTTCCAGGGAAAAAGCGGGTGTCCAGAGCTCCGGTTTAGGACTGGCAGTCGTTCACGCGATTGCGCGCGCATGGCGGCGAGACCACCTACGCCATGGCCGACGGAGTTTCGACTTTCCGCATCATCATCCCACGGCGGATCATCGTGGCGATCAGCAACGGGACTAAATCCGACAATGCCCAATGACGGAGCTGGTTTTGGCATAAGCCGACATCGCCGCAGCGGCGTACGAACGGCGCCTAGCCGCCTGGTCAAAAGCCTCATCGAAGGGGCAGCTTTCCTGCACTCGCCTTTCCGGACCTGACATTCCGCAAGCAGCCAAGAGCCGACATTCGCGGGGTTCACGGCATCCTGTTCCCGAACGAGCAAGTCTGCCGGTCCGGGCATAGGCGAATGTCCGGTCCTGAGAGAGGGTGCTGGGATAGCTGCCGTTCGCCTGGCGTCGCCTGCCGACCATTTGCCGTTCTAGGGCAAATTCCAGGTTTCGGAACCGGTCATTCATTCGGACTCCAAGCCGGACTCATATGGATGAATTAAGATAGTCAGTTTCGCCATGAGCTTCAGCGCAAGCCTAAAACAAGTTTCAGCCCAACTTCTGCTTCGCAATGTAATCCTCGATACCGGTCGAAAGAACAACAAGCGGTGCCGCGCCGGTCTGGATCACCGCATCATTAAAGTCGCGTATGTCGAACTTTGGCCCCAGTTCCGCCTTGGCCTTTTCGCGTAAACGCACAATTTCGCTGTGCCCGACTTTATAACCGCAGGCCTGCGCGGGCGATGCACAGTAGCGGTCAATTTCGCTGGTGCATGCTACCCTCGCGCGACCGGTGCTTGATGCGAGATAGTCGATCGCCTGATTGCGCGACCATTTCTTGGTGTGGAGGCCGGTATCGACCACCAGGCGAGACGCACGGAAGCGCATCGCTTGGTACATGCCGAGCTGACCGAAGGGGTCGTTCTTGTAAAAGCCCAGTTCGTCGACCAACTGCTCCGCATAGAGCGCCCATCCTTCGGTATAGGCATTGAACCCCATGATCGAGCTGATCAGCGGCACGTCATCGCGATGCTCGGCAACATAGGCGCCTTGCCATGCATGCCCCGGCAGGCCTTCATGCGCCGAAAGCGACGGAATGGTGAATTTTGGCCAATTTCCTGTGTCCTGAAGGTTGATATAGTAGATGGCCGGCCGCTTGCCGTCGAGCGACGCGAAGTTCATATAACCCAACGCTGCGCCCGCCTCGATGTCAGGTGGCACTCGCTTTACCTGGATGTCGGCCTTTAGCTGCATTTTCGAAATTTGCGGCAACATCGCGCGCAGTTCCGAGATTTTGCTCTGAACATAAGCGACCGCGTCCCCCTTGCCTGCGTCGGTGTTGGGGAAGAGTTGCCGGGAATCTTTACTGAGGGCTGCCAGCCGCTCGCCGATCGTGCCCTGCGTCAGGCCCTGGGTCTTGAGCACCGCATCCATATGGCCGTCCAACTCGCGGCCCTGGTCGATCCCCATCTGGTGGACCTGTTCAGGCGTCAGGTCTGTACTCGTAGCATATTGTAGCCCCCAGCTATAATAGGCTTCGCCCTGCGGCAGCTTCCATACACCAGCATCGCTTGTAGCCTTGGCGCGTGCAGCGGTAACAGCAGCAAGTTGGCGATCTAGCGCAGGATAGACGGTGCCGCTGACGATTTTGGTCGCGCGTGCGCTCCAATCTCCGGCGATGCCTTTCTCTTGGGTGCGACGCGTGATCGAGGCGACCATACGCAATTGTGCCGCCGGGGTAGCGCGCAGCCCCTTCATCTGGGCGAGCGCCGTGTCGAGCACGAAGTCGGGGGGCAACACCCCTGCCGCCACATCATGCCGAAACTGTTCGGTTTCCTGATCCAATACAACCGCAAAGGCCGCGAGGCGGGACAGATAGGCTTCTGCGTCTGCACTGACTTCTATCCGGTGTACCGAGTCGAGAAATTCAGGGATGCTTTGATAGGCACCATCCTGCTGGCTAATGACATAAGGTGAACCGCCGCCGAAAGTGCCGACGCTACCATAGGAAAAGCGTGCACCGGCTGCGCCATTCACCAGTTCATAGGCGACCGAATCGTAAAGCAGCACATCATGCCCCTGCAGGGATGCGCGATCGACGCTGGCGAGCATCTTCTGATATTTAGCGATGTTGGTAAAAGTCCTGGCGCGCGCCTTTACTGATCTATCGTCAAGTTTTGTACGGGCTGAGGCGCGATTGCCGCTGTCCATGCCCAGATAACTCAACTGCTCGGGCGATATGGCTAATTCATCATCGACGATCGCGTCGAGCATGGTTGCGAGCTTTGGATTGATTGCGGCAAAGGCTGGCCACCCCATACCTGCAAGGGCTGATGCAGCGGTCGAAGACAGGATAAAATTTCTGCGGCTGACGATCATGCATGGCTCCTTTTGCAGGGATGGCGCGCACGTTAGCGACTTCTGTACATGTGTACAACGGGCCGGGTTGGTGCGCATGTGCGCGGCGAGCGCCCAAGGATCGTGTAGCTTTATATTTCAGCCGTCCGTCCCAAATACGCAGAGATCACGCGCTCGTTCCTCATCCAAAGCTTCCGAATCCGATCACCGAAGCAAAATCTTGTGATCGACGCCATGGCCTGACAATGCCACAATGAACTAGACTAGGCTTCAAGTTCTGGGGAGGGGACAAGCAGATGGATATTCAGCTGGGCTGATGGCGAAGGCAGTCACCGACGCATCCGGGGAGGGACGCACATATCGGGCGTTTCTCAGCTACAGCCATGCTGATGAGCACGCCGCGCGACGGTTGCATCGATGGCTGGAGGCTTATCGCATCCCTTCACATCTGGTCGGTTCCGTATCGCCCTTGGGGGTGGTTCCGCGTCGATTGAACCCGATCTTTCGGGACCGCGCCGAACTGCCAGCGGCATCCAGTCTCGACAGAGAGGTTCGGCGGGCATTGTCCGCGTCGGACGTATTGCTCGTCCTCTGTTCGCCGTCCGCCAAGGCATCTCGATGGGTCGATGCCGAAATCGCCTTATTTCGCACTCTGCATCCCGATCGCCCAGTTATCGCGGCCTTGCTGACAGGCGACCCCGCCGACAGCTTTCCCACAGCGCTGCTCCAGCCGGACGCGAAGGGTGCGAAACATGAGCCGATCGCGGCGGATTTTCGCCCGGAGCACGACGGCGCGAAGCTGGCCCGGCTAAAGATCGTTGCGGGTCTGACCGGCGTGGCGCTGGATCAGATCATCCAACGGGAAGCGCAACGCCAATTGCGGCGCGTGATTGCCGTCACGCTCGCCACCTTCCTTTTGGCGCTATCCATGGCCCTCATGCTGATCTTCGTCATACGTGCGCGGAACGAGGCGGAAGATCAGCGGCAACAGGCAGAAGGGCTGATCGAGTTCATGTTGACCGACCTCAGGCAGAAGCTGCAAGGCGTGGGCCGACTGGATATTCTGCAAACGGTCAACAAGCGGGCGCTCGCTTATTATGCTGATCAGTCGGATCTGAAGACCCTGTCTGCCGATTCGCTGGACAGGCGCGCCCGTATTCTCCATGCAATGGGTGAAGATGATCACAGACGTGGCGATGTGGCTGGCGCCCTAGGGAAATTCCTCGAAGCCCATCGCGTGACCGGCGCCCTTCTTGCGGCCGCCCCCCGCGATCCAACGCGCCTGTTCGCCCATGCCCAGAGCGAGTTCTGGCTTGGTTACGTCGATTTCATACGCTCTCGCTACGATACCGCTTTGCCGCGTTTTACGGCTTATCGGGCCTTGGCGAACCGTCTTGTCCAATTGGTTCCGGACAATCAGGCCTATTGGCGGGAACTGGGCTATGCGCAGGGGAATATCTGCACTATCGCGGTATCGCGCCGCGGACCGCCTGCACATCTCAATGAATGTCGCAACGCGCTGGCCACGATGGAACGGGTGGGCCGGATGGTCCCGGATGACCAAAGCCTAGATGCAGACATTGCCAACCGTCATGCTTGGATGGCAGATGCCCTGCGCGTGCATGGGCGGGATGCGGATGCCCTGCGCGAGCGAACCCGCCAAGCCACGATCATCCAGGCTCTGCTCAGAGACGATCCGAAAAATGCGAGTTATTTGCAGGACTGGATGCTTGCGCGCTATTCCGTGTCACAATTACTCTATGCATTGGGTAGGACGGAGCGCGCGGAGCGGCTTAGAGAGGAAGCGCGTCGCGATGTGGACAAGTTGATCGTGTCGGACCCGGAAAATAATGACTGGCGCCTTTGGCAGAAAAAGCTCGAACAACCTTTAGACCGTTAAGGGGAATTATCATGTCGGCATGGAATTATAAGCAATATGCATTAGCGCCACTACCGCCCCTCGACATCACGTGCGAAAAACCGATACGCTTCAACGTCATTCTGAAAGCCGAAGACGGGAAGATCGTCCTGCGATACGAGCAGCCCGATGCGCCCGACCGGAACTATATCGCCATCACGCAAGATACGGTGGTGGAGGTGGCGCTGCTGGGGGATCAGGTCTATTTCTCAAATGAACTCGATGCTATCACGACCAAGGAAGCTCTGTCTTCCTTCTATGGCGGCCTGGAATATGATGGCTATGATGAGAAGTTGGACCGCTACAAGATCGTTCGTTTTCGGGCGCGCTATAACCAGGGTGGCAGATATGGCACGCGTCATCGGTTCAACATCAATGTCGATCTTTTGCAACTATCTGAGTGCGGAGAGCCGCATTGGATTACGCTGTCCATCGATCCCGATATTAAAAATCCGCCGCCCAAGGCTAACTGATTTCGGCTTTACCGAGCGATGATGTCATGAATCTTCCTATACTGGCCCAAATCAGGCAAATCGCGCGCGCAGGAGACACGCTCCGCGCCTGGCGCATGTTCGAGGGCGCAGGTCTTGTTGCATCGGAGGCGTCCGATGCGCTGAGTCTCAAGGGCAAGCTGTTGAAGGACCGGGCGCTTCGCAGTGGTAATCCAGAACGGAACTCGCTCCTTGGAGAGGCGCAAGATGCCTATTTGCGTTCCGCTGGAGATCGCCGCGCCACATATCCTTTGATCAATGCGGCGACGATCGCGTTTCTCAATGGCAAGAACGATCATGCCCGCCTGCTCGCCGAGCGGGTTCTATCCCTGCTGGAGAGCCGCGAGCATGAGCCAGAAACACGCTATTGGCTTGGCGCGACATCGGCAGAAGCACAGCTTCTTCTGGGCAATATAGATGCCAGTCGGGCGGCGCTCGAACAGGCAGTCGGTACTGCCCCGGACGCGTGGGAAGACCATGCGGCGACGCTCCAGCAGCTCAAGCAAATACTGGATCGGATGGGTGAGCCAGCCGGAATCTTCGATCATCTATGCCCACCCCCCAGCCTTTATTTTAGCGGAATCATCGGGCTACCGAACGATGAGGCAAGTACACTGCAAATGCTTGGAGCCGCGCTGGATGAAATCCGGCCTGGAGTGGTTTTCGGAGCGCTGGCGGCTGGCGCCGACATTGTGATTGCCGAAATGGCGATGGCAAGGGGCGCTCAACTTCATGTCGTTCTGCCGACGACCATTGATATTTTTCGGGCAACATCTGTCGCGCAATTTGGCGTTCAATGGGCCGAACGGTTCGACCGTCTGATCGACACTGCCCACATCGTCGAAACGCTCGATCGAATTCCGTATTTATCCAAAGCCGCGATCTTGCAGGGTTCGGAAACCGCCATGGGCCTGGCCCTGCGTCGTGCCCGCACATTGGCGACCCATGCTATCGCGCTACATATCGGCCGGGGGTCCGACGTGCCGACGCCACCTGAGATTATATGGCGCGAACAGGGCCTGCCGTTTCAAGACCTGATCCTAGAAGAATCGTTACCACCGAGCGGGCAGGATATGGAGGTTGCAATCAGCAAAGCAATCTTGGCCTCGCCCGATCCTTTTTCTGCCGGTCCTGGTTCGTCCGTTCGGAAGTCGGAAATAACCACCGATGGTTTTTCGATCCTGCAAGTGGATGACTTGACGGCGGCCATGGATTTGGCCGTCGCGATTCTACGGGCGACGCCAGATAGCCGATTGGGGCTTAATTATCGCGTCGTGTCGCCGAGGGAGGGCGTCGAGGAGTGGGGCAAACTGGCGACGTTGTTAGCGCAGGCCGCACCACAAGGCAGTATTTGCGCGCCCTGGCCTCAAATCGCGGCAATCGACTTATATGCGCCACATCATGGTTTCGAAACTGCTGGTGAGATTGTTACGCCGCTTGGTGATTTCCCGATTGGCCTGTTTTGCTTGCCTTCCTTAACCTAATTGACGACCCTATGCCGCTTCAGCAAATCAGTTCGAGTAGCATACGTGGAGCATGAACTGTCAGCGCATCGTCATCCCGGCTGACAATCCCGCGCCGGATTAATGCCGCGATAGCCCGAGATGCCGTTTCCCTGGTAGTGTTCGCACTCAGAGCCAAAGTGGTCACCCGCGGCGGCGGCGCGATATGGTCACGTCCATCTGCCAGCGCCAGCAACTCAGCATAGACACGCCCCGCCGCACTGTAGGTTGTGCGAGCCACCATCCGGTCAAGTGCCCGGTCAAGCTGCCGGGCAAGCAGCCGGGCCATGCCAGCGCCGATCTGGGCCTCTGTGGAAACAAGTGCGGCGATTATGGTCGTTTCCGCGCGGAGCAAATACGTATCGACAAGCGCGCATGTCTCGGCGCGATGGGTTGTCGGGACGGGATAGGCACCGAAAAACTCGCCTGGTCCATGCTGGGCGAGCTGCTGGCGCTGACCATCCATTCTAAACGCTTCGATTCTTACCCCGCCATCAATCACCAGCCAACAGTGGTGCGACGGTTCCCCTTGATGGGCCAATATCTGCTTTGCAGCGACGTGCTGAGGTATCAGAATGTGGCTGAGCAATTCCGCTGATCGACTGTCGCATCGAAAAATGGCACCGATCGCATCAATTTTCTCTTCGAAATTCAATGATACTGCCCCTTGCCGGATCAGTCGCCAACCGTCCTCTGCAGCCGGCATAGCCGATTCTGGCAGTTATGCGGAATAGGCAACACGCATCTGGTTTTTTGAGGTCCGTGATCTTGGTCACGCGCAAGGTGAATGCGGTCCGCTATTAAAGACTTGCGACCCGAAGGCCGCTTCTTAACAAGCAGCCTTTTCCTGGCCCGGATGCATTGGTGTCCGGGCCTTTTTTCATAGGTGAGGTGCGGCCCTCTCTTTGTCTGTGAATAATAGCCTTCGAATAGCTGCAAATAGCACATCTGAAGGTGGATTATGCCATGAGCGAACGGAGTCTTGCGTACTTTCCCAATCCGAAACCTGCACAACAGTTTAGTTCCAAAGTATGTCCGCTTTTCACGCCCGCCCCCTCGGAGCGGACAATCTGCAAGTCTATGGGTTTCGGGCGCCGGCAAGCGTACGAAAGCCTGACATGTACGACCCGCGGGGCTTGGCAAAGGTCTATGAGGATTTCGCTTTTCGGACGGTCCTGAGGAGCCATTGGTCGGTTATGAAGCCGGCGGCGTTCAATGCAGACGGGCGATATTGCTGCCGGCTTCGATACTTGTTTCGGCGAGAGTCACCTGCAAACAGCATCGACAAGAGCACGGGATTGGGAGGCGGCACAAGGGCGCCGCTGCCCCGGAGCAAGATGCCCACGAGCATCGTTACTGTCATGCCATGCCGGGCCATGGCGCGACCTCCCGGGTCGGCAATGCAGAGAACGGCGGCGGCCGGGGCTGTCGCCAGTGCTCGAAGGCCTCGATGATGATCATGCGCCCACCAGGGTGGACGCAGGTCGACAGGACTTTCCGGTTCGCCCTCCTCGGGTGTTGGCGGGACGACGTCGAGCAGTTCGCGGGCACGCGCAAGACTGGTTTTGCGCGAGGAACTGGCGAGCAGGCCATAGTGGCGGATGCGGTGGAAGCCGCGTGGCAGGACGTGAAGCAGGAGGCGGCGGATAAATTCGTCGGCGCTGATCGTTATGATGCTCTGCCGTTCGTCGCTGGCGCGCCGGTAATCTTTATAACGGAACGTAACGTCCTGACGGTCGAACGCGACCAGGCGCCGGTTCGAGATGGCGACCCGATGAGTGTAGCGCGAGAGATAGGCCAGTACGGCCTCGGGACCGGAGAAGGGCGGCTTGGCATAGACCACCCAGCGCTTCTTTCTGACCGGTGCCAGATGACGCAGGAAGGCCCGCTTATCGGCAAGGCCGGCCATGGATCCGAAGAAGGCGAGCTTGCCGGTGCGGTGCAACTGGATCAGCCGGGCGAGGAAGAGACGGCGGAACAGTGCGCCCAGAACCCGCACCGGAAAGAGAAAGGCGGGGCGCGAGGAGATCCATCGCGTTCCGTCCAGCGCAAGCGCAATACCACCGCCCGGCACGATCATGTGAACATGCGGATGATGTGTCATGGCCGATCCCCATGTGTGAAGTACAGCCGTGATGCCGATGCGGGCGCCAAGATGCTTCGGATCGGCCGCGATCGTCAGCATCGTCTCCGAGGCCGTGCGGAACAGCAGATCATAGACGACCGCCTTGTTCTGGAACGCGATATCGGCGACCTCTACCGGCAGGGTGAAGACCACGTGGAAGTAGCCGACCGGCAACAGGTCCGCCTTACGCTCTGCCAGCCAGGTACGCGCGGCGGCGCCCTGGCATTTCGGGCAGTGCCGATTGCCACAGCTGTTATAGGCGATCCGCCAGTGCCCACAGTCTTCGCAGGCTTCGACGTGACCGCCAAGGGCAGCGGTGCGACAGTTCTCGATCGCCGTCATGACCTTGAGCTGGATGTAGCTCAGATGCCCGGCATGGATATCCCGATAGGCGGGACCAGCAGTGCGGAAGATGTCGGCGACCTCAAGTGACGAGCGCAACGGCTCAGCCGTCGGGCGCCGCCTGTTTCGGAGCGAGCATTGCCAGCCGGTCGAGCGGACTGATGACGGCGCGCGCCGTTCGGGTCGCAACCTTGGTGTAGAAGGCCGTCGTACTCAGGTTCGCGTGGCCCAGCAGCGCCTGTATGACCCGAACATCACCCCTTCTTCCAGCAGATGGGTGGCAAAACAGTGCCGCAAGGTGTGCGGCCCCACCCGCTTGCCGATGCCGGCCACCTGTGCGGCTTCGACGACAACGCGATGCAGATGAACTCATCGGCTTGAGATAATGCTGGCCGGGGAATAGCCAGCCGTCGGCACGCAGGCCTGCCCCATAGCCTATCGCCTGAGGCCCCGCGGGTCGTACATGTGAGACTTTGGTACGCCTGCCGGCGCCCGAAACCCTTCGACTTTGCTGCCTTTCGAGCCAGCGGCGACGAACTACCGCTCTTGTCACGAACGGTCATTCGCCAAGTCAATCGGATGTCAAGATGGCTTGCCACAGCAACGGTCCGGGATTGAAGTCGGCGCCCGAGGCGCCGACCGGAGCCGATTGAGACGCTCGCTGCCTCTGGCGCTTCAAACTGTCGGGACAGTGCCGCCGTGCTGCACCGCATCTACCGATTAGGGACAGAATTTTCGATTGTAATGATCAGGCCTTCGCTGATCCAACGACCAAGCCATTGCCCGGCTCGCTCGATGCCCTCTTGCTGGCCAAGAGCCCTTGCAGTTTCGATGCACAAGTTGCCAAAGGTCAGGCCTGCGCGCATCCGCATCAATGCCTGACCCTCGATCTGGTCGATCGTCCGGAGGCGCGGCTGCTGGTCCTGTCGCCATATCAATATCGCTTCAGGATGGTCGAGCGACCTCGCTGGTGGGGGCTTTTCCCCGGTCGCCAGTGCCGACCATATCTCGGCTGCGTTGGTCCCTGACGGTATGACTTGCAGCGTCGGACCGAAACGTAGAATTGCGTCGTCCCAGTCCACGTCGATCATGTCGGAGACCGTCAGTGCGGCTGCATCGGCACCTATGAACACGTCCTCAAGCGCAAGCTCCATCTTTGCCAGTTCGACGATTTCCCGATCGTCCGGGTAAAGCACGGCCAGGGTATCGGGAAAGTCCCGCGCATAGGCGTCGAGTGTCCAGCTGCTCGGCGAAACGCGATCGATATGGGTCGCGGCGGCAGCCAGGAACGCCTCGCCGCCGATCCAGGCCTGCGTCCTAGCGAAACTCGCCTCCAGGCAGGCGACGAGCGAAGCGCGATAGTTGTTCTGGTATATACGCAGACCCGGCGCCGCGGCGGCACCCAAGCGGTCGGCTCCTTCGGCGTCCTCCTGTGTGAGCCAGTTGCGCATGTCTCGCTGCATGGCGAGCAGGCTCATGCTGCCTCCGACATCGCGTCTACGGAGATCTGCCGGGCCGTATCAAGTTCGCCAAGAAGATCACCTAGCGGTGGGATGTCGTCGTCGCGCTCGATCATCGTGGCGACCGGCCCCAGCCGAGGTAGGACGTGGGCATAAAGATCCCAGACCGATGACGGTACGCGCCGGTCATGCGTGTCGATCAGCATGTCTTCTCCTTGACTATGTCCTGCGAGGTGGATTTGCCGCACCCGCTCATATGGCAGGCTGTCCAGATACGCGATGGGGTCAAAGCCATGGTTCGTCGCGCTGACGAACACATTGTTGACGTCGAGCAAGAGGCTGCAGCCGGTCCGCCGGCACATGGCATCCAGGAAATCCCATTCGGTCATGTCTGCAGGCGCAAAGTCGATATAGGTGGAAGGGTTCTCGATCAGTATCGCCCGGCCAAGCGCATCCTGCGCGTGGCCGATATTGGCGCAGACGATATCCAGCGCCTCGTTCGTATAGGGCAGCGGCAACAGATCGTGCGAACTGAACCCCTCGATCCGCGACCAGCTCAGATGATCGGAGACGAACAGCGGCTCGATCTCGTCAACCAGGGTCCGCAGCCGCGCCAGATAGGCGCCGTCCAGGCCGTCAGCCGATCCGATCGACATCGACACGCCGTGCAGCGCGACGGGGTAACGTGCGCGGATGTCGCGCAGAATCTGTCGCGGCCGCCCGCCGTCGACCATGAAATTTTCCGAGATGACCTCGAGGAAATCGACCGCGACACGATGTTCGAGGAACGCGGCATAATGCGGCTTGCGCAGGCCGAGGCCGAAACCGGCGAGTGACGGGGTCATCGGGTTGGCTCCTTAATGCGGGCATGCGGCCCGGCGCTATTGGAACGCCGGGCCGCTCACCTTCACTTCGCTTCGGTCAAGCTGCCGCCGGCCGCCGTGCAGGCCTTGCTGGTCATGGCCTTGAAACCCTGCCCCTTGCAGGCATTCTGGCCCTTGCACTCGTTCTTGGCGGTTTTGCAGTCGGACGTGCCCTTGCAGCTGTTGATCCCGTAGCAATGGATGGTCTTGGCGTCCGAAGCGCCTTCGGCGATGGCAGCGGACGGGGCTGCGGCCGCGACCATGGCAATGACGGCGGCGGAGCCGGCCATGCTGAGACCGGTGCTGAACGTGGTCATTATACAAATTCTCCTGAAAATATCCTGCCAGACTGGCTCTCATCATTCGGCCAGATACGCCGGTCGGTTACAGCAGGTCGAAAATTGATCATCCCTGCCGATGGGGCGCCCCGGGAGCGGAGGACATCACCAGCGCAGCAGGCGCGGTCCCAGCAATGCCCCCAGCGCCGTGGCGAGTAGGATGCCGAGCGAGTACCAGGTCAGCACGAAGATCGCCGACACCTCCGGGCAGTGGATGCAGTAGACGGTTGCTGCGAAGGCCCCAGCCGTCAGCCCGGCTGCCGCGCCTGCGGCGCGCAACCGGGTGGGCGCCAGCCGTCGGAATGACCAGAGCAGCCCGATAAAGATCGGGATCGCCAGCGACAGCACCAACCACGGGCACATCATCCAGCTATGCCCCAACCACATCGCCAGCCATTGCGCAGGCGGGGTCCGTGACAGCTCGAGCAGGCTGACGCCGGCGAGCATCATCACCGGAATAGCCGTCAGCCACACTCCTCGCAGACGCCCGGTATCGGGGCGCGCCAGTTGCATGGTCATCGCCAATGCCGCCAGCGCGAGCGAGAGGGTATAGCCCCACTTAATCCAGAAGGCAGCACGATGCATGGCGATGCCGAGATCAGGGCGATAGCCCAGCAAGGCGATGACCATGATCGCCGAGGCGACCGCACCGAGGCCGACGCCGACAAGGATCCTTCGCCCCATGGCGCCCTGCCGTATCGGTTGGCTATCCCGCGCGAGTTGCAGGATCAGGTCGTCGGTCTTCATCGACCGCCTCCCTGGACGCGCTCGATCAATGCCTTGAGACCACGATGTACGGAAACCTTCACGTCGGATTCACCGATGCCATCGGCGTGTGCGGCCTCTGCTATGCTCGCCCCTTCGATGCGGGTGGCGCGGATCATGCGCGCCTGTTTGGAGGGCAGATCGTCGAGAAGCCGGTCGATATCCACACGCGCGAGGGCGCCGCCCTCGAAATCATCGGCCACCAATATGTCTTCCAGTCCTTCAAGAGGGCAAAGCCGGGCCACCCGGCGAAAATGATCGATCATTTTGTAGCGCGCGATCGCGAACAGCCAGGCGCTGAAGGCACGGTCGCGATCATAGGTCGCGCGCCGTGTATGAACGGCAATCAGGGTTTCCTGCACTAGATCCTCGACATCGTCATCGGCGCCGCGCATGCGCCGCCTATAGAAACCCCGCAGGAGCGGCACGAGCAGGCGCAAAAGGGCCGCATGTGCCGCGGCATCGCCATCGAGCCCATCGATCATCAACCCGCGTATCACGCTCTCGTTCGTCCGCATTCCCACTCCTCGCACGGGACTTCGCCGCAACCAGATGAGAAGTTACAGGTCGTAGCGCTTTTTTTCTTCCCGGCCGATGTAACTCCTGCCGCAGATGGGCCGAACTGACTTTCGTGACACGGGCACCCGCCTCCTTCCCGGGCCGCGCGCAGAGGCGCCTCATCCCGAAGGGAATTATCCATGCGTTCCAACCATGCTGCATTTGCGGCCAGCATTGCCATCGCTGCCGCCACCGCAGCAATTACGACCGACGCCTCCGCGCAGGCCAAGCCGGCGATGGAAAAATGCTATGGCGTATCGCTGGCTGGCAAGAATGATTGTGCGGCTGGGCCGGGCACAAGTTGCGCCGGCACATCGAAGGTGAATTATCAGGGCAATGCCTGGAAGCTCGTCAAGGCGGGCACCTGCACATCCATCAAGACGCCCAAGGGCCAGGGCTCATTGTCGCCAAAGGCCTGAACCGGCTTGGCCAGGGCGCATACCTGGCCAAACCGTTGCCGGAGATTTGCCATGTTTTTGCCAGTTCCGCTGTATCGCGACCTCACTCGACGCGCCTCCCTGTTTTTGCCCGAGGCCCTGCTGCTGCTCGTTGCGCGCCTCGCCATCGCTGCCGTGTTCTTCATGTCGGGACGGACCAAGGTGGATGGCGTCATCCATATTACCGATGGCACCTATGCACTGTTTCAAAGCGAATATGCCCTGCCGTTCATTCCACCCGACCTCGCGGCGGTTGCCGCGACATGGGCCGAGCATATCTTCCCCCTTCTGCTGGTGGCCGGACTGTTCACCCGATTTTCGGCACTCGCCCTGCTCGGCATGACCCTGGTCATTCAAATCTTCGTCTAGGGTCGGCCTACTCTGAAGCGTTCTACCTGTGGCCATCATGGCCTTAGGAGACGTGTCATGGGATTGTCAGAATTTGATCCCGCCGCTCGCGAGCGAATATCTTGGAACGCCGGAGGCAAGGTGGGCGCGAAGCGCGCACTCAAACCTCGCCAGATCTGGGCCGTCCGCTTCTTTCTCGACCAACATGGACGCATTCGGGATCGGGCCCTCTTCGATCTCGCCATCGATAGCAAGCTGCGCGGCTGCGACCTGGTCAAGATCAGGATCAGCGACATCGTTTGTGATCGGAAAATTCGGACGCGAGCCACCGTGGTTCAGCAGAAGACCGGGAGGTCAGTTCAGTTTGAGCTGACGGATGATGCTCGCGCCAGCCTCCTCAAATGGCTCGAGTATCCGTCTTGGTCAAGGTCGTTTTGGCTGCCAATCACGCCCTTCACGCAGCAGCGTGTTTGCCAGAACGATGATGCGACGCATGACGGCGGTGATGGCGACCTTTTTCGCCTTTCCTGCATTTACGAGCTGCTGATATTTGTCGCGGAGATCGTGATTAAAGCGAATGGCGACCAACGCAGGCATGTAGATTGCCCGCCGGAGTGACGCCCGGCCACCAATAATCCGCTCTTTGCCCTGCCACTTGCCTGACTGTTGCGTCATGGGCGCAAGTCCAGCCAGAGCGGCAATCTTTTTGCTGTCGAGATGCCCAAGTTCCGGCATGTCGATCACCAAGATGGTCGCGGTTAATCTGCCGACCCCCGGAATGGTCATCAGACGCCTGATGCGCTCATCAAGGGTTCCACGCTGTTTGGCGATCTGGGCAACGACTTCATCCAAGGCTTTGATGTCGGTGTCGATGTCATTGATCCGGCGGCAGAGTTGGTCTTTCACCAAAGGGTTGGTTACTGTAGCAAGGCGTGTCTTTGCCGTGATCTGATCTTTGACCAAGGCACGCCGTGCTGTCAGCAACTCCCTGAGATCATGAACATCTTCACCTTCTATGCCTTGAGGGGTCAAATCCAGAACAATCCCCATGCGAGCCAGCATTTTGGCGTCAACGCTATCGGTTTTGGCCAGTCGGCCGATAGCCTGTGCAAATCGTCGCGCTTGTTTCGGATTGACCTTGATGAAGGGGTGCCCCGCCAAACTGAGATATCGCTCAAGCCCACGATGATAGGCACCGGTCGCCTCGAAAACGAACAGTACCCCATCATTCTCGCCCAGCCAGGCGCATAGCTGAGCGAAACCTTCAGCCGTATTAGGCAGGCTGAGCGCTACGTCATGGGAGTGCCAGAAAGCGTCCAGACGGTCTTTCGACACATCGATTCCGATGGTATCCTTTGCCATCTTTTCTATCCACCTTTGCTTGTCGTTCGGGCCCGGAGCCCACGTATCCGTTCAGGTCGTAAGAAAAGACAGGGGCTCGCCAAACTCGACCGCGGTCCTGCAAGACCAAGCTCCGCACGGCGCCGCCCCCGCCACTACCCGGCACCGCAGCTGCGGTGCCGGGTAGTGGCTCCCTTTTGCCTCAGGAGCCAGGGATTCTCATAAGACAAGCTCCGGGGTGGATCCCTGGAGGATTACGCCTTCCCCAGCCGCACCGACCACGCCGCCCACATCAGCACGCGGCAATATGCCCGCCTTGTTGACGAATGGGTCACGGGAATCGGCTTGCCGAGCAAGGATTATGGTGCCCATTCCTTGCGGCGAACCAAGGTGTCAATCATATACAAAGCCACGGGCAATCTCCGCGCAGTCCAGATCCTGCTGGGGCATACGAAGATTGAAAGCACGGTAAGATGCCTCGGGGTGGATGTGGAGGACGCACTGACATTGGCAGAGGGCACGGAAATCTAAGGTTATCTGGCTCCTCGCCGTAGCGGGGAGCCCGAACCTGTTTCGCGACTGCTACGCGCCCTTTTACGACATCGCCGGGCAAATTTGGCCTGCTTGAAACCGGTCGTTCATACATGTCGATCGGGGCCTGTTCAGCGACAAACCTTTCGGCCGGTTTCCAAAGATAGAATTCGAGGCGGCTTTTTTGGACCGAATGGCGAACGCAGGCTGTCACCCAAAACGTAGTCCTGACGAGGGCCGCGTCATCCATCACCGAGATAGGCCGCTGCCAGCGCCGGATTAGCCGCAATATCGATGGCCGACCCTTCCGCAACGACATGGCCTTCACGCAGGACATAGGCTCGGCTTGCCACGGCCAGCGCCAGATCGGCCAATTGGTCGACGATAAGTAAGCTGATACCGTTCGCGCACAGCTGCCGAAGTTGCTGAAAAAGCTCTTCCGCTATCTGTGGTGCCAGGCCGAGCGACGGTTCGTCGAGCAGCAATATCTTGGGTTCTGCCATCAACGCGCGGGCAACCGCCAACATCTGCTGCTCACCGCCCGACAGCAGGCCCGCCCTCTGGTCGATGCGCTCGCGCAGGCGTGGGAACCGCTCCAGCATGGACTCTAGCCGTTCGGATGATCCGGCCCGCCTGATAAAGCCCCCCAAGCGAATGTTGTCGCGCACCGAAAGTTCGGGAAAAACCTGCCGCCCCTCCGGCACCAGCGCCAGGCCATGACGCACACGCCCCGCCGCTGACAGGTTGTCGATCGCGGTATCGTTGAGGCGTATGGTGCCCTGCGTTGGTGGCAACAGGCCCGCAAGAACGCGCATCAGCGTTGATTTCCCAGCACCATTGGCGCCGAGCAAGGCGACCGCTTCCCCCCGGCGCACGCTGATGTCGATTCCCGACAGCACGGATGCGGCGCCATAACCCGCGTGCAAGGCATAGGCATTAAGGTGGTCGGCGCCCCGTGCAGGCACGGCGGGGGCATCGTTGCGGATGGTGCCCCCGCCCAGATACGCTTCCCGCACCACGGGGTCGGCCTGAACCTGCGCCGGGGTTCCTGCCGCAATGAGGGTGCCGGTGCGCAGGACGACGACCGCGTCCGACGCGGTCATGACCAGCGCCATGTCATGCTCGACAAGGCATATGCCGATGCCAGCGCCGGCGATGGACCTTAGCAGCGATCCCAACTGCCGCTTTTCCGCCTGTGAAAGACCCGCCGCAGGCTCGTCCAGCAGGATGACGTCGGGATCGGTGGCCAGCGCACGGGCAATCTCGACCAGCCTGCGATCGACATGGGCAAGGCCACCTGCCAACGCGTCGGTCGACCCCAGATAGCCGCAGGCGCGGAGCAGGCCGCGCGCCCGGGCGGCATCCAGCGCAAGGGCCTTTCCGCCCGCCGCCAGCAACGGCCCCAACCGTCCGCGCCGCATGGCCAGTATGACATTGTTCTCGATGCTCAGACTCTCGAACAGTGCGGAGCGCTGGTAGGTACGCGCAACACCGGTGCGTGCAGAGAAGAATGGCTTTCCGGGGGCCAGGCGATCGGCGCCCAATCGGCACTCGCCCGTATCAGGGCGGTAGAAACCGCTCAGCATGTTGATCACGGTCGACTTGCCCGCGCCATTCGGGCCGATGAGAGCCGTGACCTGGCCGGGTGCTATCGTCAGGTCGACGCTGTTCACCGCACGGATGCCACCAAAAGCGATGGTGAGGCCTGTCGCCCCCAGCGGCCTGCGCGCTCGCGCAAACAGAAGATCGGCGATGGTGCGCCCGTCTTCGCTGTCGGGCTTTGATGCCTTGGCGCGAGGGAGGAAGGCGGCGATGCCGCCCGGTGCGAGCCAAAGGACGATCAGGACCAGGACGCCATAGGCAAGCAGTCGATAGGCTTCGAATGCCGACAACAGCTCAGGTAGCAGGCCCACGACGATTGCGCCGATGATCGGGCCGCTGCGGGCACCAGAGCCGCCGATCACCACGACGAGCACGAACAGGATCGACAGGCTGAGGTTGAAACTCTGCGGCGTCACGAACGCCGCCATCGGCGCGAACAGCCCACCGGCAAGCCCCGCGCAAAAGGCGGACAAGACGAACGCCACGATCCGTACATGGATGGGGTCGATGCCGATGGAGGCCGAGGCAGCTTCCGAATCGCGCACCGCACGCAGGGCAGCACCCCAGTTGCCGCGCGACAGGCGAAGGAAACAGACGAAAAGGATAGCGGCCGTTACCAGCGCCAGGATCACCGTGCCCCTGTCCCCCAGCGCAAGGCCTGCCAGCGAGATTGTCGGGATATCCAAGATGCCATTTTGGCCGCCGGTCAGCCCTTCGAACTCGACCAGCGACTGTTCGATGACCAGCCCAAAAGCGATCGTCACCATCGCCAGATATGGTCCCTTCACGCGCAGCGCTGGCAGCGCCAGCACCGCGCCCAGCGCTGCGCTGATCAGCGCGCCGAGCGGCCAGGCGATCCAGAAGCTCAGCCATCCCCGCGACGTGGGGATCGCAACGGCATAGGCGCCCAGTGCGTAAAATCCGGCATGGCCAAAGGAAATCTGACCGCTCAGGCCAATCAGGATATTCAGGCCGATGCCCACGATCGTCAGCAGAGCGATCTGGCCAAGCACGAAGATATAATAGCCGTTAAGGACGCAGGCAGCGGCGATCACGGCGACCAGCAGGGCGAGGCCACCGCCAAGGCGAAGCGCGGCGGTCATGCCTTGCGAACCAGCGCGCGACCGAGCAGACCCTGCGGCCGGATCGCTAGCGCGGCGATGACCAACGCAAAGGTCACAATCTGGGTAAAGCCCGATCCCAGCGACAGGGTGACGGCCGCTTCCGCCATGCCGAAGAGCAGGCCCGCCGCAACGATGCCCCATGCGTTACCAAGGCCACCCAGAATCGCGACAGCGAACGCCTTGAGGCCCAGTACGACGCCCATATCAGTCTGAACGTTGGCGAGCGGCGCAATCAGGATGCCGCCTATGCCGGCGAGAAGCGAGGACAGCATGAAGGCGATGGCGATCATGATCGGAACCGGGATGCCGACCAGACTGGCGGCATCGCGATTCTGGGCGACCGCCTGCATCGCGATGCCCGCCAGCGTCTTGCGACGGACAAGGTCGAGAGCGCAGGCAAGCACAAGCACCACCACAGGCATCAACAGATGCAGCGGATAGATGCCAAGGTCCATGCCCGCCACGGACACGGAGCCGGTGGCAAGCGGGGAGGGCAGGGAGCGAGGCTCCGCGCCGAAGACCAGCATCATCCCATTGTCGCACACCAGGCCCAGCGCAACCGTGGCCATCAACCAGGCGTCAGACCTGCGCGCCAGGAATGGGCGCACCGCCAGTTGCTCGACCAGCAGGCCGTAAAAGGCGCACAGCATCAGCGCCAAAATGATGGCGAGCGGCATGGGCAGCCCCGCCTGCCAGAGCATGAATGTCGCGACCGCGCCCATCATGGCGCTGCTGCCCTGCGCGAAATTCACCGCGCCACAGACGGACCAACTGATATGGAACCCCAAGGCGACTAGGCCATAGACGCTGCCCAGCGCCAGGCCGCTCAACAGGACGGAAAGGCTGTCCATTGCCGGTCAGGCCACCGGGCGCGAGGGGATGGGCTTGATACGGTCGCCATCAAACTCTGCCCAGATATAGTCGGCATCGGTCAATGCGTCATGATGGCCATCGGCGAAGGGCCGGTCGTAGCTTTTGATGAGACCATCATAGCGCCCGATCTTCGCAAAGCCGTCACGCACCGCCTTGCCGTCGAGCAAATTGGCGGCCTTGATCGCCAGTGCGCCAAGCTGCATCGCGTCGTAAGCGTTGGCGACACCGACGGCGGGCGTGACATCGCCCGGCCCCTTGATGTCCGGATATTTTGCCTGAAGTGCCTTCATCACCTTGTCCCGCACCGGGGTCGATGGACCAAAGAAGCTGTAGGTCTGGACGAATTTCACCCGCGATGCACTGCGACCCGCCAACTCGCCGAAACGGCCGCCAGCCGGACCCCAATGGGACACCACCGGCACGTCCCAACCCATCTGATCGAGAGCCTTCACCACTTGGGCCGACGGGCCGACGGTAGCGACCAGCATCAGGACATCGGCGTCCGCCGCGCGCAGGCGGCCAAGCTGCGGGCCAAGATCGACATCGGATGCCTCGAACTTTTCCGATCCCGCGACGGGCAGGCCTGCGGCGCCGAGCGCGGTCTTCAATCCCTTTTCATTGGACTGCCCCCAAGGGTTGTTGAGCAGGATAAGACCGGGACGTTTGGCCGCATAATTGGCGGTGGCGAACGTCACCATTGCCTTGTCCACCTGTTCGTCCACGGCAGAGACCCGAAAGACGTAGTTGGGATTGGTGCCATTGTGGGTGATCGCCGTGCCCGCCGCCCACGGAATGATGAAGGGTACACCCGCCTCGGTCGCCACCGGCACGATCGCGCGGGCGACTGGCGTGTCGAGGCCGCCGAACAGCAGCACGACGCCCTCCTTGTGGATCAGCTCCCGTGCGGCGATCACGCCCTTGGCCGGATTGCTTTCATCATCGCGACGGATGAGTTCCAATTTCTTGCCGAGCAGGCCGCCGCTGGCGTTGATCTC
Source organism: Sphingobium aromaticiconvertens (assembly GCF_037154075.1). Classification (NCBI taxonomy): domain Bacteria; kingdom Pseudomonadati; phylum Pseudomonadota; class Alphaproteobacteria; order Sphingomonadales; family Sphingobiaceae; genus Sphingobium; species Sphingobium aromaticiconvertens. The sequence goes on from NZ_JBANRJ010000001.1 coordinate 1,174,704, forward strand.
GTCAATGGCGATAGTCAGGCCGCGCGTAATCGCTTCGCCCGACCGCGCCGACTGGGCGGAAAGGGCTGTGATCAGACCCACCTTGATCGTGTCGCCACTTCCGCAGGCGCCAAGGCCCAAGGTCATACCGGCGGTCGCGAGGATCATGCCGGTCAGCATTGCACGGCGGTTGGGGTGAATCACGGCGAAGCCCTTCTGTCCTTGTCGTCTTCCTTTGCTTAGCAAGGCGTCGAAACATATCAACTAAAAATCGTTGACGATTTGAATGATATTTTGTCCATCATTTTATCTTGCAAACTTGCAATATTCTGGTGCAAGGCTGTTATCGGATACCCGTCAATTCTATAAGGCGTGGATCCGGCGGAGACGCAGGATGCCGGGAACGCCGAGGCCATTCGGTTTGGGTGACGGGCAAGCAGGCAGTGGAACAGATGACCAAGACCAAATCACCCAAGCCCAGGCAGAGTGCAGACCCGGCGGCGCCGGAAGCTGGCACCAGCGGCCTGATTGCAAGCGCACCTGAAAAGGGTACGGATATAGAACAGCATATCTATCAGACGGTGTTCGACAGCGTGCTGAACCAGCGGCTGACGCCAGGCACGAAGCTGCCTGAACCCGCGCTGTGCGACCTGTTCGGCGTAAGCCGCGCGGTGGTGCGCAAGGTGCTGCAACGGCTGGAGCATGACCGGATCGTCGAATTGCGGCCCAATAGAGGCGCGGTGATCGCCGCTCCGACGCCGGAAGAAACCCGGCAGATTTTCGAAGCGCGGCGCGCGTTGGAGGTGTCGATCGTCGAACTGGCTGCCAAGCGCCATAACAAGGCCGACATCGCCGCGCTCAACCATCTGCTCGACCATGAGCATGAGGTGACACAAAGTCCCTATCAGCCGACATGGGCGGCCTGCGCGCGCGAATTTCACCTGAAAATCGCGGCGCTGGCGGGCAATCCGATCCTGATCAATTATCTGACAGAACTGATGTCGCGCTGCTCGCTGATCGTCGCGCTCTACGAGCCGGTGGGCAATGCGGCGTGCGAACATGCCGAGCATCGGAAGATCGTTGAATATATCGCCAAGGGCGATGTCGCGTCGGCTCGGGCCGAAATGGGGCGGCATCTGCGCAGCCTGGAGGATCGGATCTGCCTCAACCATGGGACGTCGGCCCAGACGCTCGCCCAGATGCTCAATCTGGGATGAGCGACGCGGCCACCAATGCCGGCGTCGCTGCACAGACGCATGTCGATTTCGCAGCGATCACGGCGTATCAGCGCTATAAATTGATGGCGAGCCTGATAGTGCCCCGGCCCATCGCGCTGGTGACGACGGTGAACGCCGCGGGCGTGGTCAATGCTGCACCCTTCAGCATGTTCGCGATGATGGGTGAGGATCCGCCGCTGGTGATGATCAGCATCAACCGGTTGACCGACGGAACGCTCAAGGACACGGCCGCCAACATCCTGCGATCGGGCGAATTTGTGGTCCATATGACCGATGAGCCGATCACGCGGCAAATGCACGACTGTGGCACGGCCTTACCCTCCGACCAGAGCGAACTTGACCTTGTCGGTTTTGCCGCCGAGCCATCGCTGGCCATCACCCCGCCGCGCATTGCGCAGGCGCCGGTGGCCTTCGAATGCGCGCTATGGGAGAAGGTAGAGACGGACAGTCGTTACATCTTCTTCGGCCGTATTCTGCATATGCATGCCCGCAACGGGCTGATTGACACGCAGGCGTGGCGCGTGAACCTTCAGGACTATTTCCCGGTGGGGCGTTTCGGCGCCAGTTTCTACATGAAGACCCGCGATCGATTCGCTCTGGAAAGCGGCGATGATGCCCGCGTTACCGAGATCGATCGAATCTAGCGCAAAAGCGCCCATGAATCGTCAACGATTCATTCTTAAAAAACCAAACAATCAATGAGTCCAGCGGTGCAGCGATGGTAATCCTGCGCCAGCGCGCTGCCGCGTCCAGCTAATGTGGATGCAAAAACAACGTTATCGACTTTTTATAATATCGTTGACGATTTTACCTTGGATGATCGACGCTTTTTCCCTTATGACTGATTCGGCAAGGCAGGGCCGCAAGGGAGCGGCAGGGCGGTACGGGGCAATGCCCGGCCAGAGGATGCTGCTGCACAACATCTGAAGGGGTGAAGATGATACGCATCGCTAAACTCGCGTCCGGCGTCGCCTTTGGCGCAATCAGCCTGGGTATGGTCGCCGCGCCGTCCATGGTGCAGGCGCAGGTCATCACCGGCGCGATCAACGGGCGGATCACCGGCCCGGACGGCGCGGCCGTCGGCAATGCGCCTATCACGATCGTCCATGTGCCGTCGGGCACCACAACCAGCGCCGTGACCAGCACGGACGGCGTATTTGCCGCGCGCAACCTGCGCCCCGGCGGTCCTTACACCGTGACGGCGACCTCGCCCGATCTGGGCACGCGGTCGATCGAAGTGCCTTCGATCAACACCGGCGACGCCTATCAGGTCAATTTCACGCTGGGCGAGGATCAGGCGATCGTCGTCACCGCAGCCACTGTCGGCGGCACCGACCTGAAGACCGGACCCAGTTCCAACTTCTCCGCCGCGCAGATCATGGCTGCGCCGTCGATCAGCCGCGACTTGAAGGATCTGGCGCGGATGAACCCGTTCGTCACGATCGATCCCACCAACAATGACGCGCTGGTATGCGGCGGGGCCAACAACCGTACCAATTCGCTGACGATCGACGGCGTGCGCCAGAATGACGATTTCGGCTTACAGGCCAACGGCTATCCGACCCAGCGCTCGCCCATTTCACTCGATGTCGTAGAAACGCTGGGTGTCGAACTGGCACCCTATGACGTCAATTACGGCCAGTTTGGCGGCTGTACGCTCAACGCCACCACCAAGTCGGGCGGCAATCAGTTCCACGCCGTCGCCTTTTACGAATTTACCGGCGACAAGCTGCAGGGTAACGGTTTTCGCTATACCGACTTCCAGGATGGATCGCGCCAGTCGCGCCAGCTTGGCGGTAAATTCTCCGAAAAGACTTTTGGTGTCACGCTGACTGGTCCGATCATCAAGGACACCCTGTTCTTCACGCTCAACTACGAAAAGTTCAAGCGCAGCGAACCCTCACTGGTTGGCCCGACGGGTTCGGATTTCGCCAACCAAGTGCCCGGCGTCAGCGTTGCGCAGGCCAATGAAGTGCGGCAGATCATCACGGACGTCTATGGCTTCGACCCGCTAGGTTATGAGGCCACCAAGCTGCCCAGCAATGACGAAAAGATTTTCGCCAAGGTCGACTGGAACGTGACCGATGGCCACCGTGCAGTCTTTTCCTACCAACAGACCAAGGGATCCACGATCCAGTCGAGCGGCAACACGTTGACCGGCACCAGCACATCGCTGGGCCTGTTGTCCAAGTGGATCGAACGACAGAATAACCTGTGGGTCTATAAGGCGCAGATATTCTCGGACTGGAGTGACAATTTCAGCACCGAAATCAGCGCGTCCTACAAAAAAATGGACAATCCGGGTCGGCCGCTGGCAGGCAATGATTTCGCCCAGTTCCGTGTTTTCCTGAACGGCACGATGACGGGCCCCAGCATTTATGCAGGCACCGACGCCTCCTATCAGGCGAACGAACTGACCACCTACCTCCAGCAATATCGCGCCAAGGCGACCTACAATACCGGGGCGCATCGCATCACCGGCGGCTATGAGCGCGAGACGTTGAAGATCTGGGATTTGTTCGTTCAGAACGCCAATGGCGCCTACACTTTCAACTCAATCGCGGACCTGCGAGCCAAGTTGGCGTCATCGCTCAGCTACGCCAATTCACAGAGCAACGAGAAGTCGGAGGCCGGTTTCACCGCCCACACCACGACCAACACCCTGTATCTACAGGATGAGTGGGCGGTCCTGCCCGAACTGACGCTGAAGGCTGGCCTGCGCTACGATTTCTTCGAGCAGTCGGATCGTCCGGCTGAAAATCCGGTGGTGATGCAGCGCTACGGCATTTCCAACACCGAAAATCTCGACGGCAAGCATATCCTGCAACCGCGCATCGGCTTTAACTGGAAGCCCGATCCCAGCTTGACGGTTTATGGCGGTGTCGGCCTGTTTGGCGGTGGATCGCCAACCGTGTGGACTGCCAACACCTTCTATAACACCGGCATGATGCTGGGGAATGTAAACTGTACGCGCAATGCCGCAGAATCGTCTGCTTGCCTGGCCGCGCTTACCAATGTCGATGGCCTGAACGTCAACCCGGCGGTGCAGAATCTCAACACCATCAGCGCTCAGCGCGGACAGGGGCTGATCAATGTGCTCGACAAGGATTTCAAGCCGCAGTCCTCGTGGAAGATGTCGATCGGCGCGCAGAAGCATTTCGACCTGGGACGCTTTGGCGACGGGTGGATGGTCGCGGCGGAATATATCCATACAGAGGTGAAGGACGCAGTCGCCTGGATCGACCTCTATGCCCAGGCGAACCCTGGACCAGCCGCGCCCGACGGACGTCCGACTTTCCTGTCGACGCGCGAAAACCGCAACGATATCCTCGTCACCAACACGCATCAGGGCTATGCCAATCAGGTCGGGCTGGCGCTGAGCAAGCGCTGGACCCAGGGGCCGCTCGACGGATTGCAGGCGCAGGTGTCGCATACCTATATCAGTTCGAAGGACATGAATCCGGGCATCACCACGGTGGCCGCGTCCAACTATAGCGGCGTTGCGACGTCGGACCCGAACGACCCGGCGATTGCGCGGTCCAACTATGAATTCACCCATATGACAAAGCTGTCGGCCAGCTATGACCATGCCTTCTTCGGTGACTACAAGACGCGGCTTACGGTTTTTGCCCAGCGGCGTTCGGGCCAGCCTTTCAGCTACACCTATGATGTCGCCGCCAACGCGAACATCGCCGCCGATAGGCTGGTGGGCGAGAATGGCGCGCTCGCTTCCCGCAACCGTCAGCTGCTTTATGTGCCCAAGGCAGACAATGGCGTCGTCACCGCGACCAGCGATTCGATCGTGCGCTATGCCCCCGGCTTTGATCTTGCCGCGTTCAACGCTTTTCTCAAGCGTACGAAACTGTTGAAATATGCTGGCGACATTGCCCCTCGCAATGCTTTCAAGGCGCCGCCGATCACCACGATTGACCTGCGGATCAGTCAGGAAATTCCCGGCTTCTTTCCCGAAGGCGCAAAGGCGGAAGTCTATTTGGACATCGAAAATTTCGGTAACTTACTGAACAAGAAATGGGGCGTGATGCAACAGGTGCCCAACCCGTTCGTGTCCGCCAACGTCGCGGCCCGTAACTGCCAGATTGCGGGCAACTGCGCGACCGTGGGCGACTTCTACCAATATGACAGTTTTGCCGGGCGCGCCGCCACCAGCTTCAACACCCAATCTGTCTGGCAGATGAAGATCGGCGCACGCTTCAAATTCTGACCTATCCTCCTGTTTCCACTCCAATCTTCGGGATCGCATCCATGACGCACAGCATCGACCTCTCCCGCCGCAGTCTCCTTACCGCCACAGTGGCGGTCGGGGCACTGGGGGCCATGCCTGCGCTGGCCGAACAGGCAAAAGCGACACAGGCGAAGGCAACACTGGCGCCCGACTATGTGTTGAAGAATATCGTGCTGGAAACAGGCTATGCGCGGGAAGCGGGGGAGGTGATCGGCACCCTCACGCAAAAGGCGGCAATTGTCGTGCGCCAGGGCAAGATCGCCGCCGTCATCCCTGACGGTGGCGCGCTCCCTGTGGGCCTTGCCGTCAGGGATGGTGGCGGGATGCTGCTGCTTCCCTCTTTCCGCGACATGCACATTCATCTGGACAAGACCTTCTATGGCGGCCCCTGGGTTCCCCCGCGCAAGCGCAAGGGCGGGATCGCGGGGCAGATCAAGCTGGAAAACACGCTATTGCCAAAGATGCTGCCTACGCTGGAGGAGCGTGCGAGCAAGCTGGTTGAACTGTTACAGGGAAACGGCACCACCTTCGCGCGCAGTCAGTGCAATGTCGATCCGGTGATCGGCACCAAACATGTCGAACTGCTCAGGCATGCGCTTGAACAGCGGAACGCGACCTTCGGGCATGAAATCGTCGCCTTCCCGCAGCACGGGCTGGTCAGCGCCAACCTGATCCCCACGATGCGCGCGGCGATGGCGGCCGGCGCAACCCATGTCGGCGGGATCGACCCGACTGCGGTCGATGGCGGCATGGAAAAGTCGGTCGACGCGATGATGGATATCGCCATCACCATGAAGAAGGGCGTCGACATCCACTTACATGAACCGGGCGCGAGCGGAATCGCGGCGATCCGGCGGATCGCCGACACGGTGGAGCGCGAACCAAGCCTGAAGGGCAAAGTCACGCTGAGCCACAGCTTCTCGCTCATGTCGCTCTCCGAGCCGGAACTGGCAGAGCTGGCGACGCGTCTAGCCGCGCTCGATATCTCCGTGGCCTCCACCCTGCCGTTTGGCGGTCGCATCATGCCCATCCCCGGCCTGCTGGCAAAGGGGGTCAAGGTCTATACCGGGACAGACAGCGTCATGGATCATTGGTCCGTGTTTGGATCGGGCGATGTACTGGAAAAGGCCAAGCTGGCCTGCCAACTTTACGGCTGGAGTGACGAATATGGCATCTCGCAATCCCTCAAGATCGCGACGGGTGGCCCGACGTCGCTGAACGCGGCTGGCGAGCAGGTCTGGCCCAAGCCAGGCGATGCCGCTGATATGGTGCTGGTGCCGGCAAGTTGCTCGGCGGAAGCCGTCGCCCGACAGGCCCCACGCAAGGCGGTGTTCCATGGCGGCAACCTGGCCGCCGGAGCGCTGCCTGACGCGGTAGCCTGAGCATAGCGATCATGCCGCAATCGCAAGAGAATGTGCCGTCGCCAACGGTGACCGAGGCCATCGTTCGGTCGCTTGGCATACAAGCGGATCCGGCCGCATTGACGGCGCTGGCCGACAACTGGGCAGTATTAATGACGCACTGGGCCAATCTGACCGACCGGCCGGATCGGGAAGCCGCATGATCGCGCGCATGCTTCCCGGCGTCATTGCGATAGCCAAGGCCGTGCATGAAGGCCGCACTACGGCTGTCGAGCAGGCCCGGTCGGCGATCCTGCGTATCCGCGCGATGGACCCCGTCATCAACGCCGTGACCCGATTGCTGGAAGCGCGTGCGCTGTCGGAAGCCGCCGCCGTGGACGCGAAACGTGCGGCGGGGCTTGACCCTGGCCCGCTCGCGGGTGTGCCCTATGGCGTGAAGGATCTATTTGACGTGAGCGGACTGCCGACGACGGCGGGCGCCGCAATGCGTCGCAGTGCAGCGGTCGCTACCGCGGACGCAGAGGCGATTTGTCGACTGCGCGCGGCGGGGGCCGTGCTGGTCGCGACGCTCAACATGGATGAATTCGCCTATGGCTTTGCTACGATCAACGCCTGTTGGGGAACGACCACCAATCCGCATGATCCGACCAGGCTGGCGGGGGGGTCGTCAGGTGGATCGGCCGCTGCAGTTGCGGCGGGCATGCTGCCCTTCACGCTGGGTTCCGACACCAACGGGTCGATCCGTATCCCCGCCAGCCTGTGCGGCATCTGGGGATTGAAACCGACCCACGGCGGATTGCCGATGCAGGGGGTTTTCCCTTTCGTCAATAGTTTCGATGATATCGGGCCAATGACGCGATCAGTCGCTGATCTGGCAGCCGTCACCGCCGTGCTATCTCCAGAAGGATCAAGTCCTTCGAAGGGCACACCCAGAATAGCCCGCCTTGGCGGCTGGTTCGCCGATAATCTGCATCCCGACTTGGCCATCGCCCTTTCGACACTGGACGCTCAGCTCGGCGGACTGCCTATCGTGGAACTGCCCAATGTCGAGCAGGCGCGTTCGGCGGCATTCCTGATGACTGCGGCGGAAGGTGGGCATCGGCACCTGCCTGCCTTGCGAACCCGCGCGCTTGATTTCGATTCGGCAACCCGCGATCGCCTGATTGCCGGGGCTGCGCTGCCGGTAGCGGCCTATCGCGATGCGGACCTGTTTCGCAGTTTGTTCAAAAAGCAGGTGGCCGATCTCTTCACCCGCTACGATATTTTGATTGCGCCGACGACAGTCGGTCCGGCGCCCTTGATCGACGATCCGATGATCGAGATATCGGGCAAGCGTGTCCCGGCACGCGCCAATCTGGGCTTCTTCACCCAACCGCTGAATTTTGCAGGCTTGCCTGTGGTCGCAGCGCCCCTAGGCTTCAGCGCCGGGCTGCCGCTGGGCGTACAGCTTGTCGGCGCGCCGGGCAGTGAAGCGCGATTGTTCGATTTTGCCGCCAGCCTGGAAGCAAGGGGGCTGTTGGGCCTTGGCCATGATGGTGCAGTGTTGGTGAAGGCATGATGCATAACACGCCGAAATCCTACAGGGGTATGGTGACGTCCCCGCATCATCTGGCCAGTCAGACGGGGCGCGACGTGCTGCGCGATGGCGGCAATGCAGTGGAGGCGGCGGTGGCGGTCGCGGCATGCCTTGCCGTGGTCTACCCGCACATGACCGGCATGGGCGGCGATGGCTTCTGGTTGATTGCCGAGCCTTGCGGCACCGCCCATTCCATTCATGGCTGTGGTGGCGCCGCCGCGAGGGCGGACCTTTCGCTCTATGCCGGCTATGACGCCATACCGACACGCGGGCCGCTGGCGGCGAATACGGTCGCGGGGACGATTTCCGGCTGGGCAGCGGCACTGGAGACGGGGGATGGCAGGCTGCCGCTCGCTCGACTGTTGCGCGATGCAATCCACCATGCCGAAGAGGGCGTAGCGGTGACGGCGGGTGGCGCAGCGATTGCAGCGGCGAAGGGACCGGAGTTGCGCAGCCAGCCGGGCAGCTATGCGACGATCTTTGAGCCGGATGGGCGGCCGCTGGTAGAAGGACAAAGGTTGCGCCAGCCTGCACTCGCAAAGACACTGCGAATGCTGTCCGAAAATGGCCTTGCGGATTTCTATACTGGCGCTCTCGGCAGAATGATCGCGGACGACCTTGCCGCGCTCGGTAGCCCTGTGTCGCGAGAGGATCTGGCTGCCCATGTCGCCAGCCGCCCGGAGCCGTTGCGTGCGCGTATTTCTGGCATCGAGCTGTTCAACAGTGCACCGCCGACCCAGGGCTTCGCCTCGTTGATGATCCTTGCGCTGTTCGATCGGCTGCATGCCGAGGATGTGGACGGGTTCGATCATATCCACGGACTCGTGGAGGCGACCAAGCAGGCGTTCCTGCTTCGCGACACACATGTCGGGGACCCGGCCTATCATGATTTCGACTGGCAAGGCCTGCTGAACGACGGCGCCGCGCTCGATGCGCTGGCGGCGGGCATCGACGCGGCACGTGCGTCTGCTTGGCCGCGTTCGTCGGCGCAGGGCGATACCTGCTGGTTCGCTGCCGCCGATAGTGATGGCCGCGTGGTCAGCGCCATTCAGTCGACCTATTTCGAATTCGGGTCCGGTATTGTTCTGCCGCAGAGCGGGATCACCTGGCAAAATCGCGGGAGCTCGTTCACGATCGCCACCGACGGCTGGAATGCCCTCGCACCAGGCCGTAAGCCTTTCCACACGCTCAACCCCGCGCTGGCGCGTTTCGAGGACGGGCGTATCATGGCCTATGGCACGATGGGCGGCGAGGGGCAGCCGCAGACACAAGCAGCCCTCTTCACCCGCTACGCCCGTTTCGGTGTCGGGCTGCAAAAGGCAGTCAGTGCGCCGCGTTGGCTGCTGGGGCGTACATGGGGCATGCAAAGCACGACGCTGAAGCTGGAAGACGGCTTCGATCCCGGCCTCTATGATCGATTGGCATCAGCCGGTCACGATGTGGAGCGTGTCGGACCATTGACCGCCATGATGGGCCATGCCGGCGCAATCGTTCGCCATCCCGATGGCTTGCTGGAGGGTGCGACGGACCCGCGCAGCGATGGGCAGGTGGCTGCATGGTAAGGGGAGGCCTGCGGGCCGTGGCCCGGTGCGATGCGCTGGGCGTTGCGCCTTATAGCGGCATGGATGGCGGGCTGTACCGTGGTTATCTGACCCCGGCTTATTATGCCGCTCAACAGGCGGTCGCGGAATGGATGGTCGAGGCGGGGATGGCGGTGACACGCGATCCCGCCGTCAATCTCGTCGGTCGGTATGAGGGCACCGTCCCGGACGCGCCCACGTTGCTGATCGGCAGCCATCTCGATAGCGTGCGCGACGCGGGACGCTATGATGGGCCGCTCGGAATCATGCTTGGCATCGAGGCGGTGGACGCGCTTCATCGGAATGATGCGCGCCTTCCATTCGCAATCGAGGTCATCGCCTTTGGCGATGAGGAAGGATCGCGCTTTCCTGCTGCGATGCTCACCAGTCGCGCCGTCGCGGGAACGCTTGCCCCCGAAGCACTGGTAATCGCCGACAGGGACGGCGTGTCGCTGGCCCATGCGGGCGTGGACGTGGCGCGCTATCTGTCAGCGGCCCGCGCACCCGGCTCGGTGCGGGCTTACCTTGAGGCGCATATCGAGCAGGGACCGGTGCTGGAGGCGGAGGGGCTTGCTGTGGGCACCGTCACCGGCATCGCAGCGCAGTTGCGCTACATGGTCGCCGTGCGCGGGGCAGCGGGTCATGCCGGTACGACCAGCATGACCCTGCGCAGCGATGCGCTGGCGGGCGCCGCTGAGATGATATTATCTGTCGAGGATGTCGCACGTTTGGCGGCTTCCGATCTGGTAGCGACCGTCGGCCAGATCGCTGCCGCGCCGGGCGCGGCCAATGTCATTCCCGGATCGGTCGAATTCACCATAGATATACGGTCAGGCAATGCGGCGCGACGGGACGAGGCTGCCGAAGCGATATTGGATCGCATCGCTGGTATCGCCGATACGAGGGGGCTGGGCTTCGCCATCAAGCGCATCCACGACCTACCCGCCAGCCCCTGCGACCCGGCGCTCATGGACCTGATGGACGATGCGGTCGCGGCTGAAGGGCAGTCGGTGCGCCGCGTTGTCTCGGGTGCCGGGCATGACGCGATGGTGATGGCCGCTCTCTGCCCCACTGCCATGCTGTTCATCCGGTGCCGCAACGGCATCAGCCATAATCCTGCCGAGCATGTGGACGCCGCCGACGTTGAAATTGCCTTGCGCGTCATGCTGGGGTTTATCGATAGACTGGGAGCCGCGTGTGACGACTGACCTGCCATTCGACCTGTTCGGAGAGATTAACCCGCCTCAGCGGTTACTGATGGGGCCGGGTCCGATCAACGCCCATCCCCGCGTGTTGCGCGCCATGTCGGCCGACCTGCTGGGCCAGTTCGATCCCGAAATGACGGCCTATATGAATCAGGTCATGGCGCTCTATCGCCCGATTTTTGGAACGGCCAATCCCTGGACCTTCCTGGTCGACGGAACCGCGCGAGCAGGGATCGAAGCCGCACTGGTTTCGCTGGTTTCGCCCGGCGATCGCGTGTTGGTGGTAAATTTCGGGCGTTTCGGGTTGCTGCTGACGGAAATCCTGTTGCGTATTGGCGCGATGATTGCGACCGTTGACGCGCCCTGGGGCGAAGTCGTGTCGATGGACGCGATCACCGCTGCGATTGAGCGGACCAGCCCCTCACTCGTCGCCTGCGTTCATGGTGACACATCTACCACCATGACACAGCCGCTGGAAGGGATTGGCGCACTCTGTCGCGCGGCTGGTGCCTTGAGCTATGTCGACGCCACCGCGACAATTGGCGGCATGGAGATCGCCGCGGACCGCTGGGACGTCGATATCGTTACTGGCGGTCTGCAGAAATGTCTTGGTGGACCGTCCGGGTCGGCGCCGATCACGGTGTCGGCACTGGCCGCCGAACGGATATTCGCACGCCGCCATGTCGAACAGGGTATCCGTACCGCCCACATGGCCGACGGTGTCGGGCCGCGTATCGGCTCCAACTATTTCGATCTGGCCATGATCATGGACTATTGGTCGGACAAGCGCCTCAATCATCATACAGAAGCCACCACCATGCTCTATGCCGCACGCGAATGCGCGCGCACGGTTCTGGAAGAAGGGCTGGGGGCGCGCTACGCTCGCCATGCGGCCGCCGGACGTGCCATGGCGGCGGGGTTGCAGGCCATGGGCCTCTCTCTCTTCGGCGATGACCGTCACCGAATGACCAACGTTGCCGGCGTTTACATTCCAGACGGGGTTGACGGCGAGCGGGTCCGTACCGCCATGCGCGGGCAGTTTCAGATAGAGATCGGCACGGCCTTCGGCCCGTTGCAGGGGCGTATCTGGCGGATTGGCGCAATGGGATATAACGCCATGCTGCACAAGGTGCTGCTGACGCTCGGCGCATTGGAGGCGTGCCTCGCCGCAGAGGGATTTGCGTTGCCCGGCGGCGTTGCAATCAGGGCCGCGACGCAGGCGTGGGAAGGATGAGCCAAGCCCGCGATTTTGTCGGCTACGGCGCCAACCCGCCCGATCCCCGCTGGCCCGGCGGCGCACGCATTGCGGTGCAGTTTGTCATCAATTATGAAGAGGGTGCCGAGAACAACGTCCTTCATGGGGACAAGGGATCGGAGGCCTTCCTGTCGGAGATGGTCGGTGCGGCCAGCCATCCGGCTCGTGCGATGGCCATGGAAAGCCTCTATGAATATGGCAGTCGCGCAGGCTTCTGGCGGCTCCATCGGCTGTTTACTGAACGGCGCCTGCCTCTGACCGTTTTCGGTGTGGCAAAAGCCATGGAACTGAACCCGGATGCTGTCGACGCGATGCTGGCGGAGGACTGGGAGGTCGCCAGCCACGGCTTGCGCTGGATTGATTATCAATATGTGCCGGAGGATGTCGAGCGCGCCCATATTGCCCAGGCAATCGCGTTGCACACGGCGTTAACAGGCAGTCGACCGCTAGGCTGGTATCAGGGGCGCACGTCGCCCAATACCGCCCGCTTGATCGCGGAGGAGGGGGGCTTTGTCTATGATGCCGACAGCTATGCCGACGACTTGCCTTATTATGATCGGCGGCACAGCCATGCTCAGTTGATCCTCCCCTATACGCTCGACGCCAACGATATGAAGATGGTCGCCTATAATGGCTTTACCGAAGGCGAGCAGTTCTTCCGCTACCTGCGCGACACGTTCGATCAATTGCGCGAGGAAGGGGGCCGGATGATGTCGGTGGGTCTGCACGGCCGTATCGCCGGCCGGCCGGCCCGCGCCCGCGCGCTCGCCCGCTTTCTCGACCATGTGATCGCTTGTCCGGATGCCTGGGTCGCGCGCCGCATCGACATTGCCCGCCACTGGATGGAGGTCCACCCCACATGATCATAGACGACCCGATCTTGCTCACCGAAGTCACGGCCGCGTTCATGGAATATGAGCGCGCGCTGATGACGGACGACGTGCCCGCGATGGATGCGCTGTTCCACGATGCGCCGACCACCAACCGTTATGGCGTGGGCGAGGTGCTGTATGGGATCGAGGAGATACGCGCATTCCGCAAAGGGCGTGGCGGATCGCCGCAGCGCACGCTGGGGAGGGTCGCGATCACCGTCTATGGCGACAGCTTCGCCACAGCCGATGCAGAATTTTTCCGCGAAAACAGCGATCGGCGCGGTCGCCAGACCCAGACCTGGGCGAAATTCCCCGATGGCTGGAAGGTGGTTTCCGCGCATGTCAGTTTGGAAGGCAGCACCTCTTGAGCGGGTATCGCTGGACCTGTCTCACGGACGCATTGTCATGAAAAGACTGATTGCCCTTGTCGATCCCTATATTCTTGCGCTGCTGGCGACTGTCGGGCTTGCTTCAATCCTGCCCGCACGGGGCGTTGGAGCACAATGGTTTGAAGGAGCGGCCGACATAGGCATAGTCCTGCTGTTCTTACTGCATGGTGCAAAATTATCGCGGGAGGCGATCATCATAGGCGCGGCCAATTGGCGCCTGCATTTGACCGTTCTGATGACGACGTTCGTCCTTTTTCCAATGCTTGGCCTCGGCATCAGCGTGGTTCCAGGGCTTGTACCCCTCGTGGCGACAGGCATGTTGTTCCTGACGCTGTTGCCGTCGACCGTGCAGTCGTCGATTGCGTTCACGTCTATTGCCCGTGGCGATGTCGCGGCTGCAATTTGCAGCGCCTCCTTTTCCAACCTTTTGGGCATCGTGATCACGCCATCATTGGTTGCGTTACTGATGCAGGGGGGAGGCGCGTCGCTCTCGCTCCATTCCGTCGAAACGATCCTGCTGCAATTGCTTCTGCCGTTTCTTGCAGGGCATCTGCTCCGGCCCGTTATCGGCGCCGTTGTTGCTCGGCACAAGACGTCAATAACCTATGTTGACCGGGGTTCGATATTGCTCGTCGTTTACACAGCTTTCAGCGCCGCAGTTGTGGAAGGGTTGTGGCACCAGTTGTCAGTCGAGACTGTGCTGCTCGTCGCCAGCCTTTGTCTATTGCTCCTTGGTGTCATTCTGACATTCACCTATGTCATCGGCAAAATATGTGGATTTAGCAGGGAGGAGGCAATCGTCCTTTTATTCTGCGGGTCGAAGAAGAGCCTGGCCGCTGGGGTTCCTATAGCTGGCGTTCTCTTTCCAGCAACCCAGGTCGGGCAACTCATTTTGCCACTTATGTTATTTCACCTGTTGCAGCTGATCGCCTGCGCCCTGATCGCACGGCGATTGGGCAAATCTGCCAGCCCGGTCGTAAGTCCCGCGCCAAAGTTCAATGCTGCCTGATCCACCCGATGAAAATAGCAGAAAAAGCAGCAATGCTTATATTCTTGCTGCGGACATCGAAGGCGTTGATGTCATGCGAGCTCGGATTAGATAGCCCTTTTAACGGCATCGGACCATGCCAGTCGCCATGTCTAAGCGAAGAAAACGGCAGTTTTCTTTACTTTCAGCCGGAAAGCTGACTTTCAGCAAATTGGCCAGTTTTGGAGGCAACAGTTCGACTAGCTGACTCTCCGCAGCATGCCAATCATGAAAACGTCGACGGATTACTCCGCCAGATCGTCATTTTCTCATGCTTCAGGCACGGCTCAGTCGGTAAGGCCGGCCTGGCACGGAAATTCACCGGCCGCTGACCATGGGCACGCCACAGCGTCGATCCTGATATGAAATGGCGGGTGGAGAGGCATGGCCTCTCCACCCGTTTCACTTCCGGATCAGGCAGTCCGGCTCTTGACGAGCCTGTAGATCCACAAAAGAATCACGGCGCCCGCAGTCGCCAGCAGAATATTGACAATATTGCCGCCGCCAATGCCAATTTTGGTGCCGATGAAGCCCCCCAGCAAGCCGCCGGCGATCCCGATCAATATCGTGACGATAATGCCGCCGGGATCTTTTCCAGGCATGATCCACTTCGCAAGGGCGCCCGCGATCAGGCCAACGACAATCCAGCCGATAATTCCATAATCCATTCCTGTTCTCCTGCTTGCGAAGCCCATTAATCCTGACAATCAGGACCCGCCAATGGGCTGTGGCGGCTCCTTTCCTCCACCGGGTACACCCGATGAAATTGCGCGCATACGCCGCCAGATCCGGCGCAGCAGCAGTAGGGTGGCAATGGCCGCGACGGCCAGAAACAGTGCGACGATTATCGCAATTGCCGGGTTATAGAGTGAAAACAGCAGCAGCGTGCCTGTCGCGGTATCTTCCACGAGGGACACGGCAACATTGCTCACGGGTTCAGGGCTGGTGTTGACGACGGCGCGCGTGCCCGCCTTGGCGCCATGGGTCAACAGCGCCGCACTGCCGCCGAGCAACAGACTCACAATCTGCCAGGCTGGATCCTGTGGGTCCACGATCGCCATGGCAAGCAGGGCGCCGCCAACCGGGCGTACCAACGTGTGAATACCGTCCCAGATAGAATCCAGCCAAAGGATCTTGTCCGCGAAGAATTCGGCAACCAGACCGATCGCGGCCACCCCGATCACCCACGGATTGGCAAGGATGGCAAGGCCATGGAGATGCTCGGGCAGCGCGACCCAGCCGGTTCGCATGGCCAGGCCCGTGGCAAATATGCATAGATATAGCCGCCAGCCAGATAGAAGGCTGACACTGCTTGCCAGTCCGATAAGCGCCAGCGCGTCTATATCCGCCTCCCCCCAGATTTAAGGCATCCTAACCTATTTTACAACGTTCTCCCAGAAGAGATGCTTTGCAAGAGGACGAGGTTGCCGCTTATAGTGCCTTGCTCCTATGGTACAATGGCTGGAAATAAGAGCGCTTTCGGCGCAATTGCAGCCCATGCCGGGACGCGGCCTTGATCGGGCACCGTGCGCATTTCGCTGACATGAATGAGCGTCCAGAACCTCAACGGCCTTCTGTATCCACACATGTTCCTGCACCCAGCACGGCCTGCAAGCGTAAGATTTGCTGGTTGCTCATGACCCATGCGTCTTCAGCGGGCAGCCCTATGCAAATCCTGCGATGGCCGGTCATGAGGCCCGAGAACAGCGCGCCGTCGAGATGGGATACCGGCCGTTTGGGACCGATCATCGCCTGGAGTGCGCCCCGGCTCGTGCGACCGCGCCAATAGCGCAACTGCGGTGCGAAGGCGCGCATATCCGGGCTACGGGCAACAGCCACCAACAGTTCGTCCAGAGCCGGCAGCACTTTCGCGATCGCGCGATGATCGCCGGGGGACATGGTCAGGTCCAATGCCGCACTGTTCTCCTCTTTCGCTACTGCACCTCCGCTCAGTGCGACGGCCTGGCGATAGATCACTTCGAACGCCGCGCGGGCCAGATCTGCACTCGACCGGAAATTATAGGACACGACGCCCAGAGTCAGTTCGGCCTGCGCGGCGACGGCGCGGTGGGTAAGGCCCGCAATGCCCTGTCTGGCCAAGATCTTGGCCGCAGCATGGGCGATCCGTTCCATGATTTCGCCCCTGATCTTCAACTCCGGCATCTCCCGCGCCGCCTGTTCGCGGGCAAACAACCGCCATTCCCCGTCGCTCGCCAAACGGCCCGAAAGCCATTCGCTCCAGCCCCGGCACGTTTCATCCAGGCAGGCGCGATCGACCATCCGTCGCCACCGCATCAGGTGAAACAGGCTTTCGCCATCGAACATATGGGTTGTGAGTGCCCCATGGGCCGCCAGATCACACCGCGCGCATATGTCCTGCCAGAAATCGCGCCAGAGCGCCTGCCAGTCCCGAAGAACCGGGACATATTGTGGATCTCGCATCGCCATCAACTGGCACTCGCGCCAGGCGAAGGCGAGCGATCGGTTATTTTCACACCAATCATCGATCAGCGCCGCAAACAGGGCAGGAAAGGCGTCCGGGGACAGCATGCCTGCCTCGGCAAGCGCCTCAAGTTGTGCATGGCACCACCGTTCCGCGGCAGCTTTTGCCTGCTGCTGCGCCAAAAGAAACAAATGTTCCATATTTTCGAAGTGATGATAGATGCTCGATACCGGCGCATCGGCTTCCCGGCTCAGGGTACGGGCCGATATGCTGCCATGGCCCTGGCTTCCCCACATATCGATAACAGCTTGAATCAGACGATCAAATGAGGGGGTGTCGGCATTAGTTGGCAATTTTTTGGCACTTGGCATCGGACGCTCTTGGATATTGGCGGGAAGAGAATGGCGCTTTCAGTCCGCGACAATAATGGGTTCAACATAATTTTATAGCGGGCATTTTGTCATCAAACTGAGATGCAAACGTCACTGCAGATACATACGATCGTTCTAGCTGCCGCCCCGGCGCATCAAGCGAAAAGGGCGAAACTTGTGATCAATCTCCATTGCCGATCCATCCGCAGCATCATCCTGACCAGTACCGCCATATTGAGCGCCTTCATGGCTCCGGCCGTCTGTGCCGAGGAAACGCCGATGGTTGATGAGAGCGAGGGGCTGGGCGCTATCACTGTCACGGCGCAGAAGCGTGAAACCAACTTGCAGCAGACGCCGGTATCGATTTCCGTACTGAGCGGCGATGACCTCAAAGCGCGCGGTGTCGTCGGCCTCAAGGATCTGATGGATGGCGCCGTCCCTTCATTGCGTATCGCTCCCTTTGCCTCGCGCACGTCCGCATTGACCGTCGGCATTCGCGGCATCGTGCCGTTCGACGCCAACCAGCCTAGCCGCGATGCGGGTGTCGGTGTCTATATTGACGGCATCTATCTGGGCCGGTCGCAGGGCCTTGGCGCGGCCCTCTATGATATTGAGCGGATCGAGGTGCTGAAAGGTCCGCAGGGCACATTGTTCGGTCGCAACTCCACCGGTGGCGCACTCAGCATCGTTACGCGCAAGCCTTCGGGCGAGTTCCACCTGACCCAGACCATGGGCGTCAGCAATTTTGACGGCTACAAGGTGGAGACCCATCTCGACCTGCCCCGCTTCGCCAATTTCAGCGTCAAGCTGGACGGCATCGTCACCAAGCGCGACGGCACGCTCGATAATCCGATGGCGGGTGAGCAGGATTATAACCAGCTCGACCAGCGCGGGATGCACGCCGCTGTGCTGTGGGAGCCGTCGGACAATTTCAGCGCCCAGTATGATTTCGACATCTCGCGTGACGCCAGTACGCCCTATTATATGCAGGTGCTGGCGAAATCGGCGGCAATACCCTTCGCCGACATCGCCAAGGTTCAGCCCGATCGCGTGAAGACCGCCGATGTCGGCGTGCCCGAGCAATTGAGTATCGGCAAAACGCACGGCCATGCACTGCATCTGGACTGGATGGTCGCCGACGGCATCCATCTTCGCTCGATCAGCTCCTATCGCAAGCTCAGCCAGAGCCAATATGACAATGGCGGTGCGCATCAGGGTGCCTTCGCACCGAATGCGCGATTTGCCCGGTACAGCCTCGCGAACCTGAACCAGGAACAATATAGCCAGGAATTGCAGCTCGTGGGATCGCTCGACCGGGTCGAATTCGTCGCGGGCGCCTATCATTATCATGAGAAAGGCGATGACTGGGCCTGGGCGCCCTATACGATGCAGTGGGGCGCAACCGCCAGCGCCATGCCGACCCGCCTGCCGACGCTCGAAGCCGGGCAGGTCAGCCCCTATCCCGACCGCGCGAGCGATGCGGTCGCCAACAGCATCGCCCTTTACGGCCAGGGCACATGGACCCCGCCAGTCCTGAACGATGCGCTGCATCTGACAGCGGGCGCGCGCTACACCCGCGACAAGAAGCATGGCGACCTGTTCAAGGTGAACGGCGTCGATACGCCTTATGCCTTCCGTATCTCCAGCAGCCGGGTGGACCCCACCTTCACGATCGCCTTTGATGCGACCGACAGCATCCACCTCTATGGCAAGTGGGGGACCGCTTATCGGGCGGGCGGCGCGAACTCCCGCTCGATCACATACCGCTCCTATGCCCCGGAAGAGGTGGAAACGTCGGAAATCGGCTTCAAGAGCGAGTTTTTCGACCGCCATGTCCGCCTGAACGTCGCCGCCTACAAGACGATCTACAAAAACCAGCAGATCGACTTCAATGCCGTGCTTTCCGCAGTTCCTGGCGGCCCCACGCGCACGACGATCGAGACGGTCAATGCCCAGGGCAACGGCACTATCAAGGGCATTGAGGCGGACCTGACGATCGCGCCGATCGAAGGCCTGACCCTGACGGCCAGTTATGCCTATACCAAGGGCGACCTCGACAAGGCGGCCAATCCGTTCAAGAACAACGCATTGGACAATGTCTTCCTGGTCTACACGCCGAAAAATGCCTTCAGTGGCGCGATCGACTATAGCCTGCCGCTCGACTGGGCGACGCTGCGCGCCCATGTCGATGCCAGTGGTGGCGACGGCTATCATTCGCAATCGAGCGATCCGATGCTGACCGATAGTTCCTTCCTCGTCAACGCGCGCTTCTCGCTTGCTGACATCGCGCTCAATGACACCGCCAAGCTCCAACTCTCGGCCTGGTCGCGTAACCTGTTCAACGAACAACATACATTCTTCACGACGGGAACCCCGCAGTCGCTGCTGCTGGGCATCTATAACGAACCGCGTACCTATGGCGTTGAAGCCACGATTCGCTTTTGACGGAGAGGAAAGAGAGATGATGACACGCATGATGATACGCGCGGCGGCCCTGACCTCGCTGCCCCTCGTGGCGATGCTCGCCGGTCCCGCCGCCCTTGCCGGCACGATCACTGATCCGATCGTGGAGCGCGTTTCTCCTGATCGGCTGGTGGTGCGATGGAAGGATGCCGATGCCGTCGACGTGCTGCAGGCTGACGGGGCGGACACCGCCGCCGGGTCTGCGACGCTGGTTTCGGCCAAGGACAAGGATGGCGTCCATGAAGTGCAGGTGAGGGGCACGGCGCGTCCCTATTTCCTGTTGCGCGACACGCGCAGCGGGGATGTGGTCCGCGTTGCCGAGCGTGTTCTGCCGCTGGAGCAAGGCTCCAACTTCCGTGACGTGGGAGGCTATGCAGCGGCGGGCGGGAAGCATGTCCGCTGGGGTATGATCTATCGCTCGGGCGGCCAACCGATGCTGACCGATGCCGATGTGCAGGAGGTGAAGGGGCTGCGTATCGCCAATCTGGTCGATCTGCGGTCCGATGAGGAAAGGGTGATCGCGCCGACCCGGCTGGACGGTATTCCTTACAACGCGGTCGGCTATTCGATGGCGGGAATATTGGCGTCCATGGCGCAAGGAGCAAAGGGCGGGCCGACCGACCCGGCCAAGGCGATGGAGGGCATGGCGAACGGCTATCGTGCATTCTCGACCCTGTCCGCCGTCAGCACCAATGGCACAGATTTGAGGTTGTAAATTAAGGAGGGTTTGGGCTTCGTCGTAGTGACGAAGGAACGAAGATGAAGCCCAAACCCTCCTTGAAAAATTCGCCGACAAAGGCCCCTGCTGAGCGTGTTGTGAAGGATATCCGGCGGCAGACCCGGCGCCATTTCTCAGCCGAAGACAAGATCCGTATTGTGCTGGACGGTCTGCGCGGCGAGGACAGCATCGCCGAGTTGTGCCGCAAGGAAGGCATTGCCCAAAGCCTGTATTACACCTGGTCGAAGGAGTTCATGGAAGCGGGCAAGCGGCGCCTGGCCGGTGACACCGCCCGTGCTGCGACCACTGGCGAGGTGCAGGATCTGCGCCGCGAGGCCCGTGCCCTGAAGGAATGCGTGGCCGACCTGACGCTGGAAAACCGCCTGCTTAAAAAAAGCATGATCGCGGATGGGGGCGACGACGAATGAGGTATCCCGCATCCGAAAAGCTCGAGATCATCCGGATCGTCGAGCAGTCGCACCTGCCCGCCAAGCACACGCTGGACAAACTCGGCATCCCCCGCCGGACGTTCTACCGCTGGTACGATCGCTTCGTCGAAGGCGGGCCGGAGGCGCTGGAAGATCGGCCATCGGCGCCGAGTCGGGTGTGGAACCGCATCGGCGACGATATCCAGGGCCAGATCGTCGAGATGGCGCTGGATTACAGCGAGCTGTCACCGCGCGAACTGGCGGTGCGCTTCACCGACGAGAAGCGCTACTTCGTGTCGGAGGCCACCGTTTACCGCCTGTTGAAGGCCCACGATCTGATTACCAGTCCGGCCTATGTGGTGATCAAGGCCGCCGATCGCTTCCATACCCAGACCACGCGTCCGAACGAGATGTGGCAGACCGATTTTACCTACTTCAAGATCATCGGGTGGGGCTGGATGTACCTGTCGACCGTGCTCGACGACTTCTCGCGCTACATTATCGCCTGGAAACTGTGCACCAACATGCGCGCCGAGGATGTCACCGACACGCTGGACCTGGCCCTTAAGGCTTCCGGCTGCGACAGCGCCACCGTGCTGCACAAGCCCAGGCTGCTCAGCGATAACGGCCCCAGCTACATCGCGGGCGAACTGGCGGAATACATCGATGCCCAGAAGATGAGCCATGTACGCGGCGCTCCGATGCACCCCCAGACCCAAGGCAAGATCGAGCGCTGGCACCAAACCCTGAAAAACCGCATCCTGCTGGAAAACTACTTCCTGCCCGGCGACCTTGAGGCCCAGATCGAGGCCTTCGTCGAGCATTACAACAACCAGCGTTACCACGAGAGCCTGAACAACGTGACGCCCGCCGACGCCTACCTCGGCAGGGCTCCCGCCATCATCAAACAGCGCGAAAGGATCAAGCGAAAGACCATCGAATATCGGCGCTTGCAACACCGCAGGCTCGCCGCTTAACATCAACCCCAAGACGAGGCCCGCACTCCGCTAATTTACGACGCGACGTGTGCCAAATGTTCTGACGACGGACAGACACGATCGACCAGCCCCGCGGGGTTGCTGATCGCGGGCCATCCGGCGCGGTCGGCCTCGCCCAGATAATCGACGCCGGTCCACAGGAACATGCCCGCATAGGCCGGATCGTCGCGCACCACGAGCCAGCTTGCGCGGTTCTTGCTGTTCTCCGTGCCGATGATCTTGCGGCTGGGCTTGTCTGCATGGGCCTTGGCCAATTCGGTTTCGCGATAATTCTGACCCACCACGTCCAGCAGGTCGGCGGTGCCATTGTCATAGTCATGGGTGGTGTTGGGCCGGAACAGAGCCATGGTGACGGGCCGTGTGGGGTCTTCCTGATGGAAGATGCTGGTCAGCCGTTTGATGACGGACTGGGCCACCAGCGGATAGGGGGTATCGTGGATTTCGTTGCCGATCGACCAGATGACGACGCTGGGATGATTGCGGTCGCGCCGCACGAAATCGCGCGCGTCGATGGAGGACCAGTCGGTAAAGAACAGGTGATAGTCCTGGCTGTTCTTCGCCACCGTCCACATGTCGAAGGCCTCGTTCATGACGATAAGGCCAAGGCGGTCGCACAGGTCCAGAAATTCGGGTGAGAAGGGGTGGTGCGCGGTGCGGATGGCGTTGACGCCCAGCGCCTGCAAGCCCTTCAGGCGACGCTCATACACCGCCAGCGGTACGGCCATGCCGAACGGCCCGCCATCGGCATGGATCGCCACGCCCTTCAGCTTGATATTGCGCCCGTTGAGCCAGAAGCCGCTCGCCGCCTCGAACCGTGCATCGCGGATGCCGAAGGACACGCGCTCTTCATAGAGGATCGCGCCATCGGTGCCGCGGACGCGGACCAGCGCGCTGTGCAGGGCCGGATCGTCTATGTCCCAGCAGCGCGGCTTGGTGAGGGTGCCGGTGATGGAGAGGGGGGTGCTGCGTCCGGCGAGCAAGGCGATCGGTGCGCCGGTAAATGTCGCGAGGGCGCGGCCGTCCGGTCCCTGAATGACCGCTTCCAGCCGTCCCTCGACCGGCGCCTTGCCCTGATTGGTGATGCTGCTGGCGATCGAGAGGCTGGCGGCGGCGGCGTCCAGCCTCCCGACGCGCACGGTCGTCGCCCATGTGTCGGCATGGACGTCGCCCAGCGTGATGAGGCGCACATGGCGATAGATGCCCGACCCGGCATACCAGCGCGATGCGGGCTGCGACGATGTGTCGGAACGGACCGCGAGGATATTTTCGCTGCCGTCGGTTTTCAGATGGGGGGTGATCTCATAGCGGAAGCTGGCATAGCCATTGGGGCGATGGCCGACATGGTGACCGTTGATCCACACGCCCGATCGTTCCATCACCCCGTCAAATTCGACGAAGATGCGCTTGTTGGCGCTGCTGGCGGGCAGGGTGAAATGCTTGCGATACCAGGCGACGCCGCTCGGCAGGAAGCCGCCCGATCCGGTGGCGGGCGCATGTTTGTCGAAGGGACCGGCAATCGCCCAGTCATGGGGCAGGCTGACCTGTTTCCAACCTGAATCGGCAAAGGCGGGCTGCTCCGCGCCAGCGGTGTCGCCCTAAAGGAAGCGCCAGTCCGCATCCAGCGATTGCGAGCCGGTCGGTTGCGCCGCGACTGGAAGCGCGAAGGCCAGAGCTATCGCGGCCATCGCTATCTTGCTGGAAATACCCATAACCTGATTACTCTCCCGACGCTCTTACGGCTCAGGGGAAGATAGCGGAGAGTTCCGATATGTAAAGCATGATCCCATAAAGTGATATGACCTGGGTGCGCCTCTTTTCCTCCGTGCATCGGGAGGGTAAGGCCGTCGAATGACATTGCGCTTTCTGACCGTGGCCCTTGGCCTCATTGCCCTTCCCGCATCCGCTCAGACGATCGCGCCAAAACAGCTTGAACAATCGGTCCGCACCCTCGCCTCCGACCTGTTCGAAGGGCGCGCGCCCGGCACGGCGGGGGAGGAGCGGACGATCGGCTATCTGGTCGGCCGGTTCGAGGCGCTGGGGCTGGAGCCGGGCGGCCCGGATGGCCAGTGGGTCCAGCCCGTGCCGCTGCTCCACACCCGGCTTGGCGAGGCACAGACGCTGGCCGTGGCGCAGGGCGGCGCCGCGACCCCCTGGACCGTGGGGAACCAGGTCTATCTTTCCACCCTGCAACCCAAGGACAAGGTGGCGGTCGACAAGGCGCCGATGGTCTTCGTCGGCTATGGCGTGTCCGCGCCCGAACGCGGATGGGATGATTATAAGGGCGTGGACCTGAAGAGTAAGGTGGCCGTCTTCCTCATCAACGACCCGGATTTCGAGGCGGTGAAGGGCGAAGATGCGGTGGGCAAGTTCGGTGGCCGGGCGATGACCTATTATGGCCGCTGGACCTACAAGTTCGAGGAAGCCGCGCGGCGCGGTGCCGTTGCGGCGTTGATCGTCCATGACACGCCGGGGGCAGGCTATGGCTGGAATGTCGTCGTCAGCCCCGGTGGCGAGAATTACGACCTCGTCCGTGCGCCCGACAAGGTGACGAGCCTGGCGGTACAGGGCTGGATCGAGGGCGGTGCCGCCACCGCCTTGTTCGCGGGTGCGGGGCAGGATCTCGCCGCGCTTCGCAAGCAGGCCCGCTCAAAGAGCTTCCGCCCCGTAGACCTGAAAGGCGCGACTTTTTCCGCCGCCTTCCCGGTTCGCCAAGAAGTCGTCCGCAGCGCCAATGTCCTCGCCCGTATTCCCGGCGCGAAACGCCCGGACGAAACGGTGATGTATGGCGCGCACTGGGACGCCTATGGCAAGGGCGCGCCAGACGCGCAGGGCCGCGTCTATCGCGCGGGCGCCAATGACGACGCGCTGGGCATTGCCGGGCTGTTCGAGATCGCCCGCGCCTTCAAGGCTGGGCCAGCGCCCGACCGCAGCATCGTCTTCGCCGCCTGGACCGCCGAGGAGCGCGGCCTGCTGGGGTCCGAACATTATGCGGTGAACCCGGTCTATCCGCTCGACAAGACCGTCGCCAATCTGGCCATCGATATATTGCAGACGGCGGGCAAGGCGAAGGATGTGATCTTGGTCGGCAAGGGGCAGGGCACGCTGGAGGATGACCTGACCCAAGCCGCCGCCGCGCAGGGCCGGGTGGTGACGCAGGAAAGCCTGCCCGAACGCGGCCTTTTTTACCGCGCCGACCATTTTTCCATGGCCAAGCGCGGCGTGCCGGTGCTCCTGCTGATGGGCATTGCCGGGGCATCCGATCTGGTCGAGGGTGGCCGTGCGGCGGGGCAGGCCTGGGTCGATTCCTATACCGGCAAATGCTATCATCAGGCCTGCGACGCCTGGGGACCGGACTGGAAGCTGGATGGCGCGGCACAGGATATCGACCTGATGCTCGCGATCGGGCGCGATCTCGCCACCTCCAGCCACTGGCCGGAGTGGAAGGCCGGATCGGAGTTCAAGGCCATTCGCGACAAGAGCGCCGCGGTCCGTAAATAGTCGCCTATGCCGTCGCCTGTTCCGTCATGGTCGCATAGTCGATCTTGCCCGTGCCCAGCAACGGCAGTGCGTCCAGCACCCGGATTTCGCGGGGGATCGCCAGTTCCGTGACGCCATTGGCCTTGCCCCAAACGTGCAGCGCGTTCGCCTTGGCATCCTTGCAGGTGGTGAACAGGACAAGCTGTTCGCCTTTGCGCGGGTCGGGGCGGGTGACGACGGCATGGTCCGCGTCGGGCCAGAGGGTGGCGGCATAGCCCTCCACGGCGGGCAGGGAGATCATCTCGCCGCCGATCTTGGCGAAGCGCTTGGCGCGGCCCCGGATCGTGACGAAGCCCTGATCGTCGATCGTGACGATATCGCCGGTATCGTGCCACCCCTCTGACGGCGGCTGCAACAGGCCGGGGGCGTCCGCCTTCATATAGCCCGCCATGATGTTCGGGCCACGGATCGACAGGCGTCCGCCCTCCGCGATACCGGGCACTTCGTCGAGCCATGCTTCGACGCCGGGAAGCAGGCGCCCGACCGATCCTGCGCGAAAATGCATCGGCGTGTTGACGGCGATGACTGGTCCCGCTTCGGTCGCGCCATAGCCCTCAAGGATACGCAGGCCGAATTTCTCGGCATAGGCCTTGCGCGTTTCGTCGCGTACCCGCTCGGCCCCTGCGAAGATGTAGCGCAGCGAGTAGAAATCATAGCCATGCGCCATCCGCGCATAGCCCGACAGGAAGGTGTCGGTGCCGAACAGGATCGTCGCATTGGCGTCATAGGCCAGCGCGGGCACGATCCGGTAATGCAGCGGGCTGGGGTAGAGCAGGGTTTTTACGCCATGGAAGATCGGCAGCAAGGTGCCGCCGGTCAGACCGAAGCTGTGGAAGACTGGCAGGGCATTGAGCACGACATCGGCTGAATTAAAGTCGATCCGCGCGGCGAGTTGGCGGCAATTGGACAGAAGGTTGCGATGGGTGAGGACGACGCCCTTGGGCAGCCCCTCCGATCCGCTGGTGAACAAAATCACCGCAGGCGCGTCGGGACCAATGCGGAGCCGGGCGTGGGACCGCGCGGCAAAGCGGCTGGCGATCAGGCCGCGCAGCTTCGCGCCCGTGCCGATCGTCGCGGCCAGATCTTCCAGCCAGAGGATCGTGATCCCTTCGGCCTCCAATGCGGTCACGATATCGCCCAGCTTCGCCTGTTCCACAAAGGCGCGGGCGGTGATGATGGTGCGGACCTGCGCGGCGGTGCAGGCGGCCTTCAGATTGGCGAGGCCAGCGGTATAGTTCAGCATGGCGGGCACGCGCCCGGTCGACTGGAGCGCGAAGAAGGTCGCCACCACGGCCGAGACATTGGGCAGAAGTACGCCGACTGCCTCCCCCTGCCGTGTCGAACGGGTGAGCGCGCGGCCCAGCACCAACGCGCCGGTGACGAGCCGGGCATAATTTAGCGGCTCGCGCTTCACATCCTCGACGACCGGCGCCTTTGGCCCATGAACATGTTTTGCCTCCAGCAGCGCCTGGAACAGCGTCTGGTCCGTGTCCGACGTGGCGAACATCATCTGGCTCATCTCGTCATAGAGGCGGCGACCGGCGATGGCGCGACGCGCGCGGGCGGTCATCTCGCCCTCTATGGCGAAACGGCGCGGGGGGAGGATGGTCAGTCTGATCTTGGGGAAGCGGCGCAGGCGCACCTTGCCGCGCAGGCGGGAGAAGGCGGTGAACTGGGCGCCGTCGATCCGCACCGGGATGATCGGCGCATCGGCCTTGTCCGCGACCATGCCGGGACCGTCGAACACTTTCATGAGTGCGCCGGTGACGGTGATGCGGCCTTCGGGGAAGATCACCAATGTTCGGCCTTCACGCACCGCCTTCACCATTGCCTTGGCCGACATCGGGTTGGTGGGATCGACCGGGAAGGCGTCGAACAGAGCGAGGAAGGGCTTTATCCACCAGGCGCGAGCAATGCTGGTGTGGACCGCAAAGGTCGGCTTGCCGGGCAGGAAGGCGGCCAACAGCAGGCCGTCGAGAAAGGAGACATGGTTCACCACCACGACGGCGGGTTCGCCGACCTGCGGCATATTTTCAGCCCCGCTCACTTCGACCCGGTAGCAGAGGCGCAGCAGGCCGCGCACGATGGATTTGATGACTGTTTCGGGCAGCAGCCAGCAGGAAATGAGCGCGATCGACAGGGTCGCAAAACCCATGACGCCGATGACGCCAGGCACGCTTTCCCCGCGCGCCAGCATCAGCGTGACGATGACGACGACCACCACCGTGATCGCCGCGTTGACGATGTTATTCGCCGCGATGGTGCGCGAGCGTTCCTCACGCGGGCTGTGCGTTTGCAGGATGGCATAGAGCGGCACGATGAACATGCCGCCGGCAAAGGCGATGCCGAACAGGTCGACCATGATCCGCCAGCTACCGGCGGACCCCACGAAATCGGCAATGCCCGCGCCCGTCCGCGTCGGCACATAGGCTGTGGTGGAGAGCCACAGGTCGATCATGAAGCTCGCCAGCGCCAGCGCGGAAACCGGCACGAAGCGCGCCGACACCGCGCCGCCCAGCAGCCGGTTCACCAGTAGCGAACCGAGCGCGACGCTGAGCGAGAAGATCAGCAGGAAGAAGGTGGCGACTTCCTGCTTTGCTTGCAGA
Organism: Sphingobium aromaticiconvertens; assembly: GCF_037154075.1. NCBI lineage: Bacteria > Pseudomonadati > Pseudomonadota > Alphaproteobacteria > Sphingomonadales > Sphingobiaceae > Sphingobium > Sphingobium aromaticiconvertens. The sequence continues at coordinate 1,202,993 of NZ_JBANRJ010000001.1, forward strand.
ACACCGCTCACCAAGGGCGCAAATTCGGCCAGCAGGACCGCGCCGATCGCGAAGAACCAGCTTATGCCCAGGATGGACAGCCACACGCCCCGACCGTGGCGCGCGGCCTTCAATATGTGCCATGTGCTTTTGAAGATATTGCGTTCGATCTTCAGGCCGGGAACGACCGTGGGGGCTGGCGGCACGGCCAGGCTGATGAGGAAGCCCAGTGTTGCCAGGCAGATGGCGACGACGCCTGCCTCCCATGGCGGGATGACGCCCGCCAGCAACTGGCCGCTCAGTATCGCGATGAAGGTGCCCGCTTCTATGAGGCCGGTGCCGCCCATAATCTCCTGCGGTCCCAGATGTTGGGGCAGGATGGAGAATTTGACCGGACCAAAGAGGGTGGAATGCAGCCCCATCAGGAACAGGCAGGACAGCAGCATTGGCACGGATTGCAGCCAGAAGCCGGTGAGGGCGATCCCCATGATGACGACTTCGGCCGCCTTTACCGCGCGAACCAGCTTGGCCTTGTCCCAGGCGTCGGCCACCTGTCCGGCCAGCGCGGAGAAGAGAAAATAGGGGAGGATGAACAGCCCGGTGGCGATCGTCGCCAGCATTTCCGCCTTGTCGGGCTGCGCATGATAGAGGCCGAAATTGGCAAGGAACAGCAGCGCGAACTTCAGCAGATTGTCGTTGAAGGCGCCCAGAAACTGCACCACGAACAGCGGCGCGAAGCGGCGTTTGCCAAGCAGCGAAAGATCAGGTGCGGACATCATTTACCCCTTCGGGTCTGGATTATGCAGCAAAGATCAACGGGATGTTACTATTCAGGTGCGCGCAGCACGCGATTATAGAGCCAGCCGATCCCGATCAGGCTGAAGCCCAGCGCCAGGAAAGACGCGATGCGGAGCAGCCCCTGAAGGCCGGAGGCATCGAACAGGAACACCTTGGCGACCGCCGCCAGCATCAAGAGCAGCGATGCGATGCGCCAGTCCCGGCTATTGGTGCAAATACCCCATAGAAGGAAGCCGATCGCAAGGCCAAGCGCCAGCACGGAGCGCAATATATCCTCCATTTCGCCAAGACCCGGAATGGTGAGGATGGACCCTGCGAACAGGTGCCGCAGCGTGGCGGTGGCGAACAGGATGATCACCAGCATCCGTAGCAGATCAGCCGGTCGGGCGAGCTTTCCGGCAAGATCCGGATGGATGCGCGTCGCCATCCACAACGCCGCGAACGGTATTGCGAAGGCAGGGATCAGCAGGTTGAGGATGGGCAGGACGCCGACATATTGCGCGTACCAGAGCGGATTGTGGAGCAGCAGCGTATAAAGGATGCTGTGCCCAAGAGCGACGCCCAGCAGGACCAGCGCCGCAAGCTGCGCACCTGCAAAGCGCCAGACGGCATAGGCGGCGGCCAGCAATAGAGCCTCCCACACTGTCCGTTCGGCCAAGGCCAGCCGGGTTACGTCAGCCATGTCCGACAGCGCGAACAATTGCTTGTAGCCGATGTGCAGGGCGATGCCGCCCATGGCGCTCGCTGCGACGGCCGAGGCTCGGCAGGCCAGCGGATGAATGGCGCCCTTCGCATGCCACAGGGCGATGGCCAGCAGCAAGGCCGGTATGGCGAGGCGGCGCAGGCTTTCGCCAAGGCCGGGAAGCGCGCTGGCCAACATGGGTTCGCCGAGCAGAGAGGTGAAAGCCTGTGCGCTCCATTCCGCCATGGGCCAGATCGCCCAGAGCAACAGGATCAGACTGAGCGTGCTGAACGCTGGCAAGAGGCCGTTTTGACGCAGGCGTCGGGCGGCTTGGGCCAGCAGGGGAAGGCCGAGCGCTGTCACCACGGGGAGCGTGGTCGATGACAGGCATTGCGCCAGTGCGCCATAGCCGAGGACTATGGCGGCGCTTTGAGCGACCAGCTTGCCCTCATCAATAAAGCGTGCGCGCCATGCGAACAGGGCGGCCACAAGAGCGACGATCGCCCAGCGCAGAAAAGGCTCGAACGATGCGGTGGGCGCCGTCTCACCCAACAGGCGGATGGCCTGCCACTCCCCGTCCCTGCCCGCGACCAGCCCGACGATCGCGCTGAAGGCAAAGGCCCAGCTGCTCCATTCGACCCGCTGGTCGTCCGCGCGTTCGGCAAGCAGTAGCAGTCCGGTAGCCACGATCGCGATCACGATCGGCAGCGTCCATGCGAACAGCCCCAGACCACCGGCGACAACCAGCAGCAGGGCCGTTATTGTCGCCAACAGTGCAAAACGCGCATCGTCGCGGCGACCGGCGTTGCGCCAGCCCAGCGCCATGGCGATTGCGGGCAGCATGGCGGCGGCAAGGGCGAGCAGCCCGAACCCGCCGTCCAGGCTGGCATCCGGGCGATAGAAATGGATCATGCTGATGGCAACGCCGCCCAGCGTCAGTCCGGCAATCTGCCCGGCCTCTACCAGACTGCCGCCCACGCGCCACAGGCGCCAGAGCGCGCCACCGCCGTAGATCGTTGCCATAATGAGCATGACGAGGGTGAACTGTCCCGCATTGGGTGCGGTCCAGGCGCCCGCGAGCAGCAGCGCCACGCCAAGGCCCACAGCGCTCAGCGGGCGAAGGCTCTTTTCACGACCGCCGAGCCAGACCAGCGCGATCGAGAGCAGGCCGAAAAGGCCCCAGTTAAGCAGCGCAAAGCCGCCGGTCGCGACCAAAGCCGCCATCTGCGCGGCGGCGACGATGGCGGCGCCAACGCGGATGATCGTGCCGCGCGTACCGGAGAAGGCGAAGAGGGGCAGAAAGATACCTAATGCCAGCAGCAACAGGCCCACCGAGATGGAGGCCGTCATGTCCAGCGCACCCATGACGAGTAACGCCGCGCCCCAGCCCGCTCCGCCGATGAGCGCGCTCACGCCCAGCCACATCCAGCGCTGGGTGCGTGACAGCGCGCACAGGCCCCCGATCGCAAGGGCGAGATAGCAGCTAAGCAGCGGAATATTGGGCTGGCCCGCGTTAACAAGCGCCGGGGCTGCCAATCCGCCGACCAGTCCGAGCAGGGCGCTGGGTGCACCGAAGCGGAGCGCAAGCCCCATCGCCAATGCAGTTACAGCAGCCAGGCCGATAAAGGCGGTCGTCGGGCCGACCAGAGCATAGAGGGTGTGGGCGGCGAGGATGCTTGCATACAGGGTCGCAAGGCCCGCGCCGGCCAGCGACTGGCGCACCCGCGGATCGCGCACCCGCTCCTCCTGCCGCAACGCAAGCTCCGCGCCGCCGATCAGCGCGCCGCCGAACACCAGGCCCATCAGGATACGCACCAGTGGCGACAGCAGCCCGGCGTCGATTGAATATTTGACGAGCAGCACGCCAGCAACGGCCAGCGTCACGCCGCCCGCCCAGATCGGCAGGCGGCGACCAAACAGCTCTTCGAAGCCGAAGGAGGGCTTGGCAGACTGGCGTTGAGCGGGTTCGGACTGAGCGGGTTCAGGGTGGACGGGCGCCTCTCTCTGCTCCGTGCCGCTATCCATCTGCCCTTCCATGGCGTGCGGGGCTTGCGTATCGGCAGGTTCGGCTTCGTGGGGAGCCGGGATCGCTGCGGCGGGTGGTGCAGCTTCATCTGCCCAGGGTCTGGTGTACACCACCCTGGCGGGCGATGACCGGGATTCCGCGCTCTCGTGGAAGGCATCGTTTGAGGACGATGCATCCGGCACGGCCCGCTCTGTTTCCAGCATGGCGAGTCGGCTTTCGAGCGCCTTCAGGCGCTTCTTCGCGTCGAAGGCCATGATGCCAAGGATCAGCAGTATGAAAGCAACCAGCATAAGTCGATGCCTCTCCAAGCCCGAGATGAGGATGTCGTAAGTTAAAATTAGACACTGTTCAATAAAATAATTAGACAGTGATCAATTGCATTGGTAGCAGGCGATCATGGGACGGCGATCGGATCATAGCAGGGCAGAACTGGAGGCCCTGATCGTGGCGGAAGGACATCGTCATATGGCGCAGGTCGGCTTTGCCCGCTTTTCCTCGCGCGAAGTGGCGAAGCGGATCGGTTATGCGGTTGGCACCCTTTATAATGTGTTTGGCAGCTATGATCGCCTGATTGCCGCCATCAATACCCACACTTTTACCCTGTGGGCGCAACATCTGGAGGCCCTGCTGGCCTCCCTGCCAGATGACCGCATCGCGGCGCTGGTCGAGGGCTATTTCAGCTTCGCATTCGAAAACAAGAATATCTGGATGGCGATCTACGATCATCGCCTGCCGCCGGATATTCCCCAGCCGGACAGCTATGCCGAGCAGCGTGCCAGCCTGACTGCGATCGTGGTCAGGGAAGTCGCCGCGATTCTGCCTGAAGATGCAAAGGCGGGCGCTCCGCGTCTGGCGCGTTCGCTGGTCGCGACCGTCCACGGCCATTGCACCTTCGCGCTGAACGGCACCTTCGCCTTGCTGGGGGAAACCGAGCCACTTGAAATGGCGATTGCGCGGGTCAAGGAGTCGCTGGCAGCGGCCGGGGCAAGATTGTAGAAATATCCGGGGGCAGGGGAACGGAAGATGGCAAGCTGGTTCGAGAGGCTGGAAAAAGACCTGCAATCGCCCATCGCGGTGCGGCGGTTTGGCAGCGGCTGGTTCTCCGGCTTTTTCGGGCTGCTGCTCGCCATTGCGGGTCTGTGCATGGTGATGGCGCTGCGCTGGCCGGACTGGTTCGCCATGCCCGAACTGGCCATGGTGCGCGAATGGGGCGGCTTGCGGCCGCTCGTCCATTTCCTGTTGATCGGGGGCTATGCGCTTGCGTTGCTCAGCCTGCTGCTGCGCCCGCGCAAGGCGATTGGCGCGACCGCGCTGGTCATCGCCCTGTTGGCGACCTTGCTGGGCGGTGCGGAAGTCCAGCCGCGTGAGACGCATGACTGGGGCATTTTCTTCGGCGTCGATTTCTTCGCGGTCAATATGATCGCGACGGGACTCATGTTCGCGCCGATCGAGCGGCTGTTCCCGCGACGGGCGCAACAACGTCTGTTTCGGCAGGAATGGCGGGAAGACCTGTTCTATTATCTGCTCAGTTCGATGATGGTCCAGCTCATCACTTTCCTCGCGCTCGCGCCATCAGGCTTCATCAACGCATCGACAAGCGGTCTTGCCGACTTCCGCGCGCTGGTGTCCAGCCAGCCCTGGCCGCTCCAGTTCGTTGAAGTCGTGTTGCTGACCGATCTGGCGCAATATTGGTTCCATCGCGCTTTTCACCGCTTTCCCTTCCTGTGGGGATTCCATGCGGTGCATCATTCGGCGAAAGCGATGGACTGGCTGGCAGGTGCGCGGATGCACTTTTTCGAGATTATCGCCCTGCGCGGCGTAACCTCCCTGCCGCTGCTGACGCTGGGTTTCTTGCCGTCGGTGATGCAGGCCTATATCGGTTTCGTCTATATCTACTCCTCGCTGCTGCACGCCAATCTGCGGGGAGACTTCAACTGGCTCGGCCACTTTGTCGCCACGCCGCGTTTTCACCATTGGCATCATGCAATCGAGGATGTGGCGGTGGACAAGAATTTCGCCATCCATTTCCCGTTTCTGGACCGTCTGTTCGGCACCCATCACTTGCCAAAGAGCGCATGGCCGAGCGGCTATGGCGTGCCGGAGAAGGTGCCGCAGGGTTATTGGGCGCAGTTCGCCTATCCGTTCCGCCGGGGCGTGAGCGCGCCTGAAGCGGAGTGAATGCGCCGATACTCTATAGCTTTCGCCGCTGCCCCTACGCCATGCGGGCGCGCATGGCGTTGCTGGTGAGCGGGCAGGCGGTCGAGATCCGAGAAGTTGCGCTGCGCGACAAACCGCCGGCGATGCTGGCAGCCTCCCCCAAGGGGACGGTGCCGGTGCTGGTGATAGCCGAGGGCGCGGTGATCGACGAGAGTCTGGATATCATGCGCCATGCCTTGACCCGGAATGATCCCGAAGGCTGGCTGGCGGGGGACGATGCGGAATTGATCGCGGCCAATGACGGGCCGTTCAAACATCATCTGGACCGTTATAAATATCCCGAGCGGCATGGCAGCGATCCGCTGGGCCATCGTGCGGCGGCGCTGGACCTCCTCGCCCCGCTGGAGGCGCGGCTGGCCCGAACGCCGCATTTGTGCGGGCCGACGCGGACGCTGGTGGACATCGCGCTGTTCCCCTTTGTCCGCCAGTTCGCAGCGGTGGAGCCAGACTGGTTTGCTGCACGATCGTTGCCGCGCCTGCAGCATTGGCTGGCGGCGCATATAGGATCGGACTTGTTCGAGCGGGCGATGGTGCGACGGCCCGCGTGGCGGGAGGGCGATCCGCCCATTCTGTTATCCTGATCTACTGGGCCTGCGCTGCTGACCAGGCGGCGACCTTGGCACGGGTGTCCGTCAGCATGGCGTCGAGCGCTGCACGGTCGAACGCCCTGCCGCCCATCACCACCATGCGGATCGCCCGCGTGGCGTTGATGGCCTTCAGCGGATCGCGGTCGAGCAGCACCATGTCCGCCGCCTTGCCAGTTTCCACACCGCCATAGCGGCCCAGTTGATTGAACCAGGCAGGCCCCGCCCGCGTCGCCGCCGACAGCGCCTGTGCGGGTGTCAGTCCCTTGTCCACGTACAGGGACAGTTCGTCATGCAGGCCGATGCCCGGATAGTTGAAGGAATTGAGGAAACCCGCGTCCGTCCCGGCGATGATGGTGACGCCCGCCTTCTGGAGCAGCGGCAAGATGGCGGCCATCCGGTTGAAATGGTCATGGCGCGCGGTGATCGCGGCGGCACTCGCCTGCGCCGCGCGCTGGATGCGCCAGTCATAGGTTTTTTGTAGCTTTGGCCTGATATAGGCCTGACGTCAACAGGCGCGGCCCAAACAGCGTGCCGTTGGCGATCTCCCCACGCCAGACCACAGCCTGATGGCTCTTGGCCTTGCCCTGTTCGGCGTCGATCAGGGTGACGTGGCGGATCATCATGTCGCCCTGCTACGGGGCGGCCCATGCGGATGCCGACATCAGGGCCAGAGCCGATAGCGCGCAACCACAAACTGTCTTCATCACACTGTGTCCTTCAAGATCGGTCGTGCTCTACAGCATCATGGCGGAGAGATCATCCTGACCGATGCGCCTATTTGACCGTGAAGAAATATTTGCCCTCGATCCGATGCTGATCGGCGCCGACGATGTGCCAGGCGAGGTCGTAGCTGCCAGCCGGAAGGGCGCGGGGCAGGGTGACGACCAGGGTCTTGCCGTCACCTTCGACCGATGTCTTGAAGCCCTTGATCGGCATTGGCGGGTGATCGGGCATGCCGGGCATGCCGGTCATGACCAGCGTAACGCCGCTCATGGACGGCTGAAGCGTGTCGGAAAAGTCGAGGGTCAGCTTCGTTGGCTTGGCGACGGTGGCATTGGCCGCCGGGCTGGCCGACAGCAATTGGGCATGGGCGAACGCCGCGCCGGGCAGGGCAGCGATGGCAAGGGCGGTGACAGCCATAAGCAGGCGGGACATGGGTTTCTCCGATTGTTGCGGTTAAGGAGAATACGCATGGCCTTGCCCAATCCCTCGGGGGAGGGGGGCATATTTTTTGCGCGATGCCTTCTATGGTGAGGGGTTAGCCTATGCGACGCGTATCCCGTTCGGGTGATGGAGTGTGTGAAATGACCGATCTGGACCAGTGGCTCGACAGCGTGCGCGCGATGCCGACCGATCCGCGCCTTGCGGACATGGAGGATGGGGTGATGCGCGGGCTGGCCGCCCGGCGGGAACGGACGCTCGCGCGGCGCAGCCTGATGCTTGCCGGGGTGATGGCGATTGGCATTGGTTGGATCGGCAGCGTCATGCCTGCCAATCCGGCACAGGCCGCGCCGACGCTGATCGGCATGTCGGATTATGCCCCCTCTCGGTTGCTGGGTCAATGAAAGGCGTGCGGCGTTACGCCCTGGTTGCGCTGGTCGCCTTTGCGGCGGCGTTCGTGGCGGTGATGGTCGCGCGCACATGGTTTGCGCCTGCGCCACGGGTGGAGAGCGAGGTTCATGCGCTGCTGCATGAGCGGCTGACGCTCGACGCCGATCAGGAACGGCGCATTCATGCGCTGGAGATCGGGTTCGCGCAGCGCCGCGCGGCCATGGAGGAGGAGATGCGCGCCGACAATGCCCGGCTGGCGCAGGCTATTGCTGCCGAACATGGCTATGGGCCAAAGGTGAGTGAGGCCGTCGATCAGTCCCACACGGTCATGGGCCAGTTGCAGAAGGAGACGCTGAAGCACATTTTCGCGATGCGTGCTGTGCTGCGACCCGATCAGGCGAAGCAATTCGACGCGGCTGTCGTCAAGGCACTGACCGACCCCGGCCAGTGATCCAGCCGATCGCCGACCGCAGCGACCCGGAACTGGCCACGCTGGCGCTGGCCGGGCGGCAGGACGCCTATGCCGCGTTGATGCAGCGGCATCGCGACGGGGTCTATCGCCTCGCGCGCAGTCATATCGGCGACGCGACCGAGGCATTGGACATCACGCAGGAGGCGTTCATCGCCGCCTTTGCCGCGCTGGCCCGCTATGACGGCGCGCGGCCCTTTCGCCTGTGGATCGCCCGGATCGCGATCAACAAATGCCATGACTGGGCGCGGCGGCGCGCGGTGCGGCGTTTCTTTGCCTTTGCCCGGCCGATCGACGAGGCGGTGGCGGTGGCCGACCCGGGACCAACACCCGAAGATTCTGCCCGGTCGCAGGGCGAACTGGCCGGGATCAACGAAGCCATCGCCATGCTGCCTACTCCGCTCAAGGACGTTCTGTTGCTGCGCGCGATCGAGGGGTTGTGTCAGGCTGAGGCCGCGCAGGTGCTGGGTGTCAGTGAGAAGGCGGTCGAAACCCGCCTCTATCGCGCGCGGATAAAATTGGCCGATCTTTTGAGGGGGACGGATGAGGCGCGCGTATAGGAGGGAGCAACGTCTTCAACCCGAGTCTTCCTCTCCATGCCGTTTCCCTTTTCGTCCCGCCTTGACCGTCGCAGCCTGATCAAAGGAGCGGGGGGGCTTTTCGGCGGCCTTGCCCTGTCGCGCGCTTTCCCGGCCTGGGCGATGAGCGGAACGCCGGGGCTGGCGCCCGCGCCGGGCGTGCTGTCGGGCGGAGAGATCGCGCTCACCATCAGCGACTCTCACTTTAAGACCGGAGGACGATCCAGCCATGCGGTCATGGTCAACGGCACTTTGCCCGCGCCGCTGATCCGTTTGCGGGAAGGGCAGGATGTCCGTCTGTCCGTCACCAACAGGCTGAAGGAAGATACGTCGATCCACTGGCATGGCCTGATCGTCCCGTTCCAGATGGACGGTGTGCCCGGCGTCAGCTTTCCCGGTATCCGGCCCGGCGAAACCTTCACCTATGCCTTCCCCATCCGTCAGTCGGGCACCTATTGGTATCACAGCCATTCGGGGATGCAGGAGGCGGTGGGCCATTATGGCCCGATCGTGATCGACCCCGCCGGGCCCGATCCGATACAGAGCGACCGCGAGCATGTGATCGTGCTGTCGGACTGGAGTTCGGTGCATCCACATCTGTTGCTCAAGCGGCTCAAGCAGATGGGCGGCTATTATAATATGCAAAAGCAGACGCTGGGCGGGCTGCTTGCTGGACGTGATCAGAGCCTTAAGGACCGGATGGATTGGGGCGCGATGCGGATGGACCCCACCGATATTTCGGACGTCACCGGCTCCACTTACAGTTTTCTGGTCAATGGCCATGGCACGGCGGAGAACTGGACCGGACTGTTCGTGCCGGAGGAGAAGGTGCGGCTGCGGATCATCAACGCGTCGGCCATGACCAATTTCAACGTCTGCCTGCCCGGCCTGCCGATGACAGTGGTGCAGTGCGATGGGCAGGCTGTGCAGCCGGTCGAAACCGACGAGTTCCAGATCGGTATTGCCGAAACCTATGATGTGATCGTCCAGCCGACGCAGGCGAGCGCCTATGGCCTGATTGCTGAAGCGATCGACCGGTCCGGGCTGGTGCGCGCGACGCTGGCGCCGCGGATCGGGATGGCGGCGGCAATCTCCCCGCTGCGGGAACGCCCGTTGCTGGGCATGAAGGATATGGGGATGGACATGTCGGGCATGGACATGGGCCAGAACGGCGTGATCGACCTCAGCCAGCCCGCCAATGAATCCATGGCGGGCCATTCGATGAAGATGCGCGATGCCTCGGTTGCGCCGCAGGTGAAGATGGGACCGGGTGTCGCCACCCTGTCCCCCATGCCGGTCGACCGCACCGCCGACCGGCCCACGGGGCTGGAAAATGTCGATCATCGGGTGCTGACCTATGCCGACCTGCGATCGCGCGAGCCCAACAGCGACACAAGGACGCCGACCCGCACGATCGACATCCACCTGACCGCGAATATGGAACGCTATATGTGGTCCTTCGACGGGGTGAAGCTGTCCGATGGCGCCGAACCGATCGCCCTGCGCCATATGGAGCGGGTGCGGGTGAACCTGATCAATGATACGATGATGCCGCACCCCATCCACCTGCACGGCCATTTCTTTGAACTGGTGACGGGGGCGGGGGTGCATAACCCGCGCAAACATACGGTCAACGTGCTGCCGGGGGGGAAGGCCAGTTTCGACCTGACCGCCGATGCGCTGGGGGACTGGGCGTTCCATTGCCATATGCTGATGCACATGCATTCGGGGATGATGCGCGTCGTGACGGTGCGGCACATGGAGGATGAGGCATGAGGAGCCTTGTTTCCGCCGTCGCGCTGTTGATTTCCAGCGGCTCTGCGCCGGCCATGGCCCAGATGGACCATAGCCAGATGGATCATGGCGCGATGAACCATGACGCCACGCCGCAGGAAGCGGTGGATCATTCCGCCCATCAAAGGCAGGCCAATGTGCCCGCGATCAATCCCCACGCCGGTCATGGCCCATCCATGGCGGATGACGGACTTCCAAAAGGCGTAGCGCCTGCCGTGCCGACCGATCATGCCGCCGATGCCGTTTATAACCCTTCGGAAATGGCGCGCGCGCGGGCGGCCATGTTGAAGGAAAGTGGCGGCATGTCTTTCTCTCAACTGATGCTCGACCGGCTGGAATATCGCATCGGCAAGGGGAGCGATTCCTATCATTGGGAGGGAGAGGGCTGGATCGGCGGCGACATCAATCGCTTCGCCTTCAAGACCGAGGGCGAGGGGAATGTCGGCGGACGGTTGGAGAGTGCGGAAGTGCAGGCGCTCTATAGCCGGGCGATCGACCCCTGGTTCAACCTGGAGGCGGGCGTGCGGCAGGATTTCCGGCCCGGCCCGCAGCGCAGCTATGCTGTGGTCGGGATCGAGGGGCTGGCGCCCTATTGGTTCGAGGTGGGCGCGCAGGCCTTTCTGTCGGACAAGGGTGATGCCCATCTGCGGCTGGAGGGCAGCTATGACCAGCGCATCACCCAGCGCCTGATCCTTCAACCCGCCGCCGAAGTGAACATCGCCGCGCAGCATGTGCCGGAACACGGCATTGGTGCCGGTATTAGCGACATCGAACTGGGGCTAAGGTTGCGGTACGAGTTCGCCCGCGAGTTCGCGCCCTATGTCGGCGTCAACTGGGAGCGGAAGTTGGGCGGCACAGCCGACTATGCGCGCGCGGCTGGTGAACGGGCGTCCGCGACCAGCCTGGTCATGGGTGCGCGATTCTGGTTCTGATGAGGCGTAATCGGTAACTGCCTGGCGAGGGGACTTCCCTTCGCCGGTCCATTGCGAACAATATGTGAAACAGTCTTTCGCACTTGGGGAATGCGGTATCGCCTGCTAAACTCGGTTCTTCATCACATAGTGCGGATTTGCGGGATCGTTTCGCTGACTACTTCGTCTGGCATAGCGATGACTGGGAAAGGTCGAGGGCGCATGACATCGGACATAGTTTCGCGGCGAAGCCTGTTGCAAGGCGGGGCTGCGCTCGCGGCGGCGACGCCGCTGGTCCCGGCACTGGCGCAGGGCAATGAGGGCATGGCAAAAAAGGAGACTGGCGGCATGATGCCTGTGTCGATGACGGTCAACGGCAAGGATCTGCACCTCGATCTCGATCCGCGCACCACCTTGCTGGATGCGCTGCGTGAGCATCTGCGCCTGACCGGCACGAAAAAGGGCTGCGATCATGGCCAGTGCGGCGCCTGCACGGTCATCGTCGATGGGCGGCGGATCAACAGTTGCCTGACCCTCGCGGTGATGCATGATGGCGACAAGGTGACGACGATCGAGGGGCTGGGCAGTCCTGAGAAGCTGCATCCGATGCAGAAGGCTTTTGTCGTCCATGACGGCTATCAGTGCGGCTATTGCACGCCGGGGCAGATTTGCTCGGCGGTGGCGGTGCTGGACGAGATTGAGGCGGGCATCCCCAGTCATGTGACGCAGGATCTGGATAAGGTACGCTTTTCTGACGCGGAAGTGCGGGAACGGATGAGCGGCAATATCTGCCGTTGCGCCGCCTATCCCAATATCATCGCCGCCATTCGGGATGTAGCAGGGGAGGATGTTTCCGGGGAGAATCGGGCATGAAACCCTTTACCTACACACGCGCCACCAGCGTCGAGGAGGCAGCGAGTGCTGCCGCCAGCACGCAGGGCGCGCGCTTCATCGCGGGCGGCACCAACCTGCTCGACCTGATGAAGTTGCAAATCGAGACGCCGACGCATTTGATTGACGTCAACCATCTGGGCCTCGACACGATAGAGAAGACGGACGATGGCGGCCTGCGGATCGGCGCGCTGGTCCGCAATACCGATCTTGCCGCGCACAAGACGGTCCGCAGGGACTATGCGGTGCTGACCCGCGCGCTCCTGTCTGGGGCTTCGGGGCAGTTGCGCAACAAGGCGACGACCGCGGGCAACCTGCTTCAGCGCACCCGCTGCCCCTATTTCTACGACGTGCGCATGCCCTGCAACAAGCGCAAGGCGGGGAGCGGATGTGCGGCGATGAAGGGCTTCAACCGCAACATGGCGGTCATGGGCGTTAGCAACGCCTGCATCGCCACCCACCCCAGCGACATGGCGGTGGCGATGCGCCTGCTTGACGCCAATGTCGAAACGGTGAGCGCCAACGGCGCGCGGCGGGCCATCCCGATTGCCGACTTTCATCGCCTGCCGGGTGACACGCCGGAGATTGAAAGTGCGCTGGCGCCCGGTGAGCTGATCACCGCTGTCACCCTGCCCAAACCACTGGGCGGCACCCATGTCTATCGCAAGGTGCGCGATCGCGCCTCCTATGCCTTCGCGGTGGTTTCGGTCGCGGCGGTGTTGGGTAAGGATGGCGTGTCGCGCTTCGCCTTTGGCGGCCTCGCGCCCAAGCCCTGGCGCGTGGCGGCAGCGGACGGCGCAGCGGCGAGCGGGGCGAAGGCAGTGGCCGACGCGGCGCTCGCCGGAGCACGCACGACCGAGCATAATGCGTTCAAGATCGACCTGACGGCGCGCACGCTCGCCTCGATCTTTCGCCAGCAGGAGAAGGGCGCATGAAGTTCGATCAGCCCGCGACCGCCCTGAACCCGATCGATCGTGGTCGGGTCATCGGCATTCCCCACGACCGGATCGACGGCCCGGCCAAGGTGACGGGCAGCGCGCCCTACGCCTATGAGCGGCATGATGTCGCGCCCAATGCAGCCTACGGCTGTATCATCGGATCGGCGATCGCCAAGGGCCGGATCGCATCGATCGACACCCGCGCCGCGGAAGGCGCGCCGGGCGTGCTGGCGGTTGTCACTCATGCCAATGCGGGCAAGCTGGGCAAGGGCCAGATGAATACTGCGCACCTGTTGGGCGGTCCGGCGATCGAGCATTTCGACCAGGCGCTGGCGCTGGTGGTCGCCGATACGTTCGAGCGCGCCCGCGATGCGGCGTCGCTGGTGCGGATCGACTATGCGCCGGAAAAGGGGCGCTTCGATCTGGCGGTGGAAAAGGACAAGGCCGGGGTGTCCAAGGGCACGCCGGATACAAAGGCGGGCGATTTCGAAGGCGCCTTCGCCAAGGCAGCGGTGAAGATCGACCAGCGCTATACCACCCCCGATCAGAGCCACGCGATGCTGGAGCCACATGCGACGACCGCCGCGTGGCAGGGCGACAAACTGACGCTTTGGACCGCCAACCAGATGATCGCCTGGGGCGTGGGCGAAGTGGCGACGACGCTGGGTATCCCCAAGGAGAATGTCCGCCTCATTTCCCCCTATATCGGCGGTGGTTTCGGCGCGAAGCTGTTTCTGCGCGCAGACGCGCTGATGGCGGCGCTGGGTGCGAAGGCAGCGGGGCGGCCCGTCAAGGTCGCGCTGGCCCGGCACCAGATTCCCAATAATACGACGCATCGCCCCGCGACGATCCAGCGTATCCGCCTGGGTGCAGATCGCAATGGCGTGATCGACGCGATCGGGCATGAGGTGTGGTCGGGCGACCTGCCCGGCGGGGGCGCGGAAACGGCGGCGCAGCAGACACGTCTCCTCTATGGCGGCGCCAATCGGATGACCCGGCATCGGCTGGCGGTGCTGGATTTGCCCGAAGGCAATGCGATGCGCGCGCCGGGCGAGGCGGTGGGCCTGCTGGCGCTGGAAGTCGCGATGGATGAACTGGCGGAGGCTTGCAACGTCGATCCGGTCGAACTGCGTATTCGCAACGATGTGCAATATGATCCGGAGGCGGGGCCGCAGCGGCCCTTTTCCAGCCGCAAGTTCGTCGAATGTCTGCGGACTGGCGCGGAAAATTTCGGCTGGAGCAAGCGCAATCCGCGCCCCGGCCAGGTCCGCGACGGGCACTGGCTGGTCGGCATGGGCGTGGCGTCGGCCTTCCGCAACAATCTGACCATGGCATCAGGCGCGCGCGTCGGGATCGATAGTCGGGGCCATGTGACGGTGGAAACCGACATGACCGATATCGGGACTGGCAGCTACACGGTCATTGCGCAGACCGCGGCGGAGATGATGGGCGTCGCGCTGGACGCCGTGACCGTGCGGCTGGGCGATAGCAGCTTTCCGGCCTCGGCCGGGTCGGGTGGTCAGTGGGGCGCGAACAGCGCTACCGCGGGCGTCTACGCCGCTTGCATGACGTTGCGCGCGAAGATTGCCGAAGTCGCTGGGTTCCCCGCCGATCAGGCGGTGTTCGAAGATGGCTTTGTCCGGTTGGGCAACCAGTCCCGGCAACTGGGCCAGGTGGCGGGCCGCGCAGGTCTGTGGGTTGAGGACAAGATTGAGTTTGGCGATCTCGACGAACGCTATGCCCAGGCAACCTTTGGCGCGCATTTTGCCGAGGTTGGGGTGGATATCGACACGGGCGAAGTACGCGTGCGGCGGATGGGCGGCGCCTTTGCGGCGGGGCGCATTCTCAATCCCAAATCGGCGCGCAGTCAGGTGATCGGCGCGATGACGATGGGCGTTGGCGCGGCGCTGATGGAGGAACTGACCGTTGACGCGCGCTTTGGCTATTTCGTCAACCACGACATGGCCGAATATCATGTGCCGGTGCATGCCGACATTCCCGAACAATCAGTGATCTTCATCGACGAACTGGACGAAAAATCCTCACCGATGAAGGCCAAGGGCGTGGGCGAGTTGGGTATTTGCGGCGCGGGCGCTGCAGTAGCGAACGCCATCTATAATGCCTGTGGCATCCGCCTGCGCGACTATCCGCTGACGATCGACAAGCTGTTGCGCGCGGCGCCGGGGTCGGCAATCGCCTGACGGAAGGTGCGGGCGGGCCGCTTGGCCTGCCCGCGCGTCTGGCGCATAAGCCCATCTCCATCGGGAGAAGAACATGGGCGACGTCATCAATCTGCGACAAGCGCGCAAGCAGCGCGACAGGGCGTCGGCATCGCGCCTTGCAGAGACGAATCGCGCGAAGTTCGGACGAACGAAAGCGGAGCGGCTGGCGCTGCAGGCGGAAGCCGCGCGACAGGAAAAGCAGATTGAAGGTGCGCGACGAGACAATTCGGGTGGGAGGGAAGAAACGCCGACTGAAGATCGGTAGATTCCAGCTATTTGTATGAATATCCGTTCAGAATATGTGGCGTTTGTCGAGATATATGATGAACATATGTTCATATTTCATTCTATGAAGTCAATCTGACCGTCATTCCAAACAACTCATCGCTTCATCTGCAATCAGCATGGGCTTTATTGCCACTTGGGTGAGTTGTTTCCATACTATGACTAGAGATATTCGTTCAACTCGCCCCGCTAGGGCCGCGATTGCCGCTGTTCTGGCCTTCAGTGCAACCCCTTTGCTCGCCCAGGAGATAGCGCCTTCGCCGGTTGCGCCTGCGCCCATTGCTCCTGTGGCTGAACCCGCCGCTCCGCAAGTTGCTCCGGTAGTCGAAGCGGCGCCTCCCGCATCCGCTCCTGCGGCGAGTGCCCCGGTGATGGCGCCTGCCCAACCGGTCGTGCAGCCCACTGCGTCGGTTGAAGAGCGCAAGGCGGAAGCGATCGCGCAAGCCGAAACCGCCCGTGCCGAAGCAGCACCCGCGCCAGCGCAGCGGGTTCAAAAACGCCCCGCCGCCCGCGCGGCAGCACCGACGCCCACCCCGGCTGAAGCCGTTGCGGCAGCCCCTGCGCGCGCCGTTGCTCCTGCTCCGGTCGAAACCGCCCCGGCCGAGCCAACCCCGGTTGTGCCGGATATGGCAGTATCGACGCCTGCAGAGCCAGCTATCGTGACGCCACCCGCCACCAATGATCTTGCACAGGTGGATAGCAACAGCGATGCCCTGACCTGGGGCTTGGCCGGTGGCGCGCTGTTGCTGGTTGGCGCGGCTGGCACGCTGGCGATGCGCCGTCGTCGCAACCGGGCCGGGGAGTCTGCCTATCGCGTGGATGAGGGCGTCACCCTGCATACGTCAGAGGGTATCGTCACCGTGCCCGAAACCGCGCTGGTGCGGGAACCGGTAGAACCTGCCTTCCAGCCGATTGCCCCCGTCGCTACCCCAACGATGGCTGCCGCGACACGCACGCCGTTGGCCGTCGATGCACCGCACGACTCGCTGGACGCCATGGTCGATGCGCCGCCCAGTGCGGCCAATCCGTTCGTGACGCGCAGTAAACGCCTGCGTCGCGCCCAGTTTCTTCTGGCTCAGCAGGCGGATGGCACGGAACGCAAGGACAGGCAGGGTGCATCGGTCGCCCCGCAGGCAGCGCCGGTCGATCGGTCGCAGACCGTCTATCGTTTCGGCAAGGATGATGCCCGCCGCAGCGGTCTGATACCCCGGACTCGTTAAACGCAGGGCCAAAACAGTGATTGGAAGAGGGGCGGGATGTCTTATCCCGCCCCTCTTTTACGCGGCTTCCGGTTGCGCTTGAGGCCCGTGCCTGATACCGGCGCGCCGGTAATTGCGCGCACTTCAGGAAGGTCCCGTTTCGCCATGTCAGACACTGTCAATCGCATCGTTCTCGCCTTCTCCGGCGGTCTCGATACCAGCGTGATCCTGAAATGGCTTCAGCAGACATACCAGTGCGAAGTCGTGACCTTCACGGCCGATCTGGGACAAGGCGAGGAACTGGAACCCGCACGGGCCAAGGCGCGGCTGATGGGCGTCAAGGAAGAGCATATCTTCATCGACGACCTGCGCGAAGAATTCGTGAAGGACTATGTCTTCCCGATGATGCGCTCCAACGCGCTATATGAGGGGCTGTATCTCCTTGGCACCTCGATCGCGCGTCCGCTGATCGCCAAGCGCCAGATCGAGATTGCGAAAATGGTCGGTGCCGATGCCGTCAGCCATGGCGCGACCGGCAAGGGTAACGATCAGGTCCGGTTCGAGCTGGGCTATTATGCCCTCTCGCCCGACATCAAGGTGATTGCGCCGTGGCGCGAATGGGATCTGACCAGCCGTACCAAGCTAATCGAGTTCGCCGAACAGAATCAGATCCCGATCGCCAAGGACAAGCGCGGCGAAAGTCCCTTCTCGACCGATGCCAACATGCTCCACACTTCGTCCGAGGGTAAGGTGCTGGAGGATCCGTGGGAAGAAGTCCCCGATTATGTCTATTCGCGCACGGTCAACCCGGAGGACGCGCCCGACGCGCCCGAATTCATCACTGTGGATTTCGAGCGTGGCGACGGCGTTGCCATCAACGGCGTCGGCATGTCGCCCGCAACCCTGCTCGAAACCCTGAACGATTATGGCCGCAAGCATGGCATTGGTCGCCTCGATCTGGTCGAGAACCGCTTCGTCGGCATGAAGTCGCGCGGCATGTATGAGACGCCGGGCGGCACCATCTATCACCTCGCCCATCGTGGGATCGAGCAAGTGACGCTCGACCGGGGCGCGGCGCATCTGAAGGACGAGCTGGCCCCGCGCTATGCCGAACTGATCTATAACGGTTTCTGGTTCTCGCCCGAGCGCGAGATGTTGCAGGCTGCGATCGACCATAGCCAGGAGAAGGTGACGGGTACCGTTCGCCTGAAGCTGTACAAGGGCGGCGTCTATATCGTCGGCCGCAAGTCGCCTTACTCGCTCTACAGCGAGAAGGTCGTGACGTTCGAGGATGATGCCGGCGCCTATGACCAGCGGGATGCTGCGGGCTTCATCAAGCTCAATGCCCTGCGGCTTCGTTTGCTGGGACGGCGTGATCGTTGATCGGCTAAGTTTGCCGCAGGGTTAATGCGATTTTAGCCCTGCGGCGTCGATAGGTTCCCTATCGAAGTGGCGCGTGCAGGCGATACCAGATGCGGCTTTTCGGTGTGCGGCGGAGGTAGGGAAGTCGCGCACGGCGGCTCGTCGCCCGTTGATCGGGGCTTGTACTAACGGACGGATGCGCGCCTATTCGCGCCATGCCGTCCACTCCCATTTTTCCCTGGCGCTATGGCATGTTCCTGGTGTTGCTCGCGCTTGCCGCGCCGCTCGCGCTGTGGCTGCCCTGGCATGAGGCGATGATGGCGGGGTTCGACTTTGCCGCGGTCGCCTTCCTCATCGCCTGTGCGCCGCTGTTGCGGATCGATGTGGCCGCCATGCGCCGCAACGCGCAGCGCAACGATGCCAATCGTCATATGATGCTGTTGCTCACCGCCATCGTGTCATTGGTCATTCTGGTGGCGGTGGGCGTCGCCACCAGCCAGCGGCAGGCGCCAAGCCCGCTGGTTGTGGCGCTGGTCCTGATAACATTGGCGATCGCCTGGATTTTTTCCAACAGCGTCTATGCGATGCACTATGCCCATATTTTCTACCGGGCCGGGGCGGGGGGCGGCGATCGTCGGGGGCTGAATTTCCCGGACACGGCCGAGCCCGACTATTGGGATTTTGTCTATTTCGCCTTCACTCTGGGCATGACCTTCCAGACGTCGGACGTCGACGTCACCAGCAGGCAGGTGCGTAAAGTGGTGATTTTCCATTGCCTGGCGGGGTTCGTCTTCAACCTTGGCATATTGGCGTTCACCATCAACGTGCTGGGCTATTAACGGCTTCACGCCTTGCTTACCATTTTCAGGATAAGGTGCGGGCCATGACCCGTAACAGCGATCCCTGCCCGAAATCGGCCGTCAGCCATGGCGTCGGCTTTGCCGGCATAGCGGGCCTTGGCCTCTGGACGATGGTCGCGCGCCACTATGGCATGGATGGCGTCCATGCCGGGTTCGCCGCCGTGGTCGCCTGCGGCGTGCCGATGGTCCTCTGGTCGCTGTTGGTGGACAAGGTGCATCGCAATCCCTCGACCGGGATCGACTGGAGCGCGCCTGCGCGGCCTGTGCGCGCGATTCTCGACATCAGCCTCGTCAAGATTGCCGGGCTTTGGGCGACCTGGCTCGCCATCGCCATCTTCTATTGCCTCGCCCGCTGGTATTGGCAGGGCAATTATCGCCATTCCATGGACCTGTTCGCATGGGCCGCGCCGGGGCTGTTGCTGCTGTCCATACCCTATGTGATCTGGCTGGACCGGCGGCTGATCGACCCGAAGGACGCGAGCTATGCGTTCGGCCAGTGGGTGATCGGCGGCGCAGCGGGGCAGGCGGATCGGGTGCAGGTCGCCCACCATGCCCGCGCCTGGGCGGTGAAGGGCTTTTTCCTCGCTTTCATGGTGTCGATCGTGCCGGGCAATTTCGCCAGCGTCATCGATTGGTCCCTCAATCGCGCGATCGACAATCCGGTCGCGCTGGCCGGTTTTCTGATCGCGATCATGTTCATGATCGACGTGTGCATGGCGACGGTCGGCTATATGCTGACCTTCAAGCCACTGGATTCCCATATCCGCACCGCCAACCCCTTTCTGTCAGGATGGCTGGCAGCGCTGATCTGCTACCCGCCCTTCGTGCTGATGGGCGGCGGCGGACCGCTGGACTATCATGCGGGTGGGGCGGAATGGGATGTCTGGACCCAGGGGTCGACGGCGCTGCAATGGGTGCTGGGGGTGGTGCTGGTCGTACTAACAGCACTCTATGCCTGGGCGACGGTGGCTTTTGGACTGCGCTTTTCCAACCTCACCCATCGCGGTATCCTGACCCACGGTCCCTATCGCTGGACGCGGCACCCTGCCTATTTGTCGAAAAATCTCTTCTGGTGGTTTTCCGCGCTGCCATTCCTGACCGTCAGTCACAGCGTCACCGACATGGTCCGCAACTGCGCGATGCTGGCCGCGACCAACGCCGTCTATTATTGGCGCGCCCGGACCGAGGAGAAGCATCTGTCCACTGACCCGGATTATCGCGCCTATAGCGACTGGATGGAACGCAACGGCCCCATCCCGCGGCTGCTCGCGTGGATCATTGGCCGCCGACGCGAGGATGCGCCGCAACCGGCGGAATAGGGTCGCCCCTAGAAGCTTTCCTCGTCATAGACGCGCGACACATCGCTGTTCCACTCGCCATGATAGCGGTCCAGTAGCCGCTCGGCATGGGTCTTGCCTGACGCCACAACCTCGTCCAGATCCGCGAGATAGCCGGTTTCATTATCCCCGGCATCGTTGAGCCGCGCCCGTGCTGACAAGCCACTACGGGCGATGTCCAGCACTGGCCCGGCAATATCGCGCAAGGTCCGGCCATCGCCGATCGGCGCGTCGAGGCCCAGTTTCGGCACCGAATCGCGCAGTGTCTGGCGCGCATCCATCGACCAGTCCTTGACCAGATCCCACGCCGCATCGAGCGCGCCCTGATCGTAGAGCAGGCCGACCCACAAGGCAGGCAGCGCGCAAATGCGTCCCCACGGCCCACCATCGGCCCCGCGCATTTCCAGAAAGCTTTTTAGCCGCACTTCGGGGAAGGCGGTGGAGAGATGATCCTCCCAATCCTTTTCGGTCGGCTTTTCACCCGGCAGGACAGAGAGTTTGCCGTTCAGAAAGTCGCGGAAGGACAGGCCGGAGGCGTCGATATATTTGCCCTCTCGGAACACGAAATACATCGGCACGTCCAGCGCATAGTCGGCATAGCGTTCATAGCCAAAGCCATCCTCGAACACGAAGGGCAACATCCCCGTGCGCTGCGGGTCGGTGTCCGACCAGATATGGCTGCGATAGGAAAGGAAGCCGTTGGGCTTCCCTTCGGTAAAGGGCGAATTGGCGAACAGCGCCGTCGCCAGCGGTTGCAGCGCGAGGGAGGTGCGGAACTTCTGCACCATGTCCGCCTCGCTGCCATAGTCGAGGTTGGTCTGGATCGTGCAGGTCCGCAACATCATGTCGAGGCCCAGCGACCCCACACGCGGCATATGCCGCAACATGATGTCATAACGGCCCTTGGGCATGATCGGCAGGTCGGTGCGGGTCTTGTCGGGCCACATGCCCAGGCCCAGGAAACCCAGACCCAGCATGTCGCCGACATATTTGACCTGTTCCAGATGCCGTCCGGTTTCCGCGCAGGTCTGGTGCAGATTGTCGAGCGGTGCGCCCGACAGTTCCAGTTGACCGGCGGGTTCCAGGCTGATGGTGCCGTCGCTGCCGGACAGGGCGATGATATTCTCGCCCTCGAACACTGGCGTCCAGCCATAACGGGTCAGGCCGATCAGCAGCGTGTGGATGCCGCCCTTTTCCTCATAGGAAGGGGCGTGATGATCCTTGCGCGAATAGACGAATTTCTCGTGCTCGGTGCCGATGCGCCAACGCTCCTTGGGCTTTTCACCCTTGGCAAAGGCGGCGATCAACTGGTCGCGGCTCTCGATGACCGGATCGTTTCCGGCTGATTCGGTCCTAGTGCTCATGCCCCGGCCTTAGCGTGTCCCCTCTGCGCGTCCAACACCCGTGCGCGCGCTGCACATAAGGTCTCTCTATGACCGGTGCAATCGCATGGCGAAATGAAACTAAAGCTCGTCCTCATTCCAGTCACCGTTCAACCCCATCCAGATGGCCGTAGCAGCCAGCGCAGCCGTCTCCGCGCGCAGGATGCGCGGTCCCAGCGAAACGGGCACCGCGCAGGGATGAGCGCGGATCGCCTCGCGCTCGATCGGATCGAAACCACCCTCTGGCCCGATGACGAAAGCGGCTGGCCCGCGATGGCTCCCAAGCGCCTGTCCAATTGGCACGCCCCCTGTCTCGTCGGCGAAGAACAGGTGGCGGTCGGCGGGCCAGTTTCGCAGCAGGACGTCCAGCTTCACCATCTCCCCCAATTCGGGCAGCGCGGTGCGTCCGCATTGCTCGGCCGCTTCGACCAGATGCGTGTGCAGTCGATCGAGGTTCAGCTTGTCCACCACTGCGCGTCGGGTCAGCACGGGTTGCAGCTTGGCGACACCCAGTTCGCACGCTTTCTCCGCGATCAGGTCGATGCGTCCCTTGCGGATCGGGGCGCAGCACAGCCAGAAATCGGGCACCGTTTCGGGTGGCTTGGTCTGGCTCACGCAATCCAGCATAAGGTCGCGCTTGCGAATGTCGCGGGCGCGGGCGGCCCATTCGCCCGACCGTCCATCGAACAGCAGCACGATGTCGTCAGCCTTTACCCGCATCACGCTGATCAGATAATGGGCAGCATTGCCGTCTACCTGCACGGAGACACCTTCGCCCAGCGCTGTAGCGACATAGAGGCGCGGGGCGCTTTGTGGCGGCCAGGCGGGGATTGCGGTCATTTGCGTCTTTCGATTTTGTGGACGGCCCTCTAATGCCGGTCATGCCGGGAGAAGTCGAGATAACAGCGCCCCGATCAAGCACGGGACAAATGGAGACCGAGTGACAGACACCATCGTTCCCGACAGCGAAGCGCGCGGTCTGGTTGCGCGTCTGCCGCAGGGCGCGCGTAATCTGGCGCTGCTCGCGCGGTTTGACCGGCCGATCGGCTGGTGGCTGCTCTTCTGGCCCGGCGCATGGAGCGTCGCGCTTGCCGGGGGCGGAGTCGCGCGCTGGCCGCTGATCGCGTGGTTGTTGCTGGGCAGCATCGCGATGCGCGGCGCGGGCTGTGTCTTCAACGATATCGTTGATCGCGACCTGGACCGGCAAGTCGCGCGCACCGCCGTCCGCCCGCTCGCCAGCGGCGCGACATCGCTCAAGGTGGCGTGGGTCTGGTTGCTGGGGCTGTGCCTGTTGGGGCTTGTCGTCCTGTTCCAATTGCGGCCCTATGCGCAGGTGGTCGCGCTCTGTTCGCTGGGACTGGTCGCGGCCTATCCCTTCATGAAGCGGATCACCTGGTGGCCACAAATCTGGCTGGGCCTCGTCTTTTCCTGGGCGGCGCTGGTGGGTTGGAGCGAGGTTGCGGGCGCCTTGTCGCTGCCGGGCCTGCTCCTTTATGCCGGGTCGATCGTCTGGGTCGTGGGCTATGACACCATCTATGCGTTGCAGGATAGGGAGGATGACGCGCTGGTCGGGATCAAGTCCAGCGCGCTGGCCATGGGGCAGCATGTGCGCGGTGGCGTGACCTTTTGCTATGGGCTGGCGCTTGTCTTGTGGGCCGTCGCCATCTGGCAGGTCCGGCCTCAGCCTCTGGCTTTGCTCGCGCTCGCGCCGATGGGGGTGCATCTGTTGTGGCAGGTCGCGACGTTGAAGGAGGATGGCGCCGACCCCCTCATCAAGTTCCGGTCCAACCGCTTTGCTGGTTTGCTGATGTTCCTCGCCTGCCTCGTCGTCGGCAGCGCATGAGCAAAGCGCCGCAGCCCGGAAAAGACTGCTGGCGGATCGAGCATGCCAATGCCGCCAGCGTCATAGTCGATGCCGAGGACTATTTCCGTCACGCCCGCGCTGCGATGCTGAAGGCGCAAAAGCGGATCATGCTGATCGGCTGGGACTTTGACGCGCGCATCACCCTGCTGCGGCAGGATGAGGCCGATGATGGCGCGCCTATCATCATCGGTGATTTCATCAGTTGGCTGGTCGAACAGCGGCCCGACCTGCATATCTATCTGCTCCGCTGGGACATGGGTGCGATCAAATCGCTCTTTCGCGGAAGCACCATCGTCACCCTGCTCAAATGGATGCGGCATCCGCGCATCACCGTGAAGCTGGACGCGCATCATCCGCCCGCCGCCTCGCATCATCAGAAGATCGTGGTGATCGACGATTGTTTCGCTTTTTGTGGCGGCATCGACATGACCGGCGACCGGTGGGATACGCGCCACCACCGCGATGACGATCCCGCCCGCCGTCATCCCGACGGCTCCTACTATGGCCCATGGCATGATGCGACGACGGCGCTGAAAGGGCCGTTCGCTGCGGCGCTGGGCGACCACGCCCGTGCCCGCTGGAAGGGCGCTGGCGGCGGCGATCTGACGCCGATCAAGGGCATACAGGATTGTTGGCCGGACGATCTGGCCGTCCAGTTCCATGATGTCGATGTCGCCATCGCCCGCACCGCGCCGAAGATGGATGATCAGGCCGAAGTGACGGAGATCGAGCAGCTTTACTGCAACCAGATCGCCGCTGCGAAGCACAGCATCTATGCCGAAAGCCAGTATTTCGCCTCCCGCCGGATCGCAGAGGCCATGGCCCGGCGGCTGGACGAGCCGGATGGTCCGCAGATCGTCATCGTCAACCCGGAGCAGGCGGACGGCTGGCTGGAGCAGCAGGCGATGGATACCGCCCGCGCGCGGCTGGTGGAGGCGTTGCGCGCGCGCGATGTCCATGGGCGGCTGGCCCTTTATCACCCCTTCACGGCGCGCGGCGTGCCCATCTATGTCCACGCCAAAATCCTGATCGTGGACGATCGGATCGTGCGGGTCGGCTCCTCCAACATGAATAATCGCTCGATGCGGCTCGACACCGAATGCGATATGACGATCGACACGGCGTTGGCGGCCAATGCCGGTCAGGGGGACACGATCCGCGCAATCCGCGACGACCTGATCGCCGAACATCTCGACTTGCCGGTAGAGCGGGTGGCGAAGATACTGGCGGAGCGCGGGCTGGTCGCGGGGATAGAGGAACTGCGTGACAAGCCCGGCCGCACCCTGCGCGCCTATGTCACGCCCAATCTCAATGATGTGCAGGCATGGCTGGCCGATAATGAGATATTGGATCCCGAAGGGCCGGAGGAGATGTTCGAAGCGATCGAGAAGCGCGGTCTGTTTCGCCGCATGGGGCATTGGGTACGCCATCCACATCTGCACCGCCGCAAGCGCTGAGACGGCCCGCTACTCCGCCGCCAGCAGCGCTTCCGCTCCGCCCAGATCGACCGATACCAGCCGACTGACGCCACGCTCCACCATCGTCACGCCGAACAACCGGTGCATTCGCGCCATCGTCACGGCATTGTGGGTGACGATCAGGTAGCGGGTCGCGGTTTGCGCCACCATCGCGTCGAGCAGGTCGCAGAAGCGTTCGACATTGGCGTCGTCCAGCGGGGCATCCACCTCGTCCAGCACGCAGATCGGCGCAGGATTGGTAAGGAACAGGCCGAATATAAGCGCCACGGCGGTCAGCGCCTGCTCACCACCGGATAACAGGGTCAGCGCGGACAGCTTTTTGCCCGGTGGCTGGGCCATGATCTCCAGCCCCGCCTCCAGCGGATCGTCGCTGTCGATCAGTTCCAGATGCGCCTGTCCGCCATTGAAAAGGGTAGTGAAAAGACGGCGGAAATGCCCGTCCACCGCCCCGAACGCGGCGAGCAATCGCTGCCGCCCTTCGCGATTGAGGCTGCCGATGGAGCCGCGCAGCCGATGGATGGCCTGCGTCAATTCCTCGCTTTCGGCCCGGCTGGTCGCCTGCGTCTCCTCCAGATCGGCCAGCTCTTTTGCTGCGACCAGATTGACCGGCCCGATCCGCTCGCGGTCGGCGGACAGGCGATCATGCTCGCCCTGCTCGGTCTGGGCGAGGCGGATGTCGGCGCTGGCAAAGTCCAGCCGCTCGGGCAATAGCGGTGGGGGACATTCAAACCGCTCGCCCGACAGGCGGTTCATCTCCATCCGCCGCTCGTCGGCGGCCTCCGCCCGCGCCGCGGCCCCGGCCCGTGCCTCGCGCGCTTGCGCCAATGTTTCGGCTGCGGTCGCAGCGGTCTGCTCGGCTGTCCGCAGCATATTCTCGGCGTCGTTCTCCGCCTGCCGCGCGGCGTTGGCGGTTTGCGCCAGCGTGCTGCTTTGCGTCGTCAGGTCGGCGATGGCGCTCGCCAGCTTTTCGGGCTGCTCCCCGATGGCGGCGCGTTCTTTTGCGATGTCTTCGCCCCGGCTGGCCATACCAGCAATGCGCTTTGCCGCCTCGCCCGCGCGCCCGCGCCAGCCCTTCGCCTCGCTGTCGGTCGCCGCCAGCCGCTCGCGGTCGCCCGCCAGCGCACGCTCCGCCATTGCGCGTTCGGCCTGCAACTGCCCGACCCGCGCGCGGGCCTGATCGCTTTGCTGGGACAAGGCTGCCACCAGCGCGCGCGTTTCGCTACCATCGGGCATAGCGGTGCGGGTTGCCTGCGCCTTGTCATGGTCGGTCGATGCGGCCGTTTGATCGCGGCGTGCCTCCGCCAACCGTTCCTCGACCGCTTCGCGTCGCCCCGCCAACCGTTCCAGCGCGGTGGCAGATTCGTCCCCAGCGCGAATCGCGGCGCGAAGTTGCTGTTCGGCCTGCGCCAAGGCGGAGCGCCCGGCGGCCAGAGCCGTGGTAGCCGTGGCCTCGTCCCGTCCGGCGTCCTCCTGCACCGCCTGCGCAGCATCGACGGCCGTCGCCGCCGCCGGGCGAGCCGCTGCAATCGCCTCCAGGCGGTTGAGCCGGATCAGCCGTTCCGCGGCCGCGGCTCCGCCCTCCGTCGCGACATAACCATCCCAGCGCCGCAGGATACCATCCAGCGTCACAAGTCGCTGCCCGACTGCCAGTGGCGGACCCGCATCGACTTGCGCCACGGCGACCTGCGCCAACCGTCGCGCCAGTTCCGGCGGCGCGGTTACATGATCGGCCAGCGGCGTGCAGCCCTCCGGCACTTGCGGATCACCGGGCAGGGCCGCTGCGCCGCTCCAGCGCTGCTTGCCCTCCGTACCGATCGGCGCTTCCAGATCATCGCCGAGCGCAGCGGCCAAGGCCCGCTCATAGCCGGGCGCAGCCTTCAACTGGTCGAGTGCGCGGAGTTTACCCGTCCCGCCACTCTCGACCGCGCGGGTCAGTGCAGCCGCCTCGCTGTCCAGCGCCGCCAGCGTCGCCCGCGCCGATGCGAGTGTAGCCTGCGCCTCGCCGCGTATGCAGGCAGCATCGGCGCGCGTCGCTTCGGCTGTGCCAATCGCCAGTTCCGCCTCGGCACTCTGTTGGGTTGCTTGCCGTCGCGCCTGCGCCGCAGCATCGCGCCGGGTTTCCAGCGGAGCGGCATTGGGCAGGGTGGCCGCTTCGCCCTCCAGCCGCTTCACCGCCTGCTCTGCGCGTTCCAGCCGGGTGCGGGAGGCGGTCAGAGCCGCTTCCGCCACGCGCAGTTCGGCCTG
Organism: Sphingobium aromaticiconvertens; assembly: GCF_037154075.1. NCBI lineage: Bacteria > Pseudomonadati > Pseudomonadota > Alphaproteobacteria > Sphingomonadales > Sphingobiaceae > Sphingobium > Sphingobium aromaticiconvertens. The sequence continues at coordinate 1,230,647 of NZ_JBANRJ010000001.1, forward strand.
CTCACCCGCCTGCTTCGCCATCGCCCTGGCCAAGTCTAGTTCGGCATCGCGCGCTTCGTTTTCTGCCATGGATAGCCGTTCGGCAAAGGCGGGCCGGGTCGCCTCGGTTTCGGCGATCCGGGTCTTCAGGCTGGCCGCCTCGCTCGTCAGCCGGGCGATCGCTTCGGCGGCGTCATGCGCCAGTGATCCTTCACGCGCGCGGTCTTCCTCCAGTCTGGCGGCCTGCGCGGTCAGGTCAACCAAGCGGCGCACTGCTGCGTCGCGCTCGGTACCCAGCGCGCTCAGTCGGTGATTGGCTTCGCTTGCGGCATCGCGCGTCGCCTGCGCCTGCGTCCGGCGCTCCGCCAGAGTCTGCACGGCGGCTTGCGCGTAAGCGGCGGCGGCCATTTGCGCTTCCTGTGCGGCTGCGACTGCGGTTTCCGCTGCCTTCGCTTCGGCCCGCGCGGCATCGGCACTCGCCGCAGCCTCGCGCCAGCGGGCAAAGATCACGCGCGCTTCGGCGACCCGTATCTCCTGCGACAGGCGGATATAGCGCTCCGCCGCCTTGGCCTGCCGCCGCAGCGCATTGGCGCGCACGTCCATGTCGGCCAGTATCTCGTCCAGCCGGGAAAGGTTCGTCTCGGCCGCGCGCAGCTTCTGTTCGGCATCCCGGCGCCGCACATGCAGGCCCGCGATGCCGGCGGCTTCCTCCAGCATCGCGCGCCGTTCCTGCGGGCGGGCGGCGATGACGGCGGCGATCTTCCCCTGACTGACCAGTGCCGGACTGTGCGCACCGGTCGCGGCGTCGGCGAAGACCAGCGCAATGTCCTTGGCGCGCACGTCGCGGCCATTGGCGCGATAGGCACTACCCGCGCCGCGCTCGATCCGGCGCATCACCTCCACTTCGCCATCGGCGCCGACATCGACGGCGGAGAAAAGTTCGCCCTGTTCCTGCATCGTCAGCAGCGACACTTCGGCAAAGTCGCGTTGCGGCCGGGTGGCGGTGCCGGCGAAGATCACATCCTCCATGCCGCCGCCGCGCATCGATTTGGCGCTGGCTTCGCCCATCACCCAGCGGATGGCTTCCAGCAGGTTGGACTTGCCGCAGCCATTGGGGCCGACGATGCCGGTCAGGCCCGGCTCGATCCGCAATTCGGTCGCGTCGACGAAGCTTTTGAAGCCGGAAAGCTTGAGGCGCTTTATCTGCATGGGATCGTGCGCGCCCGGAAGAGGCCCGCAAAACGCAGGATCGCCGCGTCAGCAGCGCAAGGAATCAGGCAGGAGTGGCCCCCCCGAGCCAATCAGATCCCCGCTTCCTTCAGCTTCGCCTTCACGATCGGCCAGGTCGTGGCATTGTCGACCAGCACGCCATTGATAAGGAAGCTGGGCGTACCGGTGATCTGATAATCGGCATTGGCCTTTTCCACGCCCTTGGCCAGTGTCTCGGCCGCCTTGGTGTCGCCCAGGCACTGTTTCGCCTGATCCTCCGCGATGCCGCGCTGCTTGGCATAATCGATCAGGCCAACTGCGGTCGCCAGACGGGTGAAGCGTTCGGCAGGCGGTGCGGCCATCGTCGCCTGATAGGCCTGATCGCCCATCGCCTGCGCCTTTTCAAACAGGCTGTTCTGATAGCCGAAAAACTGCTCGGACAACGGATAGAAAATATCCTTGCCGCCGCAGCGGGCCAGCAGCGCCGTCGCCATGTCCATCGGATCGCGGACATAGTTGCGGAACTCAAAGCTCATCTTGCCGCTGTTGACGATGTCGCGGATCTCGGGACTCGCGCTTTCGGAAAAATCGCGGCAGTGGCTGCATGTGTAGGAGCCATATTCGACGAGCCGTATTTTCGCCTGTGGATTGCCCATGACGAAATGACCATCGGGGGTCTGGTTGATCGTTTCGGCCCAGTTGGTACCCGCCGGGGCCGCGACCGCGGCGACCGGCTCGCCGGTGGGAGCGGCGGGCTTGTCACCCTCCTTGCCGCAGGCGGCGAGCGCGAGGGGAAGGGCGATAAGGGCCAGGGTGGTAAAGGCTGGAACAGGCTTCAGTTTCATGAGAATGATCTTGGCTCCGATGGATGTCAGGGCTTTTAGTTTACTTACGAGCGCCCGGCAATGCGGCGCAAGTCTACTTGGGGCCGCCCGGCAATGCGGCGCGGAGCGCGTCCCAGGTCGCACCATCGACCAGCTTGCCGTTGACGGTGAAGCCCGGTGTGCCCGTGATCTTCACCTGCTTCCAGGCTTCGTTGGTCATGGCGAGGATATGTTTCATCGCCGCCGGGTCACCGATGCACTGGTCCAGTTGCTGTGGAGTAAAACCGCGTTTGCCCATCAGCGTGTAGAGGCCGGTCTTCTGGCCGATGTCGCGCAGGGCCGGGATCTGTTCGGCAGGCTTGGTTCCCTGCGCGTCATACGCCTCGACCTGGGGCATCCAGCCATCCTGATTGGCGAACAGCGCTTCATGATTGCCAAAGAAGCGGGCCGTGCCGCCACAGCGCGCCAGCAGCGCGGCGGTCAGATCATATTTGTCGCGCACGGCGTTGCGCGCTTCCACGCTGACCTTGCCGCCCTTCACATAGTCGGCCTTCAACGGCGCGCTCGCCTCGCCCACGAAATGGGCGCAATGGCTGCACGTATAGCTCACATATTCGACTATTTTGGTCGGTGCGGCCGGATTGCCCATCCTGTGGCCGCCGATCGGGGAGAGGGCGACACGTGATGCCCAATCGATTGCGGGGGCCGCGACCAGCGCGACTGGTAGGGCAAGAAGAGCAAGGGGCAGAAGCAGCTTTTTCATGGGAGGTCGTCCGCTAGAGGCTTGGGCATGAACGGGGGCCGAATGATCAGCCGATCTTGGGCAGTCCGCTGGAATTGGCAAGCCCCTGCGCCAGCGATTCGAGCACCGCGCGCAATTCCGGGTCGCCAATGTCGCGCAGCGAATCGCCCAGTTCCACCGGCAGGGGTTTGAGGTTGCGGGGCGGGGGCCGCCGTTCGGGGCTGGTGGGTGTGATTTCGCCCTGTCGCATCGCCACTTTGGCGACCGCGGCATAGCCGAAGAAACGGTTCACCCGCTCGATAATGTCGGGCAGCATATGCTGGACCATCGGCGCATGGCCACTCATCACCGTCAGTTGCAGCGTGCCGCCCGCCTTTTTCCCGACAGGGAAGCGGATCGATTCGGGGCAGCTTATGTCGGAATAATTTTTCCCGACAATATCGGCCCAGCGTGTCACGATGCTTGACTGGACGAAGCCGAATTTGCGGAAGGCCGCCCGGCCAATTTCCGGCATAAGGTCGGCGATGGCGCGCGGTGCGCCGATACGCGGACGCTCTGCGGCGGCCCCCTTGCGGGTCGGCTTTTTCTTTGGGTCGGGGCGTTCCGTCATGCGTTGCTTAATGGCATAGCGCGGCCATGCCCGTCGAGACGCCCCGATCGAAAATAGCTGATCCGAACATAGCAGTAGATCTGCTCGCGCATTATGACGTCCATGCCCGAACGCTGCCTTGGCGCGCGCAACCGGGCGCGAATGCCACCGATCCCTATCGGGTCTGGCTGTCGGAGGTGATGCTGCAGCAAACGACGGTGGCCGCCGTCCGCCCCTATTTTGAGGCCTTCACGCAGCGCTGGCCATCGGTCGAGTCGCTCGCCGCCGCACCCGACGCCGATGTCATGGCCGCATGGGCAGGCCTTGGCTATTATGCGCGGGCGCGTAATCTGCTGGCCTGCGCTCGCGCAGTAGCGGGCGAGCATGGCGGTGTCTTTCCCGATACGGAGGAAGGATTGCGCGCCTTGCCGGGGGTCGGCGTCTATACCGCCGCCGCCGTTGCGGCGATCGCCTTTGGTCGTCGTGCGGTCGTGGTCGATGCTAATGTGGAACGGGTGGTCGCCCGGCTATTCGCGATTACGACGCCGATGCCAGCCGCGCGCACCGAAATTCGCGCCGCCACGGAGACGATCACGCCGGACGCGCGGGCAGGGGATTTCGCGCAGGCGATGATGGATCTGGGCGCGACCATCTGCACCGTGCGGGCGCCCGCCTGCGGCATATGTCCGCTGCGGCTCGATTGCGCGGCGGTCCGCACCGCCGATCCCGCCGCTTTTCCGGTGAAGGCGCCGAAAAAGGTCCGGCCCCATCGGCTGGGTCATGGCTGGTGGATGGAGCGCGACGGGAAATTGTGGCTGATCCGCCGCCCGGACAAGGGGCTGCTGGGCGGAATGCGCGCCTTGCCCTCGTCGGACTGGAGCGCCACGCCCGATGCCGCGCCGCCCCTGTCTGCCGACTGGAGAACCGTGGATCAGCCCATTTCCCACATCTTCACGCATTTCGCGCTGGCATTGACGGTCCATCATGCCCATCTGGATGGATCAGCCGATCCTGCGGGGGAAGGCGAATGGTGGCCGATCGACAGGCTGGGCGACGCGGGGCTTCCCACCCTGTTCCGCCGTGCAGCCGATGCCGTGATCGCCGACAGGAAAGGATGAGGATGCCGCATAGTCTGCCGGGCTTCGTGGGTGGGACGCTTGATCGTGCCGACCATGTCCGTACTAATCCGAACCTGCTGACCCAGGCCTTCGGCTATAGCAAGGCATGCCGATTGGTGCTGGAAGGACTGGAGCCGGTCGAGGCGAACGGCCTGCTTGCCACGCAGGCGCTGCCGCCCGGCGCGATGCTGGATGACCATGTGCTGCTGGGGGTCGATGGCGACCGGCCGATCTTCGTGACCCTCGCCACCGACGTGCCCCACGCCGGGGCGCATTCGCCTGCCGTCTGGGCGCTTGCGGGGCATTTGCCGCCCGACCAGCTCGCCCTCTACGGCACGGCGCGCAGCCTGATCGACTGGCATGCGCGTCATGGCTTTTGTTCGACTTGCGGATCGCCGACAACGCCCGCCAAGGGCGGCTGGCAGCGTAGTTGCGGCACTTGCAACGCAGAGCATTTTCCGCGTGTCGATCCCGTCACCATCATGCTGGCCGAGCATCAAGGGCGTATCCTGCTTGGCCGTCAGCCGCGTTTCCCGGCCGGTCGCTATTCCGCGTTGGCGGGCTTCGTCGAGCCGGGCGAGACGATCGAGGAAGCCGTCGCCCGCGAATTGTGGGAAGAGGCCGGGATTACCGTTCACTCGGTCCGCTATGTCATGAGCCAGCCCTGGCCCTTCCCTTCCTCGCTAATGATCGCTTGCATCGCGCAGACAGATGACGACGCGCTGACGCTGGACCAGACCGAGATTGAGGACGCCTTCTGGTGCGATGCGGCAGGGGTGCGCGCGGCGCTGGCCGGTGCGCCGGACGCGCCTTTCATTGCGCCGCCACCGATGGCGGTCGCCTATCATCTGCTGACCCACTGGCTGGAACGGATCGACGGAGTCAGCGAATGATGTGTGCATTGCACCCCCGATCTCCAGCGCGTAAGGCGCTGGGCCTTCCCACGCCCAAGGATATAATGACCCGCCATGCTCAGCCTTGAAGACGCACAGCAACGCGCCGAAGATTTGGTCGGCGCAGCGCGCAAGGCAGGCGCGGATGCGGCCGACGCCCTCTATGTCTGCAACGCCTCCACCAATGTGTCGGTGCGCCTTGGCCAGTTGGAGGATGTCGAACGGTCGGAAGGCGAGGAAATCGGCCTGCGCGTCTTCGTCGGCCAGCGCTCTGCGACTATTTCGGCGTCCGACATGAACCCGGTCACGCTGGCGACGCTGGTCGACCGCTGCGTGGCGATGGCGCGGGAGGCGCCCGAAGATCCCTATGCGGGCCTTGCGCCCGAAGACCGGCTGATGCGCAAACGCGCCAGCGGCCTGGGACTGGATCTGGCCGACGAAGAAGAGCCGGAGCCTGCGACCCTGCGCGAGCGGGCGATGATCGCGGAGGATGCGGCGCGCGGCGTGCCCGGCATCACCAACAGCGAAGGCGGCGGCGCGTCGAATGGGCGCAGTCAGATCGCGCTTGTCACCAGCCATGGTTTTGCGGGCAGCTATGCCGCGACCTCGCATTCTACCTATGCGAGCGTGCTCGCGGGCACCGGCTCGGACATGCAGCGTGACTATGCCAGCCATTCGGTGCGGCATCTGGAAGATCTGGACGACCCCGAGGCGATCGGCGTGCGTGCGGGCCAGCGCGCTGTCTCTCGGCTCAACCCGGTCAAGGTGCCCAGCGGGGTCATGCCGGTCGTGTTCGATCCGCGCGTAGGATCGGGGCTGGTCGGTCATCTCATCAGCGGTATCGTCGGCCCGGCCATCGCCCGCCGGTCGAGCTTCCTGCTCGACAGTCTGGGCGAGGCGTTGTTCGACGCCAGCGTCACCATCATCGACAATCCATTGCTGGTCCGTGGTCTGCGCTCCCGCCCATTCGATGGCGAAGGCCTGCCGACCGAGCGTCGCGCGCTTATCGAGATGGGTGTGCTGACGGGCTGGCTGATGGACAGCGCCTCGGCCCGCCAACTGGGTCTGGAGCCCACGGGCCATGCCAGTCGCGGGACCAGCGGTGCGCCCGGTGCGGGGATCACCAACGTCCATATGGAACCGGGCACGATCAGTCCGGGCGAGTTGATGGCCGATGTCAAGCACGGCCTCTACGTTACCGAACTGATCGGCATGGGCGTTAATACCGTTACCGGCGATTATAGTCGGGGGGCGTCCGGCTTCCTCATTGAAAATGGCGCGGTGGTGCAGGCGGTGTCGGAAATCACCATCGCCGGCTCACTCAAGGAGATGTTCCGCAATCTGGTGCCCGCAAGCGACCTTTCCTTCCGCTATGCGATGAATGTACCGACGCTGCGGATCGACGGGATGACCATTGCCGGGGCCTGATGCCCAACTGCGCGCGATGGTTGCCGCTGTCTCGGAGGCTGCGGACCATGCCCTGACGCTGTGGGCGGGGGGCGAGACGACCGTGCGGCGCTGGGAAAAGACCCCCGGCGAAATGGTGTGCGAGGCGGATCTGGAGGTGAATACGCTGCTGCGCGAGCGGTTGTCCGCCATCGATCCGGAGGCGGGCTGGCTGTCGGAAGAGACCGCTGACACCGTGCATCGCCTGGACCTGCCACGCGTCTGGGTGGTCGATCCGATCGACGGCACGCGCGATTATCTGCGCGGGCGGGCGGGTTGGGCGGTGTCGGTCGCGCTGGTTGAGGAGGGACGCGTGCGCCTGGCTGTGCTTGCCGCGCCTGCGCGTAACGAATTGTGGATCGCGCAGGCGGGGCAGGGTGCGACACGCAACGGTCGACCGCTCATCGCCAGCAGTCGCATGGCGCTGCCCGGCGCGCGCGTTCCGGCCGACCAGTTGCCTCGCGTCGACAGCGATCTGGTCGCTGTGGAAAAGCCCAACAGCATTGCGCTGCGCATGGCGATGGTTGCGGCGGATGACGCCGACCTGGTTGCCACCATCCGCTGGGGCAATGAGTGGGACATTGCGGCGGCGGCTCTGATCGCATGGGAGGCCGGTGCCCGCGTTACCGATGCGCTGGGCGCACCGCTGGCGTTCAACCGGCCAAAGCCCACCGCCTTTGGCATATTATGCTGCGCGCCCGGCATTCATGCCGCCGCCGTCGAACGGCTGGAAGGCCGCACGCGGGATTTGCTGAAGCGCGAATAGCCGGTTTACAGCTTGCCGTATTTGGCCTCGAACCCAGCGACATCGCCTGCGGCCAGATATTTGGCCTGATCTACCCACTGGTCGCGGACCGGGCGGCCCTTGAAAGAGCCAAGCTGCGCGTCGATCGTGGCGATATCCGTGTCGGTCCAGGCGGCGATCTGGGCGAAGCGAGTCACGCCCAGCGTGATGAGCTGGGTCTTCAGCTTTGGACCTACGCCCTTCAATCGGGCCAGGTCATCTTCGCTCGTCTCTGCCACGATGGCTGCGGGCGATGGCGCGACCGGCGCAGCTTCGACCGGAGCGACGGGCGGCGGCGGGGCAACCGCAACCGGGATCTGCTCCACCACTACAGGCTTTGGCGCCACAGGCTCTGGCGTAACCGGCTCAACGGCTATCGGCTCGGGCGCGATTGCTGCGGCGGGTAAGGGGCTGGTTTCGATCGTCTTTTCGACCTTGGCAGGTGCATTGTCCTTCGAACGTCCCGACAACAGGAAAATAAGTCCGATGAGGATCAGCAGCGCGATCAGCAGCCACAGCCCATAGTCCGCGAAAAATTCCTGCATCCGTCCCTCCATTGACTTGTTGCCGGTCAATCTAGGCGTGAATATCCGTCGATACTACCCCTTCAGCCGCGTTCGCGCGCGACTTCGCGCCAGCCAATGTCGCGACGGCAGAAGCCGGTGGGGAAATCGATCGTATCGACAGCCGTATAGGCAGCCGCCTGCGCTTCGCCGACGCTGGCCCCGGTCGCCGTGACATTAAGCACGCGTCCGCCGTTCGCCACGATCGCGCCGCCCGTATCGCTGGTCCCGGCATGAAAGACCTTGGCCCCCATCGCATCGGCGGCGGCAATGCCGTTGATCGCGCCGCCCTTTTCCGGCGTGCCGGGATAGCCGTTTGCCGCCATCACCACGGTCAGGGCGGTGCGATCCGCCAACGTGACCGGCCCTTCGTCCGCCAGCCGTCCCTCGGCCACGCTGAGCAGCAGTGCGGCGAGATCACCGTCGAAGCGCATCATCAGCACCTGGCATTCGGGATCGCCGAAACGGGCATTATATTCGATCAGCTTGGGGCCTTCATCAGTCAGCATCAGGCCCGCGTACAGCACCCCCGAATAGGGCATGCCCTCGGCCCGCATCGTGTCCACGGTCGGCTTGATGATCCGTTCGATCACATCGGCTTCCAGCGCCGCCGTCAGCACCCGTGCGGGACTATAGGCACCCATGCCGCCGGTATTGGGACCGGTATCGCCGTCGCCCACCCGCTTGTGATCCTGGGCCGAGCCGAACGGCAGAATGGCGGTGCCGTCGGTCAGGGCGAAGAAGCTCGCTTCCTCGCCGGTCATAAACTCCTCGATCACCACTTCCTCGCCCGCGGCGCCGAAGCTGCCGGAGAACATGGTGTCGAGCGCCGTTTCCGCTTCCTCGCGCGTTTCGGCGATAATGACGCCCTTGCCCGCCGCCAGCCCGTCGGCCTTGATAACCACGGGCAGCGCGAAATCATTCAGCGCGGCAACGGCGCCGTCCTTGCTTGTTACCCGTTCATAGGCGGCGGTGGGGATGTTCGCGCGCTTGCATAGATCCTTGGTGAAGCCCTTTGAGCCTTCCAGTTGCGCAGCCTTCTTGTTGGGGCCGAATACCGGCACGCCCATGGTGCGTAGATTGTCGGCAAGGCCATCGACCAGCGGCGCTTCCGGCCCAATGACGACCAGCCCGATCGAATGGCGGATGCAAAAGTCCAGTACGGTGCGGTGATCGGTCGGATCGAGGTCGACCAGTTCGGCATGCTGCGCTATGCCCGGATTGCCCGGCGCGGCATAAAGGGTGGAAAGCATCGGCGATTGCGCCAGTTTCCATGCCAACGCATGTTCACGGCCACCGCCGCCAAGCAGAAGGATATTCATTTCGGCCATGTCCCCGGAGTTTGACGCTGGTTACGACGTTTCGGGCCGCCTGTTAGCGGAGGATCGCGCGGGCGACAACGCGCCGCCGCTCAGTGTGAGCGAATTGTCTGGATTATTGAAGCGCACGGTCGAGGATCGGTTCGGCCATGTACGCCTGCGCGGCGAGATTTCGGGGTTCAAGCGCGCGGCCTCGGGCCACCTTTATCTCGCGCTGAAGGATGACAATGCCGTCATCGACGGGGTGATGTGGAAGGGCGGGGCCGGTCGGCTGGCCTTTTCGCCGCAGGATGGGGTGGAGGTGATCGCCACCGGCAAGCTCACCACCTATCCGGGCCGTTCCAAATATCAGATCGTGATCGAGCGGATGGAACTGGCGGGCGAGGGCGCGCTGATGGCACTCCTCGAAAAGCTCAAGGCGAAGCTGGCGGCCGAAGGGCTGTTTGCGCCGGATCGCAAGCGCCGCCTGCCTTTTTTGCCGCGTACCATCGGCGTCGTTACCTCGCCCACGGGCGCAGTGATTCGCGATATCCTTCATCGGCTGGCGGATCGCTGTCCAACCAATGTCCTGCTCTGGCCGGTGCTGGTGCAGGGCGAGGGGGCGGCGGCCCAGGTGGCGCGTGCGGTGCGGGGTTTTTCCGCGATGCCCGCCGAAGGCCCATTACCGCGCCCCGATCTTGTGATTGTTGCACGCGGTGGTGGCTCGATCGAGGATCTGTGGTCTTTCAACGAGGAGATCGTGGTCCGCGCCGTGGCGGAATGCAGCATTCCGACCATCTCCGCCGTAGGGCATGAAACCGATACGACGCTGTGCGACTATGCGGCGGACGTGCGCGCGCCTACCCCGACTGCCGCTGCGGAAATGGCGGTGCCGGTGCGCGCCGACCTGCTGGCGATGCTGGCCGAGCAGCGGCTGCGGATGGACCGCGCGGTCAGGCGCGGCGCGGGGCAAGCGCGCGAGCGGCTGGACATGCAGGCGCGGTTGATGCCGACCCCGGACATGCTGCTGGCGCCCCAGCGGCAAAAGGCGGACGATTTGTCCGACCGGTTGGGCCGGGGGCTGACTCATCGTGTGGCGGTGGCGCGGGCCGCTCTGGCCGACAAGGCTGGTGCATTGCGTCCGGCATTGCTGCGTCAGCATCTACAGCGCGCGGGCGAGCGGCTGGACCGGTTGCGGCCACGGCCAGATTATCTGACGCGGCGGCTGGATGAATCGAGTGTAGCGCTCGACCGGCTTTCGCGGTTGCTGGCCTCGCTCAATCCTGATCTGCCGTTAAAGCGTGGCTATGCGCTGGTCATGGCGGGCGATCGGGTCGTGCGTGACACAGGGGCCGCACGGGCGGCGGGCATAGTGACGTTGCGCTTTGCCGACGGCATGGTTGCGGCGCAGGTTGGTGAAAATCTTGAGAAAGCCGCCCCGGACAATATATCCGGTAAGGAGAAGCCAGCGCGCAAGCTACGCCCGTCGCCGGAAGGGCGGCAGGAAGACCTGTTTTCCTGACGCGCCACTTCGCCAGACCTATTTACCCGAAAGTTGTTCCGATGCTGATGTCCAACCGCGATCGCCCCGCCCGGCTCCACTATATGGCCTATAGTTTTCGCGTTCTCGCGCCCGGCGACCATGTTCTGTGCGCTGTCACTGGTCGGAAAATCCCGTTGGAAGATCTGCGCTACTGGAGCATTGCCCGGCAGGAACCCTATGCCAGCGCCGAAATCTCGACCGAGGCGCAGCTAAAGGCAGAGGGCGCACGGGCGCGATGAGGATTGGTCGCTGCCTGTTTGCCAGCCTGCCTTTTTTGGCGATGGGGCTGGTGCAGGTGGCTGCCCAGCCATCACTGGCTCTGCCTGCGGCCACGCCAACGACAGTATTTCGCTTCGATCGTCCGATCACACAAGGGGCGGCGGTGCTGGGCAAGGCGCCTGCGGGCACAATCGAGCTGCGGTTTGATGGTGCGCCCGTCGCGGTCGATGCCGACGGCCGTTTCCTGATCGCGTTCGACCGTGATGCGCCGCCCTCTGCAATACTGACCGCTCGCACTGCTGATGGCCGAGCTTTTGCCCAATCCCTCAGTGTTGCGCCCCGCGCCTGGCGGATCGAGCGCGTGAATGCCCCGTTACGCCCTACCAAGAATAGCGAGACGTTCATGGCGCTGCGCGCGCCGGAACGGGCGCAGATTGCCGCCGCGCGCACTGTCGCGTCCAATGCACAGGGGTGGCGGCAGACTTTCATCTGGCCCCGAACTGGCCGCATTTCCGGCCTGTTCGGGTCGCAGCGCATTTATCAGGGCGCCCCCGGTGCCTATCATGGCGGGGTGGATATAGCGGGCGCTACAGGCGAACCGGTGATCGCACCGGCTGATGGCGTGGTGATACTGGCGGCCGATCACCCCTTCACGCTGGAGGGGAATCTGCTGATGATCGACCATGGTCATGGCCTCAACAGCGCCTTCCTTCATTTGTCGCGCATTGACGTCAAGGCGGGCGATGTGGTGCGGCAGGGGCAGCGCATTGGTGCGATAGGCGCAACCGGCCGCGCAACGGGACCGCATCTACACTGGGGCATGAAATGGAACGATGCCCGCATCGACCCGCTGTTGCTGGCAGGGGTGATGCCGGGCGGTTGATCCCTGGATTTCAGCTGACCCGTTTCATGCGAACCGACGGCCAGCCGTTCACGCTGCCCATGAAGCTGCCCATGGCTGCGCGCTTGATCTTGATCGCCATGCCGGTTTTGGGTGAACGGGTGGGGATTGCTTCCGTCGTCTGCCACTCGGCGCCGTCATCCAACCGGAAAGACCATTTGCCATAGCCCAGGTTGCGCACGGCGCTCAGCTTTGCCTCGATCGTCGTGAATTCGGTCTGTGCACCCTCTGCCTGATCGCCATCATTGTCGCCAAGAAATGGGAGTTTTGGGAGGCTGAAGCCGAATAGCGAGCGACGGGTCTTCTTCAGTTCTTCCTTGTCCAGAACGACGACCTCGTCATTCTGCGAAGCGGTTTCCATGGCGCCGACCTGGCGATCGTAACAGGCGAGACGCGCGGCGGAATCAGTGATTGTCCGGCAGTCGAGCAGGCGAACGAAGATTTCCGGGCGTGGTTGGCTTGGGGGGGCGGCCAATGCATCATTCGCCAGTCCCAGCGTCATGATTAGGCCGATTATTGCGGTGAGTCCCGAATTGCGCATGGTTCCGCTCATTCCCTTTTCGTGCCGTGCCATCGTGCAGTGGCGCGTCCTGATTGTGACGCCAGCATCATGGCAGAATGAAGCAGCAGCATGCAACCAACCGTTCATGTGCCCCCAATTCTCACATCGCATGGCTGCAGGCCGACCAAAAGGAACACTGATGCATAAATGTCGGGAATATAATTATTTAACTGGCGGCGTTTGCGCAGTTTTGATGGCCATGTTGTAAAATTGCTACATCGCCGCCCAAAAGCAGCGCGCGGACTGAAGGCCTGCTTTACAGCCTGCGCGCACCCGCGCAACATGACCGCAGCCCGCGTGAGGAAATATGCTGTCGGGCACCTTGATCGTTCGTTCCTGAATTCAGGGAGGTAGCGGACGTAAAAGGGCTTCTTCACGCGCAAGCAATAGTCATGGCGGGCAATGCCCGTCGTTACTCCAGAGCAAGGGACTGGATAGTGAAGAATATTTCGAAGATCGCGCTTCTGCGCGCCGGCGTCGCACCGGTAATACTGGGCGCGGCGCTCATCTCTGCGTCGGCATTCGCGCAGGAAGCGCAGGGAGCTGCTGACGACGCCCAGAACGATGTCATCATCGTGACGGGGTCGCGTATCGCACGGCCCGATCTGGAACAGGCAAGCCCGGTTTCCGTCGTGGCGGCACAGGAATTTGCGCTTCGCGGCGCAACCAACGTCGAGAATGTGCTTAATAGCATGCCGCAGGTTACGGGTTCGACCAGCGGCGCGGACAACAATCCCGGTGGTGGCATCGCCACGGTCAACCTTCGTAACCTAGGTACGCAGCGTACGCTCGTCTTGGTCGATGGTCGTCGTTACGTTTCGTTTGATACGACTCAGGTCGTCGATCTCAACACCATTCCTTCGGCGCTGATTGAGCGAGTTGATGTGGTCACGGGTGGCCGTTCGGCAGTATATGGTTCGGATGCGATCGCCGGCGTGGTCAATTTCGTCCTGAAGCAGGATTTTGAGGGTATTGAGCTTAATTCGACTTATGGCCTGACCGACAAGGGCGATGGCCAATATTGGGACGTCAATGGCACGATCGGTGCGAACTTTGCTGACGGTCGCGGTAATATCGTCACCCATATCGGTTATTATGACCGCAAGTCGGTTTATGCTCAGGCACGTGGTTTTTCGCGTAACGCGTTGCAGGAAGATGTCGATGACGATGGCAATCCCTTCGTGTTCTTCGGCGGCTCTGGCTCGGTTCCGCAGGGGCGTGTTACGCTGCCGAACGGCAACGGAGTAGATTTCGCGCCTGACGGTACAATATCTCCTTATGATTCGACGACCGACGCCTATAATTATGCACCGGTCAATTTCTTGCAGGTCCCGCAGAAGCGCTTCATCATTTCGACTATGGCGCGTTACGAAATTTCGGATGCGTTTCAGCCCTATCTGCAGGGTCAGTTCATCAACAACCGCGTAACCGGGGAACTGGCGGCGACGCCGATTGGCAACTCCACGCCGCTGGGTACGGGTGCGGACGCGGGTTCGCTTGGCCCGCTGCGCCTGCACGTCAATTCGCCGTTTTTCGCACCGTCTACCCAGGCAACATTCCGCGCTCTGGATACGGATGGTGACGGTTACATTACGACCAACAATTATGGATTCCGTACGACCGGCATCGGTCCGCGTACCCAGCAGGATGAGCGTAACGCTTTCCGTGTCCTGCTCGGCATGAAGGGCGATATCGGTTCGGGCTGGAGCTATGACGGCTCCTACATGTATGCTCGTACGAAGAATACGCAGCGCCAGACCGGTAACGTCAATCTCGCCAATTTCCTGGGTTCGGTAACGACCGCCTTCCAGGATCCCACCACCGGTGCGTTGAGTGGCAATCCCATCCCCGGGGTAGCTGGTGGCGGTAATCTGGTTTGTGCCAATGGTGTTGCCTCATGCGTTCCCGCCAACTTGTTCGGTATTGGCAATCTCAGCCCAGAGGCTGTCAATTATCTGGGGCTGGGTGCGACCAACATAGAAGAATATACCACGCAGGTTGCCACTTTCGCTCTCACCAACTCCGAACTTTTCGACTTGGGCGCAGGTGGTGTCGGCGTGGCTCTGGGTGCGGAATGGCGTAAGGAAAGCGGCCGGACCGATCCCGACCAGAATCTGGCATCGGGCAACGTCGCGGGCTTCAACCCTGGCGCGCCGACGCAGGGCGAATATAGCGTCACCGAGTTTTTCGGCGAAGTGAACATTCCACTGCTGGCCGATCAGGCCTTCGCCAACCGTCTGGAATTGAACGGCGCGGCGCGTTATTCCAACTATTCCAATGCGGTCGGCAATGTCTTTACCTGGGCAGCAGGCGGCCTGTATGAGCCGATCAAGGGCGTTGGTTTCCGTGGCCAGTATCAGAAGGCCATTCGCGGTCCCAGCGTCAACGAACTCTTCCTTGGTCAGACAGTCAGCTTCGACGGCGCGGAGGATCCTTGCGCAACGGCGGCAGCAACAACAGGTGCTCTGGCACAGGCATGTCTTGCCGGTGGCGTGCCTCAGACAGCGTTGGGCAGCACCTCCCTTTCGGATCCTGCCCTCGTCAACCCCCCAACGACGGTCCTGGGTAATCCCGACCTGCGTGAGGAAAAGTCGACGACCTGGACCGTTGGCGGCGTGCTTACGCCGACCTTCCTGCCGGGCTTCTCGGCAACCGTCGATTATTATAATATCAAAATCGATGGTTACATCTCGCGTCTCGGACAGAGCAACCTGTTCCAGGCCTGCTATGTTCAGGGCCTTGATCAATATTGCGATTCCATCAGCCGCAATGCCGATGGACAGGTCGATAGGATCGTTGATACGAACCTGAATTCGGGCGGTCTCAAGACGAACGGCATTGATGTCGGCGTGAACTATTCGTTTCCGATCGGCGGCGATAATCGGATCGCTCTCGCCTTCAACGGTTCGCGTTTGCTCAAGTTCGACTTCACGCCGATCGTGGGTATTCCTATCGTGAACGAATGCGCGGGCCGCTTCGGTAACAGCTGTGGCCAGCCTACTCCGAAATGGAAGCACACCGCTCGTGCAACGTTCATCACGGGACCGGCCACTTTCTCCGCAGCCTGGCGCTACCTGGGTCCGGTCCGTGACGATAATGATGACCAGACGTTCTTCTTTGAACGGTCAAAGGCTCAGAGCTATGTTGATTTCGCATTCAGCTTCGATGCCAGCGAGAACTTCACGCTTACTGGCGGTATGAACAACGCATTCAACAAGAAGCCCCCGTTGTCGGCGTCCGCTCAGAACGGTGGTAACGGCGAACAGTCGAATACTTATCCGAATGTCTATGACGTTCTTGGTCGTGCTTTCTTCATGAGCGGCAAGTTGCGCTTCTGATTTAATTGCGATTGGAAACAAAAATGGGGGTGCTTCCATCAGGAAGCACCCCCATTTTTATACTGAATCGAGGGGTTAGCTCACACCCAGCACCAGCGCCCCGTCGCCATCCTCGACCTTCACCGTTGAACCATCGGGCACCTCTCCTCGCAGGATCAGGTCGGCCAGCGGGTCCTGCAAATAGCGTTGCACCGCGCGCTTCAACGGTCGTGCGCCATAGATCGGGTCATAGCCGACCCGCCCCAGCCAGGCCCGCGCGCCGTCCGTCAGGTCGAGTGTCACCTTGCGGTCCTTGAGCAGTTTTTGCACCCGGCCCACCTGAATATCCACGATCGGTCCCATATGTTCGGCAGCGAGGCGGTGGAACAGGATGATCTCGTCCAGGCGATTGAGGAATTCCGGACGGAAATGCGCCCGGACCATATCCATCACTTGCGGCTCCACATCCTCGACAGTCTGCCCGTCAGCCATGCCGGACAGATACTGGCTGCCCAGATTGGACGTCAGCACGATGATCGTGTTGGTGAAATCGACCGTGCGACCCTGCCCATCGGTCAGGCGGCCGTCGTCCAGCACCTGTAGCAGCACGTTGAACACATCGCTGTGCGCCTTTTCGACCTCATCGAACAGGATCACCTGATAGGGGCGGCGGCGGACGGCCTCGGTCAGCACGCCGCCTTCCTCATAACCGACATAGCCCGGAGGCGCGCCGATCAGCCGGGCGACCGAATGCTTCTCCATGAACTCGCTCATGTCGATCCGCACCATCGCGCTCTCATCGTCGAACAGAAAGCCCGCAAGCGCCTTGGTCAACTCGGTCTTGCCGACGCCGGTGGGGCCAAGAAACAGGAAGCTGCCCAGCGGCCGGTTCGGGTCCTGCAGTCCCGCCCGGCTGCGGCGCACGGCTTTGGACACGGCCCGGACCGCGTCGGTCTGGCCGATGACGCGCTTGCCCAGTTCCGCCTCCATGTTGAGCAGCTTTTCGCGCTCGCCCTCCAGCATCTTGTCGACGGGAATGCCGGTCCAGCGGCTGACGATGGCGGCGATATCCTCGCTCGTCACTTCTTCGCGCAGCATCGCGCCGGCGGTCGCGGTTTCGACCTCGGCCAGTTGCTTTTCCAGTTGCGGGATGGTGCCATAGGATAGTTCGCCCGCGCGGCCCAGGTCGCCCGCGCGCTGCGCTTGCTCAAGCTCCAGCCGGGCAGCGTCCAGCCGCTCCTTGATCTTCGCCTCGCCCGCGATCTTGTCCTTTTCCGCCTGCCAGCGGCCGGTCAGTTCAGCCGATTGCTGCTCGAAATTGGCAAGGTCGGCTTCCAGCGTGGCCAATCGATCGGCCGACGCCTTGTCGGTTTCCTTCTTCAGTGCCTCACGCTCGATCTTGAGCTGGATGATCCGCCGGTCGAGCGTTTCGATCTCTTCGGGCTTGCTCTCCACCTCCATGCGGAGGCGAGATGCAGCCTCGTCCATCAGGTCGATCGCCTTGTCCGGCAGGAAGCGGTCGGTGATGTAGCGGTGGGACAGCGTCGCGGAGGACACGATCGCGGTATCGGTGATCCGCACGCCATGGTGCAACTCATATTTTTCCTTGAGGCCGCGCAGGATGGAGATGGTATCCTCGACCGTCGGTTCGCCCACGAAGACGGGCTGGAACCGCCGCTGGAGTGCCGGGTCTTTCTCCACATATTTGCGATATTCGTCCAGCGTCGTCGCGCCGATGCAATGGAGTTCACCACGCGCCAAAGCGGGCTTCAGCAGATTGCCCGCATCCATCGCGCCTTCTGATTTGCCCGCGCCGATCAGCGTGTGCATCTCGTCGATGAACAGGACGATCTGGCCCTCGGCGCCCTTCACCTCGTCCAGTACGCCTTTCAGTCGTTCTTCAAATTCACCGCGATATTTGGCGCCCGCGATCAGGCTGCCCATGTCGAGCGCCATCAGCGTGCGGTCCTTGAGCGTATCGGGCACGTCGCCATTCGCGATCCGCAGCGCCAGTCCTTCGGCGATGGCGGTCTTGCCGACGCCGGGTTCACCGATCAGCACGGGATTATTCTTGGTCCGGCGCGCCAGAATCTGAATCGTGCGGCGTATTTCCTCATCGCGGCCGATGACCGGATCGAGTTTGCCCGCCTTGGCCGCTTCGGTGAGGTCGCGAGCGAATTTCTTGAGCGCGTCATAGCGGTCTTCCGCCCCGGCCGTGTCGGCGGTGCGCCCGCCGCGCAAGGCGGTGATGGCGGCATTCAGCCCCTCCGGTTTTACGCCCGCGCGCTCCAGCGCCTTGCCCGCTGCCGTGGTGGGGGAAAGGGCGAGCGCCAGCAACAGCCGCTCGACGGTGACGAAACTGTCGCCCACCTTCTGCGCTACCTGCTCGGCAGTATCGAGGACGCGCACTATGTCATTGTCCAGCCCCGGCGTTTGCTGCGCGCCGCTGCCGGAGACAGACGGAATCTTCGCCAGCGTCGCATCCACCTCACGCAGCGCGATGGTCGCATCGCCGCCTGCCGCCTTGATGAGACCCGACGCCATGCCCTGCTCGTCTTCCAGCAATGCTTTCAGCAGATGCTCCGGACTGATCCGCTGATGGCTCATCCGTATGGCAACGGTTTGCGCCGACTGGAGAAAGCCCTTGGCGCGGTCGGTGAATTTCTCGAGGTTCATACTATCCTCATGGGGTTTGACAGACCAGCAATGTGGTGTTGCTAAAAAGCAACACAAGAGGGCGACGCATTTTTATGCGTCACGCTTGAAGGATCAAGGCTGGGGCGCCTTGGACGCATTAGGTGCGAAGGAGTCTCCGAAAAAGTCTTTCGCGTACCAGAGGGGGGCGGTGGGGGCATCGGCGATTTCCCGCGCGATCAGATAATTGACCTGCGCGAATTTCGCGGCGGCCTTCCAGTGGAAAGGCAGGTCGATCTGATCCGAGGGCTGATGATAGTCCGTCTTTAGAAACTGCTCGAACGCGGCTTTCCCCGGTCCGGCAAAGCCCGTCATCAGGAATACGGAGGGCACGCCTTCCTGCACGAAGCGATAATGGTCGGAGCGGGTGAACAGTCCTTCGGCGGGCAGCGGGTCGGGCGACAGGGCGATCCCGGCGGACTTGGCGGCGCGTTCGACGATGGGGCCAAGTGTCGAATGTTCCGCGCCAAAAGCGACGAGATCCTGAAAGTCGTAGGTCAGGATCGGCATGTCGAGATTGACGACGCCCACCACCTTGCCACCAGCGGGGACGATCGGATGCCGCGCCAGATATTGCGCGCCCAGCAACCCTTTCTCTTCCGCCGTCACCGCAGCGAACAGGATCGAGCGTTTTGGCGCGGTCCCATTGTCCGCAAAGGCCTTGGCCACCGCCAGCATGGTCGCGATGCCCGACGCGTTGTCCATCGCGCCATTGTAGATCTTGTCCGCACCCTTTGCGTCCGGCTTGACGCCGATATGGTCGAGATGAGCCATCAGCAGCACATATTCATTGGCCAGCGCCGGGTCGGAACCGGGCAGGATGGCAACGACATTCTGGCTCTTTTGCGTAGTCACCGTGCTGGTGCGGGCAATCTTCACCAGCGGCTTGAGCGCAAAGCCCTTGATCCGTGCCCCCTTCTTTGCGGCGGCGGCACGGAGGGCGGCGACGCTCTTGCCCGATCCTGCGAACAGCGCATCGGCGGCGGCGCCGTTGACCATCGCCGATCCCCTTATGCCGGGCGCGCGGACGTAGGGCTGGCCGTCCGTATCGATCCAGGTGACACTGGGCGAGTCCGACATCTCCTTCGTCCGGTCCCAGGAGCGACGTTGCAACTGGGCAATCGTGGGTAGGGTGATGAGGCCGATCGCGCCATGCCTTTCTGCCACGATGGATTTTTCGGCGGCCAGATGTGCGCCGATCTCACTGGGCATTCCAACCGGCGATCCACTCAGCGCGACGACATATTTGCCCTTCACGTCCAGTCCGGCATAATCGTCAACGCCTTCCCTGGCGGACTCCAGGCCAAAGCCGACGAACACCGCCTGCGCCTCCAGCGCCTGATTGGGTTCGCGTCCGAACGGACCGATGATAGTGTCGCCGCCATTGGGAAAGGTCGCGCCACCGATCGTCAGGACCGGGGTCTTGCTCTTGTCGAGCGTGGAGAAGGACAGGGTCACAGGCTGAAACCAGCTATCCTGCACCGCCTGTTTGAGGCTCAGCGCTTCAAAGCGTGCCGCCACGAAGCGCGACGCGATGTCATACCCCCGGCTGCCCGCATCGCGGCCCTCCAGCAGATCGTCGGCCAGGAAGGTGATGTCAGCCTTCACCGCTTCGGGAGAAAAGGTCGGCGTGGTGCTTGGCTGTGAAGTTTTTGGCTGGGAGTGGGCGGTGCTGACGAACGCCAGCGTAGCCAGCGCTGCGCCGAGGAAACGGACGGACATGATCGGATAACTCCCTGCGATATCAGCCGCTCGGAAGGCAGCTTGTGATGCGCAAATCCTATCGCCGCATGATGGGCTGTCCAGTCCAAAGCGTATTGCGCCGCTAAAACGCCCCGCTATGCTGCGCCCTCTCGAACGGTATCCCCATGCCGTCTCTGTGACAGGCCCAGCTCAAGAGGTTTTCATGCGTTCTTCTCCTTCCGCGCACCGGCTGCTGTTGTCGCTCGCCGCCTCTTCGCTGGCGCTGGCCGCGCCCGTTGCTCACGCCGCGACCAAACCCGCGCCGATCTCTAGCCTCGTGTCCGCCGTCGATATTCCCTATCAGGAGTTCACGCTGAAAAACGGGCTGCGGGTTATCGTTCACACCGACCGCAAGGCGCCGGTGGTGGCGGTGTCGATCTGGTATCATGTGGGGTCGCGTTTCGAGCCTGCGGGCAAGACCGGCTTTGCCCATCTGTTCGAGCATCTGATGTTCTACGGTTCGGAAAATGCCGATGGTCCTTTCTTCGGGCGGCTGGAGGATATTGGCGCGACGGACTGGAACGGGACGACCTGGTTTGACCGCACCAATTATTTTGAGACGGTGCCGACCGGCGCGCTCGACCGGGCGCTGTTCCTGGAATCCGACCGCATGGGCCATCTGCTGGGCGCGGTGACGCAGACCAAGCTGGATGCCCAGCGCGGCGTCGTCCAGAATGAAAAGCGTATGGGCGAAAATGAGCCTTATGGTCTGGTCGAATATGCCCAGCTCGATGCGCTGATGCCGCAGGGGCATCCCTATCGCCACTCGACCATCGGTTCGATGGCCGACCTCAACGCCGCCAGCCTTGCTGACGTGCAGATGTGGTTCAAGACCCATTATGGCCCCAACAATGCCGTGCTGGTGCTGGCGGGCGACATCGATGTGCCGACAGCCAAGGCGAAGGTGGAGCGCTGGTTTGGGGCAATCCCGGCCGGTCCAGCCCCGGTCGATGTCGATGCCAGCGTCCCCAGCCTCGACAAGGATGTGGTCAAGGTGATGAAGGACAATGTCGCCACCGTCCGCCTCTATCGCAACTGGGTGGTGCCCGGCGTCAACGGCGCGGACCTGCCTGCGCTGGACCTGGCCATGTCGATCTTTGGCGGCCTGTCCTCCTCCCGTCTCGACACCGCGCTGGTGCGCAATGAGAAGGTGGCGGTGGGCGTCAAGGCCAGCATTCAGCCGTTCGAGAAACTGAGCCTCGCAGAGATCACCGTGGATGTGAAGCCCGGTGTCGATCCGGCGAGTGTCAGCCAGAGGCTCGACCAGTTGCTCGCCGATTATCTGGCCAAGGGGCCGACCGCCGACGAGGTGAAACGCGCGGCGACGCGGCAGGTGTCGGGCACGATTTCCGGGCTGGAGCAGGTGGGCGGCTTTTCCGGCAAGGCGGTGACGCTGGCCGAGGGCGCGGTCTATTCCAATGATCCGGGCAAATATAAGAAGGATCTGGCCACTTACGCCGCCGCCACGCCAAAGGCAGTGGGTGAGGCCGCGCGCAAATGGCTGGGCCGTCCCGTCTTCCGCCTGACGGTGGAACCGGGCGAGCGGTCGGCGGCGGATAATGCGCTGGCCGGGAACGCGACCCATCGCCCCGCCTTCTTCCGTGATCCCGCCGGGCCTGCGCCAGTTGCGGCAACCCCGCCCGCCCCAACGAAAATTGCGGAGCCGCCGATCGAGCCGGTGGCCGACTTGCAATTTCCCAAGGTCGAACATGCGACGTTGAAGAATGGCATCCCGGTTCTCTTCGCGCATCGCGATGCGGTGCCGACCGTTCGTGTTTCCGTGTCCTTCGACGCGGGCAATGCGGCGGATGACAAGGCGAAGCTGGGTACCGGCGCAATGATGACCGCGCTGCTGGACGAAGGGACCAAGACTCGCAACTCGCTCCAGATCGCCGAGGCGCAGGAGCGGCTGGGCGCGTCGATCGCGGCGGGCAGCAGCATGGACCGCACCACGGTGGGGCTGTTCGCGTTGAAACCCAATCTGGGCGCGTCGCTCGACCTGCTGGCCGACATCGTCCAGAACCCCGCCTTCGCGCCGACGGAGGTCGAACGGCTGCGCGGGCAGTTGCTTAGCCGCATCGCGTCGGAAAAGACCCAGCCGATGGCGACGGCGCAGCGTCTCCTGCCGCCGCTGCTCTATGGGCAGGCGCATCCCTATGGTGTGCCCTTCACCGGCTCCGGCGATGAAAAGGGCGTGAAGGCCGTTACCCGCGACGACCTTGTGGCGTTCCATGGTGCATGGGTCCGGCCCGACAATGCCACCATCTTCGCGGCGGGCGACACGACGTTGGCGCAGTTGCTGCCCGCGCTGGAAAAGCGCTTTGGTACGTGGCGTGCTCCCGCGACAGCCAAGGGCCAGAAGCTGTTCCGCATGGATCGCATGGCGCGGCCTGCGCGCATCGTGCTGGTGGACAAGCCGCAAAGTCCGCAGTCGATGATCCTGGCGGGCCTGTTGACCAGCAAGAGCGGCACGGACAATCCCGTCGACCTGATTACGGCCAACGAGGTGCTGGGCGGCAGTTCCACCTCGCGCCTCACCATGGACCTGCGGGAGACGAAGGGCTGGGCCTATTCGGCGGGGACCGCTCTGCCAGGGGTCAAGGAAACGGTGCCGCTGTTCGTCTATGCTCCGGTCCAGACCGACAAGACGGGTGAATCGATCATCGCCGCGCGCAAGGACATCAAGGAGTTTCTGACGACCAAGGGCGTGACCGCCGCCGAGCGGAACCAGACGATCAACAGCCAGATCCTCTCGCTGCCAGGCAGCTTTGAAACCTCATCCGATCTTCTGGCCGCGATGATGCGGAACACCATGCTTGGGCGACCCGATGATTATTATGCAAAATTGCCGGACATCTATCGGGCGATGACCCCGGCACAGCTTGACGCTGCGGCACGCGGGGCAATTAACCCCGACCGGCTGATCTGGGTGGTCATCGGCGACGCCAAACTGGTGAAACCCCAGCTTGACGCGATCGGCTTGCCGGTTGAGATGGGCTCCCTGGGCGAATGATGGCCCGCCAGATGGCGGGTATCCGGCTGGGAATGGATTTGCCGGAAATGGATTTGAAGGAGACGAATGATGGCAGCAGTTGACGGCGTCTATGATTGCACGACGAAGACGCCGATGGGCGACCAGGCAGGCGTGTTCACCGTTGTAAGCAATGGCGGCAGCTTCCACGGCAATATCGCGGGCGCCCTTGGCTCGATGGACGTCAAGGACGGCAAGGTCGACGGCAACAGCCTGACCTGGAAGATGGACATGACCATGCCGATGCCGATGACGCTGGAATGCGAGGCGGTGGTCGAGGGCGACGCGTTGACGGGCACGATCCAGTTGGGCGCGTTTGGCGCGTCCGCGATCACGGGCAAACGTCGCGCCTGACCGGCAGTTTCAAACAGCAAAAAAGCCCGCCAGTCATAGACTGGCGGGCCTTCTTTCTTGAGTAGCGACCCTCAAGGCTAGGGCTGTATTTAGCCCTTAATATTGCACCGTCACTGTAACCGCACGGCGGTTCTGTGCCCAGGCGGACTCGTCGGAGCCAAGCGCGGCGGGGCGTTCCTTGCCATAGCTGACGGTCGTGATGCGGCTGGAATCGATACCCAGCGACGCCAGATAATTTTTGGCCGAATTGGCCCGGCGTTCGCCCAGCGCAATATTATAATCGCGGGTGCCGCGTTCGTCGGCATGGCCCTCAATGGTCACGCGAACCTGCGGATTGGCCTGAAGCCAGGTTGCCTGGCTCTGCAGGATCGGCTGGTCCTGTGCGTCGACATCATATTTGTCGGTGGCAAAAAGGATGCGATCCGACATGACGGAGGCAACGAAATCTTCCTGACTGCCCTTGACCGGGCCGCTGGGTGTGGCCGGGCCGGTCGATCCGCTTTCGGTGCCGCCGGGTGCAGGCGGCAGTTCCTGCGGCGGCTTCTTCGAACAGGCGGCGAGTGCGATGACCGCAACGGCCATCAACAGGGGGCGGGATAATTTCATGGTTCTCTCCTTAATCATAAATTCTGCGCCCCCGCATAATGCGTTCAAGCTTCGCTAAGATCGTTACGCTGTCAAGACGGTTCGACCGGATCTCGCTGGTTTAAGGAAGCAATGGACCCCAGGCCGGGTCCGATCCGCTCAGCGGGGTCGGGATGCGGCGCTCGTTGACCCCCGTCAGGTCGACCTGCCACACTTGGCTCGCGCCATCGCGGCCGGGCGACGTGCGGAAAAATTGCAGCACGCGGCCATTGGGCGACCAGGTTGGCTGTTCGTCCTGCCAGCCATTGGTAAGGATGCGCTCATTGCCGCCGCCGGGCGTCATCACCGCGACCTTGAAATCACCGGAAATTTTGGTGAAGGCGATGAGGTCACCGCGAGGACTCCATTCGGGCGTCGCATAGCGACCGCCGCCGTGGCTGATCCGCTGCTGGTTCGATCCGTCGGCATTCATGACATAGAGTTGCTGCCCGCCCGACCGATCGCTTTCAAAGACGATCCGGCTCCCGTCCGGCGAATAGCTGCCGCCGACGTCGATACCCGGTGTGGTGGTGAGGCGCACGGGTGATCCGCCCTGCGCCGACACACGGTAAATGTCGGTATTGCCCGCCACCGCCATCGAAAACAGGATATTGCGCCCATCGGGCGACCAGCGCGGCGCGAAGGTCGGGTTGTTGCTTTCCGTCACCAGCCGTTGTTTTCCGCTGCCGATATTATAGACATAGATCCGCACGCGGTTGTTGAGGTAGCTCACATAGACGATTGAGCCATAGTCTGGCGAGAAGCGCGGGGTCAGCGCGATCGACTGACCGTTGGTGATGAAGCGGTGGTTGGCGCCATCCGAATCCATGATCGCAAGGCGCTTGGTCCGGTTCCCTTTCGGCCCGCTCTCAGCGATATAGGCGATGCGGCTGTCGAAGAAGGGGCTTTCGCCCGACAGGCGGGCATAGATGGCGTCGGCGCATTTATGCGCGGCCCGACGCCAGTCACGCGGCGCGACGACATAGCCCTGCCGCGTCAGTTCCTGCTTGAGCGCTACGTCATAGAGGTAACAGCCCACGGTAATGTCTGCCTCGCCGCCGGTGGTGCGGACGAAACCCTGCACCAGTGCCTGATAGGCACCCCATTTGTCATAGGAAGGGAAGGTGACTTCCGGGGTGGTCACGCCGGGCATTCCGCCGGGACCGGAGGGCGCGAACAGGCCGGAGCCTTTGAGGTCCGACGCGATCACCTCGGCGATTTTGCGGCCAAGGTCGCTCGCCGAACCGGCGGGGGTCGTCACCTCCTGCTGCGCTGGCATGGCCGGGACGGCGATCTTGAGACTGCTATCGATGTCGCCGGTGACGTCCACTGACAACTGCGCCAGCGCGGGCGTCGATAGGGCGAGCAGGGCGGCAACGGCCGTTGCCAGCGTTCCAAACATCCTCTTGAACGTCATCGTGTCAGCCTCGCGTCAAAGCGGAGTGGCCGGAGCCATTTCCATTGTTCATAATATTCGGGCGGCATGTTCTGGAACGGCGAAGCCAGCTTTACCGCCTGGATCGCACGTTCGGCGTGGATTTGCGCCTGTGGCCGGTTACTGGCGGTGACGCCGAGCTGGTCGATCACCTCGGGCGTGCCGATGACCCGGCCATTCTTGTCGAGGCGCACCTCCAGCAGCGTCACCAGCTTGTCGGCGTCAGCCCCCGAAGGTGGTCGCCAGTGCGGTTTCAACTGGCGGCGCAGTTCAGCATCCAGCGCCGATTTTTGCGCTGGTCCCAAAGTGGCAGCCGGGGTCGCTGCGGGGCGCGTGGCGGGGGCTTCTGACTCTATGCCCTTGAGGAAATCCTTGCCCAGCAGCGATCCGCGCGGACGATCGGTCTTGCCCGCGCCGGATGCCTTGGCGGGGGCGTCGGCCTTCGGCTTGGCCTTTGCGGGTTGCGCGGCAGGCTTGGGCTTGGCCGGTGCAGGCGCTGCCTTTGCCGGCTTGGGCCTGGGCTTTTCCGCTGCCTTTGGCGGTGTGGGCGGCTTTGGCCTGGCCTTGGGCACGTCCTTTTTGGGCGGCGCGGGCTTGGGCGGCGGCGGGGCGGGAACCGGTTCGGGTTCCGGCGCCGGGGCTGGTTCAGGCGCTGGAGCGGGTGCCGCGTCTTCCGTCGGGCCTTGTTCGGGCGCTTC
Source organism: Sphingobium aromaticiconvertens (assembly GCF_037154075.1). Classification (NCBI taxonomy): domain Bacteria; kingdom Pseudomonadati; phylum Pseudomonadota; class Alphaproteobacteria; order Sphingomonadales; family Sphingobiaceae; genus Sphingobium; species Sphingobium aromaticiconvertens. The sequence continues at coordinate 1,257,213 of NZ_JBANRJ010000001.1, forward strand.
GCTGGGCGGGGGCGGTGTCGTCGAAATTTCGGGCGCGGCGGACTTCAGGTCGACTTCATTGACCAGGCTGACGTCCATGGGCGGGCTGTTCAGTTTCAGCGGATTGGGCGTGGCCAGAAAACCGGCGGACAGCAGGCCGAACAGCAGGACATGTCCTGCCGTTGCGATACCAAGGCCGATTTTTTCAGTGTTTTCCATGCGGCGGTGGACCCTATGGCCCCTATTCTGAACCGGCGCTGACAGCCGCGCTGTCACTGCCCCGGCCGTCATTTGCCCCGCCATCTTCGCCACCGGTGCTGACCAGCGCGACCTTGTTCAGTCCCGCGCGATTCAGTTCGCCCATGACCCGCATCACCCGGCCATAATCCAGCCCCTTGTCGGCGCGCAGGAATATCTGCGGTGGTTCTTCCTTGCCTGCATTGGCGGACAGGATTTCGGCCAGCCGCGCGGGCAGGTCAGTGTCGCTGATCTCCGTCTCGTCGATGAAGATTCCGCCGTCGCGGTCGATCGACACCACGGTCGGCTTGGCGTCCTGATCCAGCCCCTTGGCGCGGGTTTCGGGCAGGTTGACCGGCACGCCCGTCACCAGCAGCGGCGCCGTCACCATGAAGATGATCAGCAACACCAGCATGACGTCGACCAGCGGCGTCACGTTGATGTCTGCCATCGGCGCGCGCCCGCGCCCCCGGCGGGAAGAGGGAGGACCGGACATCGACATTATCGCGCTCCTGTCTTTTCAACGATGTCCAAGGTCATCGCGCCTTTGAAGTCAGCGATGCCCAAGGTCATCGCTGAGCCTCAAGCTCGCGGCTCAACGTCGCGTAGAAGCCGTCGGCGAAGCGGGCCATCCGGGCTTCCATGCGGTTGATGCCGTGGCTGAAGCGGTTGTAGGCGATGACCGCCGGGATCGCCGCGAACAGGCCGATGGCGGTGGCGAACAGCGCCTCCGCAATGCCCGGCGCGACGACCGCCAGGCTGCTATTCTGCTCCGCCGCGATCGAGGTAAAGGCGCGCATGATGCCCCAGACGGTACCGAACAGGCCGACGAAGGGCGCGACCGAGCCGATGGTCGCCAAGATGTTCAACCGGTCGGACAGCCGATCCACCTCGCTCGCGATGGCGCTGGACATGGCGGTGGACAGGCGATCGCGCGTCCCTTCGCGGTCGACGACGCGACTGGCCGTGGAGCGACGCCATTCGGTGACACCTGCGGCCATCACCTTGGCGCTGGGCAGTTCCGCCTTGCCGCGGCTTTCGTAAAAGCGGTCGATATCCTCCGCCTTCCAGAAATCCTGCTCGAACGCATGGCTTTGCTTGCTGGCTTTCCGCAGGGAGACGCTGAAGGCGATGATGATCGCCCAGGTCCAGATGCTGGCGAGCAGCAGGCCGAGCATCACGCCCTTCACGACGATATCCGCCTGAAGGAACAGGGCCAGCGGGGAAAGGGTGGCGGCGTCGGTCATGGCGCCGGGAATGGAGAGGTTCATGAGTGGGTGTCTTCCCCTTGGACAAGACGGGTGAAAAGGTCGATCCAGGGCCGGGGTTGCCGTTTGGGGCGGCCCTGCGGCGTCAGATAGGCGGCGGTCACATCGGCTTCGGTCAATATCTCGTCCCCGCGCATGACTGTCTGATGAATGGAGCAGGTGGCAGCGCCCACGGCGGTCACGGTGCTCATGACCATCAACTCGTCATCCAGCCGGGCGGGACGGCGATAGGCGATGTGGAGGTCCGCTACCGCATAGACGCCCTCGCCCGCCTCCAGATTACCGCGCTGGTCGATGCCCGCAACCCGCAGCATGTCGGATCGGGCGCGTTCCATATAACGCAGATAATTGGCGTGATAGACGAGGCCCGACAGGTCGGTATCCTCGAAATACACGCGCAGCGGGAAGTAATGGATGGCCGCAATAAACTGCCCGGTCGCTGCCGTGGGTCGGTCCGCAGCGGACGATAGAGGCAGGGGCGGATCACTGGCGAGCATGGGGGCCGTCTTTAACCATGTAGAACCGGCGGCGCAAAGCCGGAAAATCATGGACAGGAACCATCTGCCGTCGATCGGGGGTCGGTTCGTCGGCGGCATGGGGTCTGGCGTCCGTCGAACGGGGCGGTTAGGGGCAGATCTTCGGAGCGTGTTTCGTTTAGACGAAATCGTTCTCGATTTTTGGATGCCGCGATTTCCGAGCCGTTGGGTGATCCGCCCAATGCGAAATCGCTCTTGGAAGGAGAGTGAATGATGGTCGAGATCAGGACGGTGGGCGTAATCGGTGCGGGGCAAATGGGTGCGGGGATCGCACAGGTGTCGGCGCAGGCGGGCTTTGACGTGATCCTGTCCGATATCGACTTGCCGCGCGCGGAAAAGGGACGCAGCGGCATCGCTCGCCAGTTGGTTAAGGCCGTGGAAAAGGGCAAGCTGGCGCAAGAAGACGCCGACGCAGCGATGGCGCGCATCCGGGCGGTGGGTGAGGTCGCCCCACTCGGAGAGGCGCAACTGGTGATCGAAGCAGCGACCGAGCGCGAGGAAATCAAGCGCGCGATCTTTGGCAATGTGGGACCATTGCTGGCCGCGGACGCGATCCTGGCGACCAATACCTCGTCCATCCCGATTACCCGGCTGGCGCAGGCGGCGCCCGATGCCGCGCGCTTCGTGGGGGTGCATTTCTTCAACCCTGTGCCGGTGATGGAGCTTATCGAGCTGATCCGGGGTCTGGGCACCGCGCCAGAGACGGTTGCGGCGGTCGAGGGCTATGCCACGGCGCTGGGCAAGCAGGTGGTCCATGCCTTCGATGCGCCGGGTTTTGTCGTCAACCGTATCCTCGTGCCGATGCTGAACGAGGCCTGTTTCGTGCTGGGGGAAGGGATTGCCACTGTCGAGGATATCGACAAGGGCGTGAAACTTGGCCTCAATCACCCGATGGGTCCGCTGACGCTCGCCGATTTCGTCGGTCTCGATACGTTGCTGGAGATTTGCAAGGTGCTGCAGGACACGACCGGCGATCCCAAATATCGCCCCGCGCCGCTGCTGACCAAATATGTGGAGGCCGGCTGGTATGGACGTAAATCGGGGCGGGGCTTTTACGACTATTCCGGGCCGGAGCCGGTGCCGAGCCGGTGATTTGATCGCTGGTCAGGAACTTGGAAGGGGCGTTGGCATCCAGCAGCGTCCCTTTAGAGTCTTTTGATTGCCGCATTCTGCGAGCCGCCGGCTGTTCCAGCCGACTTCAGAATGCTCTAATGAAAATCCCGCGATTTCGGTAGGATACGAACATTACGCGGATGACTGCTGCCAGCCGAGTGGGCGATTTGCGGCGTATCGGCTTGCGAAAGCCGCTGTAATTCCGCCGTCCGGTCGTGGACGCGGGTCGCCATCAGGTGGACGACGCCTTCCTTGCTGCGCTGGACCTCCCCCTCCACCACCATCAGGCGGGAGGCCATGACCGGGCGGCGTTGCATCTCGAACAATCGCGCCCAGAGCAGGATGTTGGTAATGCCGGTTTCATCCTCGATCGTGATGAAGATAGCATTGCCCTTGCCCGGCCGCTGGCGGACCAGCACGATCCCCGCCGTGCGGACCCGCGCGCCATTCTTGGCCGCCGCCGTATCGGCGCAACTCAGCACCCCTTCGGCTGCAAAGACCGCGCGCAGATAGTGCATGGGATGCCCTTTGAGCGAGAGGCGCGTCATCTGATAGTCGGCGGCGACATGTTCGCTTGTCGTCATGGCCGGGAGGGCCGCATCCGGTTCCTCACCCAGTTCGCGCGCGCGGCTGTCGCGTTGCCGGGCGGCGGCGAACAGCGGGAGTTCGTTCGATGGGGTGCGTCGCGCTTCCCATAGCGCCTGCCGCCGGTCCTGCCCCAGCGAGCGACAGGCATCGGCATCGGCGAGCAGGCGCAGCGCGCGGGCGGGCAGCGCGGCGCGGCGGGCCATATCCTCGATCGAGGCGAAGAGGCCGCTCCCGGCGCGGGCGGCGAGGATCTGATCGGCCCAGATTTCGCGAAAACCATCGATCTGGCGAAAGCCCAGCCGCAGGGCGAGCGCGCGACCCGCGCCTTCACCCTTCCGGGCGTCGCGGGTCCGCAGCAGCGGTTCGAGGGCGTTGTCCCAGCCGCTGGCGTTCACATCGACATCATGCACATGTACGCCATGCTCGCGCGCGTCGCGGACAAGCTGGGCGGGGGCATAGAAGCCCATCGGCTGGGAATTAAGCAGCGCGCAGGCGAAGATTGCGGGCTGATGACATTTGATCCAGGCGGATACATAGACGAGCCGCGCGAAGGACAAAGCGTGGCTTTCGGGAAAGCCATAGCTGCCAAATCCTTCAATCTGCTTGTAGCAGCGTTCGGCAAAGTCGCGCTCATAGCCGCGCCCGACCATGCCGTTCACCATCTTGTCGCGGAAATGATGGATGGTGCCGACATTGCGAAAGGTCGCCATCGCGCGGCGCAACTGGTTGGCTTCGATATTGCTGAATTCGGCGGCGGTGATCGCCAGCTTCATGGCCTGTTCCTGAAACAGGGGGACGCCATAGGTCTTGCCCAGCAATTGCTTCAGTTCGTCGGCACGGCCATGTTCGGGCGAGGGAGCGGGATACTGTGGCTTTTCCTCGCCACAGCGCCGCCGCAGATAGGGATGAACCATGTCGCCCTCGATCGGACCGGGCCGCACGATCGCCACCTGCACGGTCAGGTCGTAAAGGTTACGCGGTCGTAGCCGGGGCAGCATGTTGATCTGCGCGCGGCTTTCGACCTGGAAGACGCCGATACTGTCGCCCTTTTGCAGCATGGCATAGACGGCCGGATCTTCGGAATCCAGGTCGATGGTCAGGTCGTGATCGCCCAACCCCTGCGCCCGCATCAGGTCATAGGCCTTGCGGATGCAGGTCAACATGCCAAGCGCCAATATATCGACCTTCATCAGGCCGAGCGCGTCGATGTCATCCTTGTCCCACTCGATGAAATTGCGGTCGGCCATCGCCGCATTGTGGATCGGCACGGTTTCGTCGAGCCGGTTCTGCGTGAGGACGAAACCGCCGACATGCTGTGACAGGTGCCGGGGAAAAGGGGCAAGCAACAGTCGATCGACGATGCCCCGCAGGCGCGCGATTTCAGGATTGTCGAGGGCAAAGCCCGCATCGACGATTCGGGCATCGCCGACATCGCCCGAATAGCTGCCCCAGACCGTGCTGGACAGGCGGGTGGACACATCTTCGCTCAGGCCCATGGCCCGCGCCACTTCGCGCAGGGCGCTGCGCGAGCGGTAATGGATGACGGTGGCGGCGATCCCCGCGCGGTGGCGACCATAGCGGTCATAGACATATTGCATGACCTCCTCTCGCCGTTCATGTTCGAAATCCACGTCGATGTCGGGCGGTTCGTCACGTTCCTCCGACACGAAGCGGGAGAAGAGCAGGTTGTGCTGTGCCGGGTCGACCGAGGTGACGCCCAACAGGAAGCAGACCATCGAATTGGCGGCCGATCCGCGCCCCTGGCACAATATCCCCTTGCTGCGGGCAAAGGCGACGATGTCGTGCACGGTCAGGAAATAATAGGCATAGTTGCGACTGCGGATCAGGTCGAATTCTTCCCGCAGCAGCGCGCGGACGGCGGGGGGGATGCGCGGGCCATAGCGGGAATGGGCGGCGGTCCGGGTCAGTTCTTCCAACCAGTCCTGCGCGCTCCAGCCTTCGGGTACGGGTTCGTGCGGATATTCGTAGCGCAACTGGTCCAGCGTGAAGTGGACAAGGCCGAGTAACCGGCTGGTTTGCGCCAGCGCTTGTGGATAGCGGCGGAACAGGCGCGCCATCTCCTGCGGAGGCTTCAGATGCCGTTCGGCATTGGCCTCCAGCCGCCGTCCGGCCTCCTTGATCGTCGTGCCTTCGCGAATGCAACTGAGGATATCGTGGAGGGGGCGTTCTTCGGGCATGGCGTACAGCGCGTCGGTCGTGGCCAGCAACGGAACGCCCACATCCTGCGCCAGCCGATCGAGGCGCGCCAGTTCGCGTGCGTCCCGTCCATTGCGGGTGAGCGGCGCGCCCAGCCAGAGACGATCGGGCGCAAGGCGTTTCAGCCGCGCGAGCAGTTCGGGCAGGTCGGTCGGCGGTGCGGGGGGCACGAGGCTGAGATGCGCCTGCTGCACGGCTTCTTTCGAGGGGCGTTCGGCATAGTCATAATCGACGGGCTTGCGATGGGCGGTCTGTTCCGTCGCGGAGGAGGTGGGCATCACGATGAGCAGCAAATCGTCGAGATAGGCGGTCAGGTCTGCATAATGGAGGATGCAGTCGCCCTTGATGGATCGCAGATTGCCGACCGTCAGCAATTTGGTGAGTTCGCCCCAGCCTTTGCGCGTCGCGGGATAGGCGATGATGTCGGGCGTGCCATCCGCGAAGACGAGGCGCGCGCCGACGATAAGGCGCAGCGCGGGTTCGCAGGCGGCCTCTTCCTCTGGCGTCAACTCGGGCGATTTCCCGCAAGCCGTCTTGGCTTCGACCAGCAACGCGCGTTTGGCGTCGCCCGCACGCTTGCGAGCGACATGCGCCCGCACCACGCCCGCCACCGTGTTGCGGTCGGCGATGCCCAGACCCGTGAGGCCGAGGGTTATGGCGCGCGCAACCATATCCGAAGCGTGTGATGCGCCACGCAGGAAAGAAAAATTGGTGGCAGCGACCAGTTCGGCGAAGGGCGGTTCAGCGGAGGCCAGTTCGGTGGAGAGTTGGGCATTCATGCGAACAGGCCGTGGACGAACCAGCCGGGATGCGCGGCCTCCAGCCCATAGAGGCCGTGACGGAAGATCCAGAAGCGGCGGCCACGGGCATCCTCCACCCGATAATAGTCGCGGGTGCGATCATGGCCTTCAAGCGCGCCATTGGGCGCTTTCCACCATTCGGGTGCGATCCGTTCCGGCCCTTCGAAACGGGTGACTTCGTGCAGGGCGCGCCGCCAGCGGAAGCGGTGGGGCGGGCCATCGGGCACTTCGGCGACAACCTCGATCGGCTGGGGCGGGTCGAATAGATGGAGCGGGCGCATCGGCGGGTTTTCCGGGGCGGGGGCGGCTGGCTCCCAGGCGGCGGGCGCACGGCATTCAACGGCGGGGAGGGCAAGCTGGGCCTGTTCGGGGATATGGGTGTCGCGCGGGACGAGCCGCTGGATGCGGCGGCGACCGACGCGGACGCTGAGGCGGTCGATGAGCGCGGCCATATCCTCCCGAGCGCGCGCCTCGCCGCCTTCCAGCGCGAGCTGGCTGGGGGCGAGCGGTTCGACCCGTGGCACGGTCAGGCGCACCATGTCGAAGCCGAAGCCGGGGTCGATGGGGTCATTGAGGCTGTCGATACGCTCGCGGAAGAGGCGCATGAGCGCGGGCGCATCGCGCATCGGCTGGCCGGTTTCGACCCGTAGCGGGAAGGCGAGGCCGTCGCTGCGGAAGAACAGGGCTTCGAACCGGCGACCGCCCTGCGCGCGTTCGGTGAGTTGCTGCGCGGCTTCTTCCGTCAGGCTTTCCAATACGGCCAGCGCATAATCGGTGCTGCCGACCGGCTCGGCGAAGCGCCGTTCCAGACGGATGGCGGCGCGGGGGCGGCGCGGGGCCATCGGCCGGGTGGCAAGGCCCAGCAGGCGGTGGAGCGCATCGATCGCCTCCTCACCGAAGCGGGCGGCGAGCGTGGCGGCGGGGCGGGCGGCGATGTCGCCGACGGTCCGCAGGCCCGCGCGGCGCAGGGCAGTGGCGCTTTCGGGATCAAGGCGCAGCGCTTCGACGGGCAGGCGGCGGACGGCGCTGTCCTCGTCCGGCGCGGGGGCGGGATAGCGGGCGAGGGCGTGCGCGGCCTCCGCCGTGCTGCCGAAGGCCAGGCGAACACGCATCCCCCGCCGTTCCAGCCGGTCGGTCAGATCGTTGGCAAGAGCGCCCTCGCCATCCCAAAGATGGGTGCAGCCGGTGACGTCCAGCATCAGCCCCTGGGGAGAATCGAGGCTGGCGAGCGGGGTGTAGCGGGCGCAGCCATCGCATAATCGCTCCAGCCAGTCCTGATCGGCATGGTCGTCGGCGTCGAAGGCGCGCAGGGTCGGCTCGCGGGCGCGGGCGTCGGCCAGCGTCATGGCGGGGGTCAGGCCGATGGCGAGGGCGTCTTCGTCCAGGCAGGCAAGGCGCATCGCCCCGCGCACGCTCTCGACGATGACGGCGGGGCCATCGCCCATGCCTTCACCCGCCCCTTGCCAAAGGTCAGGCCGCGCGATCCGCAGCCGGTCGAGCGGCAGGAACGGGAACCACAGCGCCAGATAGCGCCGCCCCGTCCCCTCCAGTCTCTCTTCCATCATGCTCGCTTCCACGGTCATAGTCTCCAAAACTGCCGCGCCGGGCCTGCCATTCCACGCGCCAGTGCAGGCCGTCCGGTCCCGCCCGCCGTCGTAATAAAGTAAGGTCGAAGGCGCTGTGCCCCGGGGCGTCGCCGGGCAGCGGCGCGGAGGGGGCAGCGGCCACCTGCCAGCGGGTTTCCGCCGCACTGGGGACCGGATCGCCGCCGATCCGCGCCATCAGGGCGGTGACGCCCGATCCCTCCGCCGCCAGCACCAGTCGTCGCGTGGCGGTCAGGTCGATGAGCGGCTGGCGACCGCGCACTTCCACTATCACCGCTCCCAGCGCCGGACAGCGCAGGCCGTCGAGCGCGGCCTGAAGCAACGAGGCCGTGTCGGTCAGGACACCCAGTAACAGCCGCTCGGGGGCAATGCCGATCGCCGCGAGGCCGGGACCATAGGGCGCGCCGTCCATCCGCGCCGATCCCTCGCCACGCAGCCAGAGTAGCGGCCTGCCCCCTCTTTCCCCGCAATCTTCTCCCGCCGCTAGTTGCGCCAGCAGCAGCGCCATGCCCGTGCCCGCCCCGGCCTCCTGCCCGTCCGCAAACAGCTCGTGCAGCCGCCCGCGCGCCAGCCCGCCGCCCAGCGCCGCGTCCAGCCCCGGATGGCCGGTCGCGAATCGATCGGCCACTTGTTCTGGCGCTTTGCGGTCCAGTGCGGCTATGGTCCGTCGCAATGCGGCAAGGCTGTTTGACGACTCGCTCATCCATATGTTCCCTATATGTTCTATTTTGGCGCAAAGGACGGGTCTGTCAATGTCCGACGTTGCGGAGAGGCGGATCGCGCTCTAGGTCATGTTCCGCGATCTGGCTTTACTGGCCTGCCGGATTGGAGTCGTCATAGCTTCAAGTCGTCACAGGGGGGCGGCTTGCCACCTTTTTCCACCCACGAGTTGTCCTGCCCCTTGTTAGTCTCTGCCCTTTCCCGCTTTCACGATATGCGCCGCAGCCCACTTGGCCGGCGGGCTTTGTCGTTGCTGCTGGCGTTGGCCATCCATGTCCTGCTGATCCTGATGCTGCTGACGCTGGCACCCGAAATCATCCAGCCAAAGAAGGAACAGCGTAATCCGGTGAGCTTCACGCTGGCGCCCTCGCCGTCACCAAAACCGGCGGCGGCAGCGAAAAAAAACGTGAAAAAGCCGCAGGCCAGCGGCGGCGCGCCCAAGGTCGTCACGCGCGAAGCGCCGCAGAAGAAGGCGGAAGATCAGCCTACGCCCGACCTGCCCTTCATCCAGTTAAGCCGAGACGATCTGGCCTCCGGCGACATCGGCAAGATGGCCAAGCGCGGCGATGGCGGCAGCGGCGCGGGGCAGGGCAAGGACAGTGGCCTTGCCTATGGACCGGGTGAAGGGCCGGGTGGCGAACAATTGTTCAACGCCGACTGGTATCGGCGACCGACCAATGCGGAACTGGCTACCTATATGCCCGCCAATGCGCCGCGCTCCGGCTATGGTCTGGTTGCGTGCCAGACGGTCGAGCGCTTTCATGTCGAAAATTGCCGTGTGCTGGGTGAGCAGCCGCTGGGATCTGGCTTTGGCCGCGCGGTGCGGCTGGCCGCCTGGCAGTTTCTGGTCAGGCCACCCAGCGTAGGCGGACGTCCGCAGGTGGGGGCATGGGTCAGGATCAAGATCGATTATACGGAAGGCGTCGCCCAATGAAGGGTCCTGCATGTGTCAAAAAGGTCGCAGACCGGTCATTTTCGCCACGGCGATTTGCATAAGCTGTCCGCAGCGGTAAGAGGCGGTCAAACCGAAGGGAATTCGCGATAATGGCCAGACCGGACGCATGGCGCCTCAGCCCCGAAGCTTATGCCTTTGTCACTACTCTCGACACCCGCTTTGCGGACCTGGACACGATGGGGCATGTCAACAATGTCGCCATCTCCGCGATGTTCGAAACGGCGCGTATCCGCTTTCACCATCATATGGGGCGACACCCGCAGGAACAGGGTGTGCGCTGGATGGTTGCGGCGGTGTCGCTCAACTATGTGGCGGAATCGCACTTTCCCTACCCCTTCGATATTCACTGCGCGATCGGCCATATCGGCACGACCAGTTGGACCATCTCGTCCGCCGCCTTTCAAAAGGGCGAGTGCGTGGCGACCTGCGACACGACGGTCGTGACTCATGGTGCGGAGGGACGTCGCCAGATTGCGGAGACGCTGCGCGAGGCGATGCAGGCGAATTTCCTCAAACAGCCGGGTTGAGGGCAGGCGTCGCGCGAGCGATGCCGAATAGCCGCTCCCCGTGCGCCTCAGGTCGAAACGATGCTGGCCAAAAGGGCGGCGTTGCGATTGAAATGATGGCCACCGGGCACTACGACATGCCGGGCGATCCCATGAGGGATAAGCGGGCAGGCGCTGTCCTTTTCCTGGGCACCCTGCACGCACCGTATGGTCATGCCCCTCAACTGGACGACCGCCGGAATGGTGGGCAGTTGTTGGTCGGAGGACAGGCCGAGCCATGAGGACAGGTGGAACTGAAAGTCCGCCGTGTCGCTAAGTCCCATGAGCGAGAGGCTGGCGATCCGCGCACGGGTTGCACTGTCCAGGGTCCCCACCATCGCAGGCAAGGTGTCGGCGCCAAAGCTGTAGCCGATCAGCAGCACGCGGGGTCGATGCCAGCGCGCGCCATAGCTGTCGATGATGTGCCGCAGGTCTGCGCCCGCGCCTTGTGGCGTCCGTGCGCTCCAGAAATAGGACAGGCTGTCGACGCCGACGACGGGAATGCCTTTTGCCGACAAGTGCGCGGCGACATCCCGGTCTATGCCGACCCAGCCGCCGTCGCCCGAATAGAGGACGGCCATGGTGTCACTCCGCCCGCCATGGCCTGTCGCGGGGACAAGGGTGATGGGAATGTCGCTCAGGTCGTCATTACTTGCGTCCCTTATGGGATCGAGCATGGGTGTCAGAGCGGCCGCCATTTGCGGCATCCAAAGGCGACGATCGGCAAAGTCATGGTTCACCGTTGGCAGCCCGATCAGGCGGGCATGGGGCACGGACGCGGCGAAGCGCTGGGCAGCCGCAAAGGGAACGACTTTGTCCTGCCCGCCCTGAAATATGACCCAGGGTATCGTGATCTGCCGGTTGGGCGCGAGCAGCCAGCCACGCGTCGGCTGGCGGAGGGGCTTTGCGGCAAAGCCGGGCGCACGGCACCACGCGCGCGCGCCAGCGATGTCGGCGCTGAAGCCCAGCGAAAACACCCCGCGATAACCGCCGTTGGGCCATTGGGCGAGTGCGCCATAGGCCAGCGTCGCGCCCGACGAATAGCCGATCAGCAGCGGCTTTGAATAGGCGTGGACGACCATCCGGTGCTGGACGTCGCGGGCAAGATCCACGAGCGCATAATTGGGATTGATGCAGCGGGCATGGCCCCGTTCCAGCGCGCGCATCAGGGCAGGCGTCGAAATTCCGGTGACCAGCACGCCGCGTTGAGACAGGTCGCGGGCGATGGCAGCCGTGCCGGCATTCCAGCCAGAGTCGCCCGACAGGAACAGCGCCGTTGCGCGCGGTTCACCAACCGGGCGATAGACGTTGACGGTGCCGATCGGGGCCAGCCGATACTGGCTTTCACGCGGGGCGCTGGCAGCGGCTGAGGTCGGGACCTGCGCCCCGGTCGCCAGCAGCAGCAGGCCGGTCAGAACAGTCGTGGCGATACGGGCGAACGGACGCATGTCGAGGAGTCCCTGTTGAAGGACTATGGTCTTGCGCTCCCGCGCCTGTCGGCGGCTTTGCGTGGACATGACAATATGGTCATGTGGTGCATTGTCATGTGCTGGCCCCACCCCCACTGGCGATCAGCGCCTGAAGGTCGATGAGCGCGCGGCCAAAGGACAGCCCCTGCGGCCCGGCGACGAAGCGCGGTTCCCATTGCGGCGAGAATTTCTCCTTATAGGCGCGCAGCCCCTCGAACCCGTAAAAGGCGTTGCCATGGTGATAGAGGAGCGCGCCGAGTTTCGACCAGAGCGGCGCCAGCCGCCGCGCCTCCAGCCCCGACAAAGGCGCTACGCCCAGGTTGAACCATGCATAGCCCTGCGCCTTGCCCCATTGCACCAGGTTGACGAACAGGAAATCCATCGTGCCATAGGGCATCACCTCTTCGTGCCGCATCAGATCGACGGACAGTTCGGATTTGTCCTGCGTCTTCCAGATATTGGCAAAGGCGATGATCGCCCCCTGCTGTCGCACCAGCGCGCAGTCGAACCGGCCAATATAGGCCGGGTCGAAGCAACCGACGCTGAATCCCTTTTCGCGTTGCCCCTTGGCCTTTAGCCAGCGCGTGGAGATGCCCCTCAGTTCGTCCATGATGGCCGGGACGTTGGCCGCCACGACAATCTCGAACGTCGCGCCATCGCGCAACGCTCGCCGTTCCGCATAGCGCAGGGGTTTGGCGTCCGGCCCTTCCAGCGTGAAGGTGGAAAGGTTGATATGCGCTTCCTCGCCATATTTGGTGATTTGCAGGCCCAGTTCTATGGCCAGCGGCAGCATGTCCGGACTGATCTGATAGAGCAGCAGGCGCCCCTGCGCGGCATCGGCCCGCTCGCGCAGGCGCCAGAGCAGGTCGCCCCATTCCTCCTGTGCGCCGACCGGATCGCCCATGACGATCCAGCTATGCCCCTTTATCTGGTACATCAGGAAGGAGCGGCGGCTGTCGGACAGCAGGAAGCGCTTGTCGCCCGTCCAGGCCAGATTGACGTCGGTGCGCGGAGCGAGGGCCATGGCCTCGACTGGGGCCGTATCGACTGTGTCGGCTTCATGCCGTATCGGCGCAGCGGGGCGGAACAGACGCAGAAATGCAAGGCCGACCAGCAGGATCGCCACGGCAAAGCTGGCCCGCAAGAAACGCGACGCGTCGCCATGCTGGGCAACGTGCCACCACAGGTCGCTTTGATAATCGACATGCTTGTAAGCGAAAAGACCGATCCAGACCGATAGGCCCAGCACCACCGCGACGGTTGCCAGCCAGCCGGGAGTGAAGGCCTCCGCCAGCAACTGGGTGCGGCGGTAAAAGGCTGGTCGGGTCCATTGCAGCATCCCGGCGATGACGAGCATCACCGTAGCTTCCTCATAGTCGAGGCCTTTGAGCAGCGAGAAAGTGGCACCCGCCAGCAGCAGAATGCGCGTCAGCCAGAAGGCGCCGTCCAGCCGACGATAAAGTCCCGCCGACAGGATCAACAGCGCCGCCCCGACAAGGCTGGCGGCCATGTGCGATGCTTCCAGAAAGGGCAGCGGCAGGACAGCATGCAGTAGCGCGATGCGTCCCGGAACGGCGGGCAGCGACCCCGATACCAGCAGCACCGCGCCGCCCAGAAATACCAGCGCCGCGATCATCACGGGGGCCAGGCCGGACGCCACGACATGCACGCCGCGCAGGGTGCGGGCGATCGGGCGGTGCCAGCGTTGCCCTTCCTGCGCGGCGATGATCGCCACCGCCAGCAGCAGCGGCGCGAGATAGTAGATCAGCCGGTAAACCAGCAGCGCGGCCACCAGTTCGGGGCGGCTGGTGTGGGGCAGGGCGACCAGCATCACCGCCTCGAACACGCCCACGCCGCCGGGGACATGGGTGATCAGCACGGCGATGATCGCCAGCGTGTAGCCGATGAAGAAGGCGGGCCATGCCTCTATCCCCAGACCCGGAACCAGCACGAACAGCGCCGCGCTGGCGGCGGCAAGGTCCAGCGCGCCGATGCCGATTTGCGCCAGCAGCGCCGGTATGGCGGGCACGGGCGCGCTCCATCCGTGCAGGCGCAGCGTTCGCCCACGGGGGCCAGCCCAGACGAGCAGCGCGGCGAGGATCAGCAGCAAAGCGATCCCCAAGGCCCGCACCATGTCGTTGGACAGCGTCATGCCGTCGATCGCCAATGCCCCGGGCCGCCATGTCAGCATCACCCCGGCCAGCGCCAGCACGCCACCCCAGAAGGTGGCACTGGCGATCCCGACGACGCGGGCGACATCGCCGACGCCCAGACCCGCCATACTATAGATGCGATAACGCGCTGATCCGCCGGTCAGCAGCGCAAAGCCCAGATTATGGCTGAGTGTGTAGCTGGTGAAGGAGGCAAGCGCGGCTGTGCGATAGGGCAGGGGCCGACCGATCGCCCGCAGCGCGAGCACGTCGTAGAGCGTCAGCACCAGATAGCTGATCGCGGCAAGCAGCGCGGCCAGCAAAAGGTCGTTTGCGCCCAGCGCATGGATGGCCACGCGGACATCGTGCAGCTTCACCTCGTGCAACAGATGATCGAGCGCAACAAAGCCCACCGCCGCGAGCAGTATCACGACCGCAACCGACAAGGCGGTGCGGGTTCGGCTGGTCAGAAGGCCTGTTTGTGCCTTCGTTCTCATGCCCGCCACGATCCTTATTGGCGTCGCCATATCTGGCTCCTGCAAATCCATCCCCCCAAAATACAGCCCGAAATCTTCAGCCGGTCGGCATCAAGCTGCTCTATGGTCGAATAATAGGTCTTGCCCATGTCCGGTACATAGACACGGCCGGACCAGTGGTTCGTCTTTGTCTCTCGATAATCCTGCAACAATTCGGTGCCCAGAAGCTTCGGCACGCCGCCCTCGCGTGCATCGGCGAGCGCCTTGCTGCTTGCCCAACTGACCCATCCGCACAGCTTATCGCTGCAGGCCCCGGTGGTCACGACCACGCTTCCACGCGGATTGATCCATTGTCCGATCGTCGGGTCCGTCGCGACGGTCGGAACCGCCGAAAACAGCATGGCGAGGGCGAAGGCAGCGGAGAGAAGGCGCATGGTTCAGCGTCCGACGCCAAGGCCGGCTTGCGCCATTGCAGATCGGATCGCGTGATAGACCGCATTGGCATCGCCATGGAGCGGATGGCCGCCGGGCAGACCGACTGTCTGCGCATTGGGCTGGTGCAGCAGGGGACAGAGGCTGCCCGTTTCCTCAACCCCGTAAACGCACAGCAACGGCACCCAATCAAGGCGGCGGGCGGTGGGCAAGGCCTCGGCCATGGCGAAGGTCAGGATTTCTGACGGCGACGCCCGATTTTCGACCGTTGCGCCGGGGACGACCAACGCCACCAGCGCGATACGCTGGCGCAGGGACGCGGGCAGCCCGGCCAGGCCGACATGCAGCATGTCCGCGCCATAGGATTGGCCGACCAACATCAGGCGCGATTGCGGATCAATCGTCAGCGCACGATGGATAGCCTCGACCAACAGCGCGGTCGCCTGTTGCGAGGTGCGGTTGACGCGGAAATAGGTCAGCGAATTGACCCCAACGACAGGTACGCCGTCATGCACAAGCCGCTGCGCCACACGCGGCCCCATTCCGACCTTGAAGCCCATGTCGCCGGACAGAAGGATGGCGACGGGGGCGTTAACGTGCGGCTGGTATTGCGCTGGGCGCAGCGTCGAAAAGGGGTCGCCGCCCAGATAGCCCAACCAGGCAAAGGTCGCCAGAATCGCCAGGAAGATGCCCGCGAACGCAATGGCTATACGTCTTGTGCTCCTTTTCCCCTTTATGGTCACGACGCTCTCCCGAATGGACGCGGCTCCTTTGGCATCCCGCGCTGGCCCTGCCGGTGTCGCCAGCATGAACTTTATGTCATGTGTCCTGGTAAGGCCAATAGGCAGGCTAGATACATGTAAGGGTGTGACGAACTTCCGAAGATCCGCATTATGATGTCATAATATGGCATTTTATCCCTTAAAATGGAACAAACTTGACAATATACTGTCATGCCGAGATATTGGCCTTACCAAAATCCTGGGCGCATGACGAAGGCGCGCCATATATTTGAGAGGATAACGACGGAATGCGCGTAATCGGACTTTCCGCCATTGCCCTTTCCATGGCGCTGGTGGCGCAGGCGCCCGTTGCCGCGCATGATGCCTCTTCCGTCGTGCCCTCCGCGCGGCGCACCTATAATTTGAATCCCGGTTGGCGGATGATGACGGGTGATCCATCTGGTGCCGAGCGTGGGGACTTCAACGATCGCCGCTGGGAAACGGTCACTCTGCCCAATGCCTTTAACGAGAAGGAGGCGTTCGCCCGCGACATCAAGGATTTGTCGACGGGCATCGTCTGGTATCGCAAGCGCTTCACACTGCCGAAGGATGCCAGCCAGCGCAAAGCGCTGCTGGAGTTTGAAGGCGTGCGTCAGGCGGCGGAAATCTGGGTGAACGGGCGCTCCGTGGCCTTGTCGGAAAATGGCGCCATGGCCTTTGGTGCCGACATCACGGCAGCGCTCGTGCCGGGTGAGAATCTGATCGCCGTCCGCGTCGACAATGACTGGAAATATAAGGAGCGGTCTTCCGGCAGCGGCTTCCAGTGGAACAACGACAATTTCAACGTAAACTATGGCGGCATCACCAAAAATGTCCGCCTGCACCTTACCGATATGGTCTATCAGACGCTGCCGCTTCAGGCCGGATTGGGGACGACGGGCCAATATATCTGGGCCGATGATTTCGACATCGCCGCCCGGACGGCGACCGTCCATGCGGAAACGCAGGTGCGCAACGACGACCGGGTCGCGCATCGCCTTGCCGTCAGGGTCGAGGTGCGCGACGTGACCGGACGCCGGGTGGCCCGCTTCGATGGGGAGGCGGCAGACATCCAGCCCGGCGAGACGCGCCTGCTGGCGACGGCCCAGCGCCTTTCCGGCCTGAATTTCTGGAGTTGGGGCTATGGCTATCTCTACACCGTCACGACCAGCCTGATCGAAAAAGGCAAGGTGCTGGACAGCGTGGATACGCGGACCGGCTTTCGGCAGACCCGCTTTGCCGATGGCATGGTGGCGTTGAATGGCCGGACGATCCAGATGCACGGCTATGCCCAGCGCACATCGAATGAATGGCCCGCAGTCGGCGTCTCGATTCCACCATGGATCAGCGATTTTTCCAACGCGCTGATGGTCGAAAGCGGTGGCAATCTGGTCCGCTGGATGCACATCACCCCGTCGAAGCAGGATGTGGAATCCGCCGATCGTGTCGGACTTCTTCAGGCGATGCCCGCCGGGGACGCGGAAAGCGATACGAGCGGGCGGCGATGGGAGCAGCGCACTGAATTGATGCGTGCGGCGATCATCTATAACCGCAATAACCCCTCGATCCTGTTCTACGAGGGCGGGAATGAGAATATCAGCGAGGCGCATATGGCCGAGTTGAAGGCCATTCGCGATCAGTTTGACCCGCATGGCGGCCGCGCCATTGGCTCGCGTGAGATGCTGGACAGCAAACTGGCCGAATATGGCGGCGAGATGCTGTATATTAACAAGAGCGCGGGCAAGCCCCTGTGGTCGATGGAATATTCGCGGGACGAGGCGGCGCGGCTCTATCAGGACGCGTTGACCCTGCCCTTTCACAAGGATGCGCCCGACTATAACCGCAATCAGGACAGTCATGCGGCGGAGGACGTTCGCCGCTGGTATGATTATTACCGCGTGCGGCCCGGCACCGGGCGACGGGTGAGTTCGGGGGGCGTTAACATCATCTTCTCCGATTCCAATACCCATTTCCGGGGCGATAATAATTACCGCCGATCCGGCGAGGTCGATGCGATGCGGCTGCCCAAGGAAGGCTTTTGGGCGCATAAGGTGATGTGGAGCGACTGGGTCGACAGCGTGACGCCCGCGACCCACATCATCGGCCACTGGACCTATGCACCGGGCACGCGAAAGGCCGTACAGGTCGTTTCCAATGGGCAAAGCGTCGAGCTGTTCCTGAATGGGAAGTCGCTTGGCAAGGGGGAGAAGAGCAGCGGCTTCCTGTTCAACTGGAAGAATGTCGCATGGGCGCCCGGTACACTGAGCGCAGTCGCCACCCATGAAGGGGGCAAGCGTTCCGACCATCGGATCGAGACGGCCGGTCCCCCGGCTGCGCTGCGCCTGATACCCCATACATCGCCGCGCGGCTTTGTCATGGACGGCGCCGATCTGGCGCTGGTGGATGTGGAAGTGGTGGACGCGGCGGGGCGGCGTGTGCCGACCGCTAACGCCATGGTTCACTTCACCCTGGAAGGACCGGCGCAGTGGCGCGGCGGGATCGCACAGGGGGACAGTTCAGGTCGGTCGCGACGCGATGCGTCCGTTGCCGCGCCAGCGTCTATCGCAGGCAAAGCACCGCCGGTTGATGGGGTAACGGCCTATGCCGGCACGGCGCGGGATGAGGATAATTATATCCTTTCGCCCAATCTGCCGGTCGAGGGCGGGATCAATCGCGTCCTGCTGCGCGCTGGCACGGCCAAGGGGAATGTTCGGCTGACCGCGAGGAGCGACGGCCTGAAAGCGGCGACGCTGACGATACCGACGCGGCTTCCCCAATCTGCATCCGGGGGCCTGTCCCCGGATTTCCCCGAGGATCATCAGCAGGGGCAACTGGTACGCGGGCCGACTCCGTCCGAACCGTCTTTCACGGTCAGCCGGACAACCATGATCCCGCGCCAGATCGTGGCCGGCTCCAACGGGACGGATGCAACGCGTTCGACCGACGACAATGAACTGTCGCGCTGGGTCAGCGACGGCAATCCGGCCAGCGCGTGGATCGAATATCGGTTCGATCGGCCCGTGACCCTGAGCGAGATCGAACTGAAGCTGGTTGGCTGGCGCTCGCGATCCTATCCGCTCCGCCTGACGCTGGATGGCCGAACGGTATGGGAGGGCGAGACGGAACGACAGCTTGGCTATACGATGCTGGGCTTTGCGCCCGCCAAGGGCCAGGTGCTGCGTATCACGCAGACGGGGACGGTCGAGGACCGCGATGCCTTTGGCAAGATCGTGGAATTGAACAATGCCCGCGCCGCCGGAGACACCGGGGCCGATGCAGTGGCACCCGGCTGGCGGCTGGGCATCGTGGAAGCCGATTTTCACGGTCCAGCGGGTTCTGACTGACGATTCACCTGCGCGCTTGATCCGTCCGATTATAAAGTCCATGTTTGAGAATGAATCGCAAATATGGACCGACATGACTGGCAACACTGCGCAGGCTTTCGACTGGAACGGCAATAGCGGCGAGCGGTGGCTCGCCAATCAGGAGCGGCTGGACCGGATGCTGGCGGCCTATGGGGACGCTGCCGTCGCGGCTGCCGCTCCCCGGCCGGGCGAGCAAGTGCTGGACATTGGTTGCGGCGCGGGGGCGACCACGCTGGATATCGCGCGTCTCGTCCGCCCTGATGGCTTTGTATTGGGCGTCGACATTTCCGGGCAGTTGATCGGCCGCGCCTGTGAATGTGCCGGGGAAGGCGCAGGCGTAGCGTTCCTGTTGGCGGACGCCAGTCGCGAGGCTTTTGCCCCGTCCCGGTTCGACCTGCTGTTCTCGCGGTTCGGGGTGATGTTCTTCGACGATCCCGTGGCGGCCTTTGCTCATCTGCGCCGCGCGCTCAAGCCGACGGGGCGGCTCGCCTTCATCTGCTGGCGCGGGGCGGCGGAGAATGATTGGACGCGGCTGCCCATGGCGGCGATCCGGGGCGTCGTGCCGCCTGCGCCTCCGACCGACCCGGAAGCGCCCGGTCCTTTCTCCTTTGGCGACAGGGACCGGGTTACGCATATCCTGACGGATGCGGGCTATGGCGACATCGCCTTTGAAGCGGTCGATCATCCGATCCTGTTCGGCCTTGGTTCCACGCGTGAGGCGGCGATCGATGATGCTGTCGATCATGCGCTTCAGGTCGGCCCGCTCGGCCGTGCGCTGACCGACCAGCCTGACGATGTGCAGGTGCGGGCCATCGCGGCGGTACGCGCCGCCTTTGCCCAAAAGGTGGAATCGGATGGTGTAAGGATCGAAGGGGCGGCATGGGTCGTTACTGCGCAGCGGGCAGAATGAAGACCATTCATCCCCCCGTGACGGGAGCGAAACTTGCCGCTAGATCGGCATAGCCTATTCAACAAGAAGGAAGACGACCCATGAACAATAGTGAACTGGCCGAAAAGATCGCAGCCGATCATGGCGTGACCAAGGCCGATGCGCGCAAGCTGGTCGATGCCGTTTTCGCCACGATCGCCGATGCCGCAGCCGCCGGGGATGAGATTTCGCTCAACGGCTTCGGCAAGTTCAAGGTGAAGGCCAGCCCCGAGCGCGAGGGCCGCAACCCGGCCACCGGCGAGGCAATGACCATCAAAGCGTCCAAGAAGCTGGGCTTTACGGCTGGTAAGGCCGTGAAGGACAAGCTGAACGGCTGATCCTGACCATGATGCCCCGTCGATCCTGACGGGGCATCAGCAGGTTGGCCCTCAGATCGGCCAACCGGCCCGCTTGTAGGCGGAATCCCAGAACATCCATTCGTAGCGCGTCGCCATGCGGAATGCCTGCGCCATTGCCGTGCGCGTCGTCGCGCTGGCATCAGCGGCGGCTTCGTCCACCAATGCGCGGACCCGGTCCGTCGCCTCGCCAAAGGCGGGCGCGGCATAGGTGTCGATCCAGCTTGCATAGGGATTGGGCGACGCGGCGCGCGGCTTGATGTCGCAGCCCACCTCCCAATAGACCCAGAAACAGGGCAGGATGCCCGCGATCAGCTCTTCATAGCTGCGCGTCGCGGCCAGACTGGCTAGATAGCTGGTATAGCCAAGGCAGACGGGCGTCGCCTCGCTGGCGTCGGCCATGCCGATCGTCACCCCGAACTGCGCGAAATAGGATTGGTGCAGGCTTTCCTCGACCTGCACCGCGACCTTGGCGCCATCGGAAAATTCCAGCCGTCCGGCCCCGCTCGGCGCCCGCGCGGCGGCGATCGCCAGCACACGCGCATATTCGGCCAGATAGAGGCTGTCCTGCATAATATAATGCTGGAAACTTTCCGAAGGCAGCGTGCCATCGGCCAGTTCGGCGAGGAAGGGATGATCGAGGATCGCCCGGCGCAGGGGCGTGACCTCTTCCCAAATGGCGTCGCAAAAGCTCATGGTTAGCTCCCTCTGTCCTGTTTCAGAAACGCCAGGCGGCGCTGGCGCCGAACTGGCGGCCGGTGTTGATGGTGAAGCTGTCGAACGGCCCATTAGGACCAAGGCCCAGCAACAGCGGCAATTGCTGCTGGCCAAAGGCGGAGATCGCCCAGCGACGGTCGAACAGATTTTGCGTCCAGATGTCGAATGTCCACGCCCCAACCGTCACCCCGATACGGGCGTCTGCCGAAACATAGCCGGGCGAATGGAGGATATTGTCGATTTCAAAGTCCACGCGCGACACATAGGCGGCGCTGATGCGCGCGTTGATCGCCGCAGGCCCGGCCTCCCCCTGCCAGCCAAGGCCGCCATTGACCGTCCAGTCGGGCGCGTTGGGCGTCCGCTTGCCGGCGAGGTCGAGGATCGCCGGTTCGCCCGGTTCGGGCGTCGGATTGGGCGTGGTGTAGCGGCCCACGCGGCTGTGCGTCCACGCCATGCCAGCATCGGCGCGGAATCCCGCACCCAGATCGGCCTCCGCCGAGGCCTCGATGCCGTGGACGTCGACCTGCGGCGCCGATAGGACGACCGAATTGCCCAGGAACACGGTGTTCTGGAAATTTTCATAATCGGTGACGAAGCCCGCCAGCGACAGGCGCACACGGCCATCGGCGAGACGCGCCTTCATGCCGGCTTCGAGCGAGCGGGTGGTTTCGGCCGGGAACACAGCTTGGAATATATCCGCCGGGCCGGGCAGCGGGTTGAAGCCGCCCGCCTTGAAGCCGACCGCGCCGGTCAGATAGGCGGTGAAATCATTCGTGGGCCGCCAGGCAAGCGAGACTTTGGGCTGCCATTTTTCAAAAGTGCGGGCGCGCTGCGCCACCACGCCGCCGCTGGTGGTGCCTACCGTATCTTCCTTGCGCCGGTCGCGGTCATAGCGCAGCGCCAGTGTCGCTTCGACTGTAGGTGCGATATCATAGCTGGCCTGCGCGAAAGCGCCGATCTGGTTCGATCGGGTTTCGGCCAGTAACGCTTCGGCCCCAAACAGCAGTGGTCCGAAATCGTCCGTGCGATCGCGCTCCAGCCGCTGGAAAAACAGGCCTGCATGCCAGCGCAGCGGGCCGTCGTCGCGCGAGGTCAGTCGCACTTCGCTGGTCCAGGCACGAATGTCGATTGGCTGGGAGATGGGCTGGATGCCGTTGGGGAAGGCAGGCACGCCAAAGAAGGTCAGCGGCTTATCGTTGCGGAAGTCGAGTTCCTCGACGAAATCCTTGTGATAATCGTCATAGCCGCCGGTCCAGGTCAGGCGCAGATCATCGCCCAATTCCTGTTCCAGCGTGGCCTGTGCCCCCCACCATTCGCGCGAGGCCCGCCCCTCGAAATCGCCGAAGGGGTTGGTGAGCGCCTTGCCCGACAGCCGTCCGCCATACAGGCTGGTGATGTTGCCCGAGGAGATATAGGCTGCGCCGCCTTCTTCATTGGCCCAGCCCAGCCGCAATTTGAGCGTGCTGGTTTCGGACAAGACCACCCGCGCCTTCAGCCGCAGGTTCCGGCTGATGCTGCCGTCGACTTTCTTGTCGAGGAAGCTGTTGCGGATGAATCCATCGCTGTTCCGATAGGAGCCTGCCAGCCGCAACTGCACCTGATCGGACACCGGCGCGTTGATGACGCCATCAGCGGTCCAGGTCATGCCGTTGCCAATGCCCATCGCGGCTTCGCCACCCCATTCCCCGGTCGGGTCATTGGTGGTCATGTTAACCGCGCCGCCAGAGGCGGAGCGTCCGAATAAGGCGCCCTGCGGTCCCTTCAATATCTCCACCCGCGCCAGATCATAAGGCCGCAGCGTGAAAAGTTCGGAATCGGGCAGCGCCAGCCCATCAACGATATAGGCGATGGAGGGGGACTGGCTGCGGTTGGTGGACACGCCGCGCACCGAAATCAGGTTGGTGCCCGGATCCTGATCGTGGATCATGAAAATGCCGGGTGTCGCCGCGATGAAATCGTCGATCGTTTTCAGCCTGCGCGTGACGATGTCCGCCTGCGTGAAGACCGCAATGGTGTCGGGCACCGCAATCTCCGCTTCCGCGCGGCCCCGCGCGGTGACGATGATCTCACCGCTCGCACCCCTCTTGCCGGGCACTTCGCCCGCATGGGCCATGGTCGAACCAAGGCAAGCAAGGCCGATGGTAAGGCCAAGGCGAACTGCTGTCGAACGGGTAAGCAGGATGGTGGCGTGCATATATCCCTATTCCTCCACCGGTATGAGCCGGATCAGGTTCGCGGGTTTGCGGGCTTGAGCGCCGGATGCGCCCTGACCTGCCTCTCAGCCCCGGCAACGCCGGGACACCCCGTGGGTTGAAGATGCCCGCCGCCTAGACAGCGTATCGTCTTGCGTCAAACGGCACGTTGCGACGGTCTTGCCCTGGCCCGGGACGGTCTGTCGCAACGGTACTGGTCTAGGCCATCAGAAAGGGGTAACATCAGGGCATCGGATACGGCGCGCATGGTGACGCCGGCCTTTGTTTCGCAGTCTGACTGATCGCAGCCCGAGACTGCCTGGATGGGAGAGTCGTAATGATTTCCGCCTCGTCGCATGTTTCTCAGAACCTGTCCGTCAAACTTCGCACGATCGGGGTTTCCGATCTTCACTGGGCGTTGCGAGAAGGGTGGCGGGATTTCCTCGATCTGCGCGGCGACATCATTTTCGCTGGCATCATCTATCCCGTCGTTGCGCTTGTTGCCGCCTACTATGCGCTCAATCAAAATCTGGTGCCTCTGGTCTTCCCGCTGGCGGCCGGATTTTCGTTGATGGGTCCATTGCTCGCGATCGGCTTTTACGAACTCGCGCGCAGGCGCGAAAAAGGGCTGGATGTGGGCTGGAGTCACTTCCTAGATCCTTTGCGTGGCCCTTCACGATGGCAGATTTTGGGGCTGGCTGCGGGGATCACGCTTCTGGCCGTCGGCTGGATGGCGGTCGCGGGGGCCATTTACGATCATACGCTGGGCCTTCTGAGGCCGGTTGGCACTGCTGAATTCGTGACGCAGATGTTCACGACGCCGGAAGGGTGGCGTATGATCATTTTCGGCAATCTGGCGGGCCTTGGCTTTGCCATCGTTACCCTCATGGTTGCGGTGGTGTCCTTCCCGATGCTGGTCGACCGGCAGGTCCATGCCAGTGACGCAGTCGAGACTTCGTTTCGAGCAACGCTGAAAAACCCGCTCGTGATCGCGCGCTGGGGCGTGTATGTCGCGGTCATATTGGCGATTGCCTGCATTCCTGCCTTTTTGGGCCTTGCCATCGCGTTGCCTGTGCTTGGCTATGCTAGCTGGCATCTCTATACGCGGATCGTCGAGCGCTAAGGACACCCGCCCTGTGCGCTGCATTTCGCGCACAGGGACATATAGATGAGCAGATTCCTCGGTGCGGTTCTGGCGGGTGGGCGATCCACCCGTTTCGGCAGTGACAAGGCGGAAGCTGTGCTGGAGGGGCGTCGGCTTCTTGACCACGCCATTCACGCACTTGGCCAGCATGTCGATGAAGTGGTCCTATGCGGTCGGACGGTCGAAGGCATGGTCTGCCTGCCCGACCGGCCCGCGCCGGATCTTGGACCATTGGGTGGCATCAATGCGTCGCTTCGCCATGCACGCGAGCATGGTTTCAGCGCGGTCATCACGACCGGATGTGACATGCCCAACTTCCCCAAAGAACTGTTCGATGCGCTGGTTGGACAGGGGCCTGCTGTGCTGGAAGGGCAACATCTTGCGGGTTTCTGGCCCAGCCTGTTGGCGGACAGGCTGGATCAGCATCTGACACAAGCCAGTAACCGATCGCTGTTTGCCTGGTTCGAGCAGATTTCTCCCCGCTTCGTGACGGTGCCCGATCTGGTCATGCCCAACATCAATCGCGTCGGCGACCTTGAAGTGCTGGCCAAGGAGCGGCGGGGTCATGCCCAGGAATGAAGGACGGTATGACGCTCAAAGGAGCGCCACATGATCGTCCGCCACCGCGCGACCCATGGCAGGCGTCATGGCGGCTACGGCCTCGCCGATCAGCAGCAGGGTCGGGTCATCGTCGCTGATCGTCGCGACCAGAAAGCCCAGCGTTGAAAGCCTGCCGCGAAGGAGCCGTTCGGTCGGCAGCGATACATTGACCGCAACCATGACCGGCGTATCGGGATGACGCCCGGCGGCGATCAGCGAGCGGGCAATTTCCCCCGCCGCCGCTCGGCCCATGTAAATGCCCAGCGTACCCTGAGGGCGCGCCAGCGCTTCCCAGTCGAGCTTGAGCGGTTCGCCAGCGCGCAGATGAGCGGTAACGAGCGTCAGGCCGCGCGCCACGCCGCGCAGGGTGAGCGAGGCAAGGCCGCTGGCCGCCGCCGCGCTGGCGGTGGTGATGCCGGGGCAGATGCGAATGGCGATGCCCGCCTCGGCCAGATGCTCCATTTCCTCGGCGGAGCGGCCGAAAATCGATGGATCGCCGCCCTTCAGCCGGACGACGCGCTTGCCCGCGCGCGCTGCCGCCAGCAGCAGATCGTTTATGCTGCCCTGCTGCTTGGAATGACGGCCCGAACGCTTGCCGACGCCCACCCGCTCGATGCCCTCAGGGATCAGGTCGAGCACGCCGGGGCCAACCAGTGCGTCGTAGAAGACGATCTCCGCCGCCGCGATCAGCTTTTCGGCCTTGCGGGTCAGCAGGTCCGGGTCGCCCGGTCCCGCGCCGACCAGCCAGACCTGTCCGGGGGCGATGAGATCATTCGGCTGCATGGAGCGTCTCCTGCGTGGCTTGGGCGAGGATATTGGCGAGGGCGGGGCGGCATGACCCGCAATTGGTGCCGGCGCCGAGCGCCTGGCCGATGGCGGGCACGTCGACCAGTTGCTGCTCGCGGATGGCCGCAACGATGGTGTTGAGGCCGATGTCGAAGCACACGCAGATGATCGCGCCGCGATCCACCTGCTTGCCCGGCCCGCGGGCGGCCAGCACCGATGCGCCGACCTCTGGCGCTGCCAACTGCTCGATGAGCCAGTCGCGGGAGGGCAGGAGGCCGCTGCGCGTCACGATCAACACTGCCGCCAGTCTGCCATCGGCGATGATCGCAATACGGCGGGTGCCGCGGGTGGCATCGATCGCCTCGACCTGTTCTCCCTTGGGCAAACAGGCTTCCAGCCGCGCGGGGTCGCCATTGCCGGCAATCTCGTAAAGCGCGCCGCCCGGCACGGTGATCCGCGTGGTCCACAGGCAGGGCACCCGGATCGGGTCCAGTCCCCGCATGATCAGGAAGCCTTTCCACTCGGTCGCGACTTTCTCAAGCCCGGCGGGGGTCGCCTTGAAACCGGGCTGGCCCGAGTGCGGATCGACCAGCGGGCGCGGCAACAGGCCGGTGCGTCCACCGCTCGATTGCTGGTCGGTCCAGTGGATCGGCGTGAAGATTTCGCCGGGGCGCTGCCCGTCGCTGATGCGCGCGCGGAACAGGCTGTTGCCCTGCGGCGTCGAGACGCGGGCCAGATCACCATCGGCAATGCCGAGTCTCCGTGCGTCGTCCGCATGAACCTCGACCAGCGGTTCCTCGCGGTGGCGGGCGAGTTTGGCGGACAGGCCGGTGCGGGTCATCGTGTGCCACTGATCGCGATAACGGCCCGTGTTAAGCGTCATCGGCCAGTCGCGCAGCGGCGCCTGCACGTCCGACTGCTTGACTGGCACCAACCGCGCCTTGCCCTCGGTGGTCGGGAAACGGCCGTCGGCGAAGGGCATGTCGCCCCAGCGAAACGGCTCCATCGCCTC
Organism: Sphingobium aromaticiconvertens; assembly: GCF_037154075.1. Taxonomy (NCBI): domain Bacteria; kingdom Pseudomonadati; phylum Pseudomonadota; class Alphaproteobacteria; order Sphingomonadales; family Sphingobiaceae; genus Sphingobium; species Sphingobium aromaticiconvertens. The sequence goes on from NZ_JBANRJ010000001.1 coordinate 1,284,163, forward strand.
ATAGGCGTCGTTGCCGATCGTCGCATGATCGCGCAGGTTCAACAGGCGCGCGCCGTCATTCTGATAGGCGGTCAGGCGCGCATGTTCGCGCCATATGTCGGCGGGGCGATCATAGGCGAAGGCGTTGCGCCAGCCCATGCGGCGCGCGACCTCGGTAATGATCCACCAGTCGGGCTTCACCTCGCCCGGCAGCGGAAGCAGCGCGCGCTGGCGGCTGACGGTGCGATCGCTGTTGGTGACGGTGCCGTCCTTTTCACCCCAGCCGGCGGCGGGCAGCAGGACATCGGCATGCACGCTGGTATCGGTCTGCGCCATCATGTCCGACACCACGACGAAGGGGCAGGCTTCCAGCGCTTCGCGCACGCGGCCTGCATCGGGGAGCGAGACGGCGGGATTGGTCGCCATCACCCACAGCGCCTTGATCCGGCCTTCGCCGATGGCGCGGAACAGGTCGACGGCTTTGAGGCCCGGCTTGGTCGCCATCGACGGCGCGGCCCAGAAGCGCCCGACGCGCGCCACATTGTCCGGGGCAAAATCCATATGCGCAGCGAGGGTGGAGGCAAGGCCGCCGACCTCTCGCCCGCCCATGGCATTGGGCTGGCCGGTGATGGAAAAGGGCGCGGCGCCCGGCTTGCCGATGCGGCCGGTGGCGAGGTGGACGTTGATGATCGCGTTCACCTGATCGGTGCCGCGCAGCGACTGGTTGATGCCCTGGCTGAACATGGTGACGGTGCGGGGGGTGGCGGTGAACAATTCGAAAAACTGCTGGAGCAGGGCAGGGGAGACATCGCATGTTTTGGCCGTCGACCAGAGGTCATGGCCGGTCTGGATCGCGTCCCAAAAGCCATCTGGCACGGAGACGCTGTTGTTCAGATAGTCGGCATCGAGCGCCCCGGCCTGCGCGACCCATGCCAGCAGGCCGTTCATCAGCGCAACGTCGGTGCCCGGCTTCAGCGGCAGATGCAGGTCCGCGCCTTCGCAGGTTTCGGTCCGGCGCGGGTCGATGACGACCAGCTTCGTGCCGCGCGCGGCGCGGGCAGCCTGAATACGTTGATAGACGATCGGGTGGCACCAGGCGGTGTTGGAGCCGACCAGAACGATGAGGTCCGCTTCATCCAGATCCTCATAGCGGGCGGGCACCACATCCTCGCCAAAGGCACGGATATGGCCCGCGACCGCGCTCGACATGCAAAGACGTGAATTGGTGTCGATATTGCCCGAACCGATGAAGCCCTTCATCAGCTTGTTGGCGACATAATAATCTTCGGTCAGCAACTGGCCGGAGACATAGAAGGCGACGCTGTCAGGACCATGACGTTCGATCGTTTCACGGAAGCGTTTCGCCACAAGGTCCAGCGCCTTGTCCCAGCTCGCCTGCCGCTTGCCGATCATGGGGTGGAGCAATCGCCCCTCCAGCCCGACCGTCTCGCCCAGATGCGTGCCCTTGGAACAAAGCCGCCCGCCATTGGCCGGATGCGCTTCGTCCCCCTTGATCGTCACTGCACGATCACTTGTCGGGATCGCCGCGATGCCGCAGCCGACACCGCAATAGGCGCAGGTGGTGCGGATTGCCGCTCCGTTCACGCTGCCAGTTGTCCCATGACGGCAGAGCGCAGCAGGAAGATACGCCCGGCGTCGATCTTGAGCGGGATCACGGGCACGCACCCCTTGTCCTCACCCAGCGCCTCGCCGGTTTTCAGCGAGATGTTCCAGTTATGCAGCGGGCAGGTGACGACGCCACCATGGACGATGCCCTGCGACAAAGGGCCATGTTTATGCGGGCAGCGATTGACCAGCGCATGGAATTCGCCCCCCAGCGTGCGAAAGATTGCGATCTCCTCTCCCCCGCGCACGGGCAGGGTACGGGCGTTGCCGGGGGTGATCTGATTCACCGAACCGATGTCGAGCCAGTCTCCGATCATTATACGGTCTCCATCGGGCGCACTTCAGCGATATGTTGATGCAGTTCGGCATGTTCGCCGGCGGCGCGTTCGGCCCAGGGATCATCCTGGCTGAAGCTCTGCGAATAAAGGAAGCGCGCGCGCAGTGCCTCGCGGCCAACATCGTCCTCGACGATCCGCGCCTTCACATAGTCGACGCCGACCCGCTCGATCCACGGCGCTGTGCGTTCCAGATAGCGCGCTTCCTCGCGATAAAGCTGGGTGAAGGCGGCGCAATAATCGAGCGCTTCCTGCTCGGTCGCCACCTTGCACAGCAGATCGGTGACGCGGACATGGATGCCGCCATTGCCGCCGACATGCAGTTCATAGCCGGAGTCCACGCAGACGACGCCGAAATCCTTGATCGTCGCTTCCGCGCAATTGCGTGGGCAGCCCGACACCGCGATCTTGAACTTGTGCGGCATCCACGACCCCCAGGTCATCCGCTCCGTCTTGACGCCAAGGCCAGTCGAATCCTGGGTGCCAAAGCGGCACCATTCCGACCCCACACAGGTCTTCACCGTGCGCAGCGACTTGCCATAAGCGTGGCCGGACACCATGCCCGCAGCGTTCAGGTCAGCCCAGACGGCGGGCAGGTCTTCCTTCTTGATGCCGAAAATGTCGAGCCGCTGGCCACCCGTCACCTTCACCATCGGCGCGTCATATTTCTCGACCACATCGGCGATGGCACGCAACTCGCGCGGGTTGGTGAGACCCCCCCACATGCGCGGCACGACCGAATAGGTGCCGTCCTTCTGGATATTGGCGTGCATCCGTTCATTGACGAAGCGGCTCTGCTGATCGTCGACATATTCGCCGGGCAGCGCGCAGAGGAGGTAATAGTTGAGCGCGGGGCGGCAGGAGGAACAGCCATCGGGCGTCGCCCAGTGCAGCTTCTGCATGACTTCGGGAATCGAGGTCATGCCCTGCGCGACGATTTCGCGCCGCACATCGTCATGGCCGAAGCTGGTGCATTTGCACATCGTCTTTGGCCCGGACTGCACATCCTCGCCCAGCGTCAGTGCGAGGATCGTCTCAACGAGGCCAGTGCACGAACCGCAACTCGCCGATGCCTTGCAGGTTCCACGCACTGCGTCGAGGCTGCATGCACCCTTTTCGATGCAGGCGACGACCTGGCCCTTGCTGACGCCGTTGCAGCCGCAAATCTCGGCATCGTCCGAGAGCGCCGCAACGGCCGCCTTAGGGTCCAGTGCGCCCCCTCCAGAGGCGAAGGACTGGCCGAAGATCAGGAAGTCGCGAATGTCGGCGACATTTTCCTGCCGTTTCAGCAGGTCGAAATACCAGCCCCCGTCCGCCGTGTCGCCATAGAGGACCGCGCCGATGACCCGGTCGTCCTTGACCACCACGCGCTTATATACGCCGCGCGAAGCGTCGCGCAGGACGATGTCCTCGCAGCCTTCGCCGCCCGAAAAGTCGCCTGCGGAAAAAACATCCAGCCCCGCGACCTTGAGCTTGGTCGACGTGACCGAGCCTTTATAGCCGCTATGCTGATCCGTCAGACCATCGGCCAAGCTGCGACACATGTCCCACAAAGGCGCGACCAGCCCATAGACATTGCCCTCATGCTCGACACATTCGCCGACCGCCAGCACCGCCGGGTCGCTGGTGACCATATGGTCATCGACCTTGATGCCGCGTCCGATGTCCAGCCCCGCCTCACGCGCCAGCGCGACCGAGGGGCGGATGCCGACGGCCATCACGACCAGAGTGGCGGGGATGAGCGTCCCATCCTTCAGGCGAACACCCTCGACCTTGCCTTGCCCAAAGATTTCCGCCGTGTCGGCGCCGGTCAATATGGTCTGGCCCCGGTCTTCCAGCGCGGTCTTGAGCAGCCAGCCTGCCGCTTCGTCCAGTTGCCGTTCCATCAGGGTCGGCATGATGTGCAGGATCGTGACCTTCATGCCGCGCAGGGTCAGGCCATGCGCGGCCTCCAGCCCCAGCAGGCCGCCGCCGATCACCACGGCCCGTCCCTGTTCTCCGTCCGGGGCGCCCGCGTCGGCCGCCGCCAGCATGGTGTCGACATCCCTCATGTCGCGGAAGCTGATGACGCCGGGCAGATCCTTGCCCGGTACCGGGATGATGAACGGGTCGGAGCCGGTGGCGATCAGCAGCCGGTCGTAGGAAACAGTGCGGCCTGATTCGCTGCGCACCGTCTTTGCCGTCCGGTCGATTGCCGTTATCGGGTCGGCGACGATCAGTTCGATGCCATTATCATCATACCATTGCTGGTTGTTGATGATGATGTCCTCGAACGTCTTTTCACCCGCAAGGACGGGGGAGAGCATGATCCGATTATAGTTCACATGCGGCTCTGCGCCGAAGATGGTGACGCGATAGCGCGCTCCGTCCCGTGCCAGCAATTCCTCGACTGCGCGGCAACCGGCCATGCCGTTGCCGACGACCACCAGATGTTCCCGCACATCGTCCGACGGCACGAAGAGATCCTCTTCATTCCCTGTCGAGACATCGTCTCTTGTCTGAAATTCCATCCCCGTCACTCCAGAAAACAAAAAAGCCGCCATCCTGACCCCGGGTTTTGAAACCGGAGTCAGGATGGCGGCTTTGCCATCATTTGCGCCTCATCGACCCGTCAGTGGATCTATTCGGCTATGAATAGGGGCAACTTTGCCCGTTGCATTGCAGCATATCGGGAATCGCCTGACGCCTCAAGCGATTCCTTGCGCCTTCCGCTCAATAGGCCCAGTCGAGTTGAAGCCATAGTTTTTCCGTATCCGTCGCAAGGGCCTTGGCGTCATAATGGGCGTAGCGGATGGATAGGGCCGTCTTCTTCACCTTCGCGGATGCGAGAAGATTGATCTCATTGCCATAATGCTGGTCCAGCCGGTCGCTGTCGAACCGGTGCCAGGTCGCTTGCAGAGCCACGCCAGACAGCGGCCCAAGCTGTTTCCAGCCATAGCCGCCACCAAAATAAAGGTCGCGCACGCCGTTGGCGGGCGTCGTCAGAAACTTGTCGGCCCAGCCCTGAAATTTGAAATTGGTGCCGAGCGGTGTCTGGAAGCTGGTGAGGGGCAGGCCATTGCTGGCGCCCAGCACCTCATAACCCGCATTGAGCTTCCAGCCCTTCACGTCCAGCGTCGCGTCGGCCAGCCAATAATGTGCCGCATAGTCGTTCGGATTGGCGTGATAGTCCGACTGCCGCGCATAGCTGAGTTGGTAGCTGACCTTTGCCACTTTCGACAAAGCCCGACTTCCAGCCAGTCGGGCGCCATAGGTCTGGCTGGACAGGCGAAAGCCTTGCACCGCTGCTTCATCCTGATCGACCAGATAGGTAAAGCCGGTGAGCGTGCCGATCGGCGTGGCATAGGACAGATTGGCAAGGATATTATTGCCACTCACCGCCTGCTGCCGCGCACCCGTGCCGTCGATGCCCCAGATGGAGCGGGCTTCCCAAGCATAGGCGACGTCCAGCTTCAGCCCCTTGGCCGGGGTCAATTCCATCCGCACCGCGTCGAAGGTCTGGGCATTGTCGCGAAAGGCCACATTACCGATGAACCGCTCGTCATCCAGCGCGATCTTCTGCCGCCCGGCGGTCAGCGCGAGGGCTTTGCTCTTATATTGAAGCTGCGCGATATAGAGCGCGACATTTTGCGGATCGGCGACGATCGGTCGGGTCGCGGTTCCATTCAGGCCGTCATAATAGCGATCGATGACCGCCAGCGTGCCCTGTCCCACGACCGTAGCGCTCAAAGCGCCACTCGTCGCCTGAACCCCGGCGCGGGCGCGGATGGTGAGCGCATCCGCCTCTTTCGTCAGGCCATCCTGATCGACATGCTCGTAGCGTAGTCGCCCCTCGGCGACGGGTTTGAGGGTCAGGTTCTGGGCGCAAGCGGGCCCTGCGACGGCCAGTGCGACCGCCGATGCAAAAAGATATTTCATGGGAAATCGTCCCCCCTCGGACGAAAAGGCGTGATGCCGAACATGGGGCGGCAGCCTGATCGTGGGCCGCCGCCTCTCCAATATTAGATGCGAGCAGCCGTGCTCCAGGTCGTGCGCCACCGCGTCTTGACGACCACCATGCCCAGCAGGGCCAGTACCGAGAGGCCCGCGAAGATCAGGAAGCCCGCCGAGAAGCTGCCGGTCAACTGCTTGGCGATGCCCAGCGACGAGGCGAGATAGAAGCCGCCAATGCCGCCCGCCATCCCGACCAAGCCGGTCATGACGCCGATTTCCGCCTGAAACCGCTGCGGCACGAGCTGGAACACCGACCCGTTGCCAGTACCCAGCGCCAGCATGGCGAGGACGAAGAGACCCAGCGCACCGGTCAGCGTCGTTGCAAAGGCAACCCCCGCCAGCGCCAGCGCCGCCACGATATAGACCATCATCAGCGCCTTGATCCCGCCAATCTTGTCAGCCAGCGCGCCACCCATCGGCCGAACCAGCGATCCGGCAAAAACGCAACCCGCGGTGCAGTAGCCAGCGATGATCGGCGTCAGTCCGAACTGGTCGGTGAAGTAGATGGGCAAGCTGGCGGCAAGGCCAACGAAACCGCCGAATGTGACCGCATAGAAGGCCATCAGCCACCATGCATCGGCCTGCTTGAGCGGCTGGAAATAGTCGATCAGCTTCTTGGGTGCGGGCGCGTTGGGCGCGTCCTTGGCCATCAGCATATAGGCGACGAACACGATCGAGAGCGGGATGCAGGCAAGACCCAGCACCGCGTTCCAGCCGAAAGCCTTGGCCAGCATCGGCGCGAAGAGGGAGGCAAGGACGGTGCCCGAATTGCCCATGCCCGCAAGGCCCATCGCCTTGCCCTGATGTTCTGGCGGATACCAGCGGCTGGCGAGCGGCAGCGCGATCGCGAAGCTGGCGCCCGCAAAGCCCAGGATGACGCCCAGCGCCAGCGTACCGCCAAAGCTGTTGACGCCCATCAGCCAGGCCGTGAACAGCCCCAGTATGACGATGATCTGGCTGATCGCGCCCGACCGCTTCGGCCCGATGCGATCGACCAACAAACCGTTGACGACGCGGAGCAGCGCTCCCGCCAAAGTCGGCGTGGCGACCATCAGTCCCTTTTCGGCGGGCGTCAGCGCCAGCGTCACGGCAATGGACGGCGCCAGCGGCCCGAGCAGCACCCACACCATGAAGGCGAGGTCGAAATAGAGGAAAGCGGCGATCAAGGTCGGCGTGTGGCCGGCCTTCCAGAAGCTGGTCGCGGGGGCCGCCTGTGCGGCCTCTCCTTCACGATCCCAATATGCAGTAGCCATGTGACGTCCCCCAATAAACGGAAATGGACACGAAAAAAAAGCCGCAGGCCGGACGTTACCCAAATGGTAAATCCGGTCAGCGGCTTTGCTGCGTAACTATGTGAGAGGGCGCGATCCCGGCGTTGGGAGAGCCCATCCTGTAAGCGCGCACCATCGTGCGACGCCTATATCATCTCGCGATTCGCTTTATGTTGCAAGGCACAAAATTAGGCCGCTTTTCAACGCGGCGGATTGAAACCTGTCAGATAATCCTCGATTCGTTCGGGATCGAATATGCGACCGTCGAAGAAGCGATCCGGTCCCAGCGTCAGCTCACCGCGTCGCGATCCCACCGCCAAGGGCAGGTTTACCGCCCCTTCCAGCTTCATGCTGGCGCCCGGCATCGGCACATTGCTATCGGCCAGCGCGCGACGGAAGATGTCGGGCCGGAACACGGCGGCCGCCTTCGCAGCCTGCTCAGGGCTGTGCTCGACCATGCCCCAGCGGACCATCTGCGAATAGATCCACAGCGCCTGGCTGCGCCACGGGAAGGGTGTTGCCTCCCGCGCGAATAGCATGAAATCGGGCGTCGCCAGCGGTGCCTCCCCCATGCGCGCGACGATCGTTCCCGACAAGGCGCGCAATATGAGGTCGGCGGGCTGATCGACATAGAGTGGGCCAGAAAGGAGGTGGGCGAGTTCCTGCCCATGCGCGGGATCGTCGCACCAGGCCGCCGCCCGGACCAGCGCGCGCAGCAGCCGGTCGACGCTATCGGGATTTTCCTCCAGCCAGCTCTCGCGGAAGGCCAGAACCTTCTCGACCCCACGCCGCCAGATGCGCTCGCCGATCGCCACCGTTTCGGCCAGCCCCGCTTCGACAGCGGCACTGCCCCAGGGTTCGCCCGCGATAAACCCGTCAATCTCACCCGCCTGCATCGCCTCGACCGTCAGCGAGGGAGGCACGACCCGCAGCACCACGTCGCGGTCCGGGTCGACGCCCGCACTTGCCAGCCAATAACGTAGCATGATGGCATGGCTGGAAAAGCGATGGACCACGCCGATCATGGGTTTGCGCCGCCACAGGCCGATGGCGGCGGCGAAATCATGCGCGGTGCCGAGTGGATCGGCGAGGCGGCTCGCCACATTGGGTTCCAGCGCCTTGGCGAAGTCGGTC
>NZ_JBANRJ010000002.1 GCF_037154075.1 Sphingobium aromaticiconvertens
GCCATTTGCCGCTATGCACCACGAATATTTCGGCATGTTCATGGCTGTGCTGGGAATTGACGCATCCCCCGGGCTGACGCGCGGCACTGACGTTGAAGCCGTGCTTTTCGCGAATGTGGACGAACTGGTTGGGATTTTCCCCGACCCCCGCGCCAATGATCGTGAAATTCTCCTTCCTGTCCGAACCCGGCGAGCGCGTATCGATGAACGCATTCATGCAGGGGACCAGATCCGCGTAGCGCACGAGGCGGTCGTTCAGGTCAATCATGTGTCTCTCCTTCAAAGCGCCCTGGCGTCCGCGATGACCTGGCGGGCGGCAGCACTCAGCATGGCAAGGTCGGGGGCGGCGGTGACGAAATCGAAGCCTTCAGCCAGCTTGACCCGCGCAAAGCCGCCGCTGCCGCAGAAGATGCCGACCCGCTTGCCGGCCGCATGAGCACGTTCCCGCACATGCGCGATGGCGGATACCACCTCCGCCTCCTCGGTATCGACCAGCGGGGCATGGCCCAGATCGAGCGCGAGATCGGTCGGACCGATGAATACGCCGTCGATCCCGTCTACCGACAGGATCTCGTCGATATTCGCCAGCGCTTCGCGGGTCTCGATCATCGCCAGCCCGACCACGGTCTCGCTCGCCTGCGCGAGATAGCCCGAGCCGTACCGCAGGGATGGCCGTCGCGGACCGAAGGAGCGGAGACCGCGCGGCGAATAATGCAGGGCAGACGCCAATGTTTGCGCTTCCGCGCGGGTGTTCACCATCGGCGCGATTATGCCATAGGCGCCCGCATCGAGCAGTTTCATGATATCCGACGGATCGTTGACTTGCGTGCGCACGAACGGTTCGGCGCCGCCTAGCTCGATCGCTATCAGCATCGGCGCAACCTGACCGAAATCGATCGGGCTATGCTGCATATCGATGACGACTGCGTCATAATCGAGCCGCGCGAGCGCCTCGGCGTGGAGGGTTCCGGGCAGTTGCAGCCACCCCGCGAGCGCGGGCCGCCCCTCGTTCCAGCATGTTCGTACCTTATTCATGGCTTCCTGGGCCTCCGTGGATGGTCGACGCTTCGGGGAAAAGCAGCCAGTTCCGCATGGCGGCGCTGACGGCGTCAGGGGCCTCCAGCGTCACCATGTGGCCCACTTCGGCCAGTTCGACATAGGTTGCGCCGGGAATGGTTTCGGCAATCTCGCGATTGCCCTCCGGCGGCGTGGCCCGATCCTCGCCGCCGCACAGCACCAGTGTCGGGCACGCAATGTCGGACAGATGCGGTCGCGCATCGGGACGCGTCATCATCGCCCGCTGGTGGGGGCCATAGCTGGCCGGACCATGGTGCCGCATCGAAGCGATCACAGCGGCGGACACGCCCTCCGGCGTGGTGGAGCCGCGCGTCAGATCGGCGAAGGCGCGCAGGGGTGGATCGGCATCTTCCTCGAAAGCCGCGATATTCGCCAGCCGGCGCGGCGCGTTTTCAGGTTTGTCAGGCCGGGCCGAGGTGCCGAGCAGAGTCAGCCGGGCGACCCTGTCGGGCGCTCGCCGCACCACCTCGAGTGCCGCGAAGCCTCCAAGCGAAAAGCCCGCCAGAGCGAAGCTGTGGTCCGGAGCGTATTCAAGGACATGATCCGCCATGGCGGCTATGGTGTCAAAACCCCCCAGATCGACAACCAGCGGAACGCAGATATCCTCCAGCGCATCGACCTGCGCGCGCCACATTGTCGCGTCGCACAGCGATCCGGGCAGCAGGATCAGGGTTGGTTTTTTTACCATCGGAATTCGGCCTCTCTTGCCTGCCGCCTTGCCGGAGCGCTGGATGATCGATCCGTTTAGCCCGCAGTGTAGCCGCCATCGGCATAAAGGACGTGCCCGGTGTAGAAGTTGGAAGCGCGCGAACAGAGAAACAGCAAAGGACCGGCGAGATCGTCCGGCTCGCCCAGACGACCGAGGGGGATGCGCGGCAGCAGATTGGCGCGTGTTGTCACCGCCCGTTCGCTGTCTTCAAACATCCATGCCGTCAGGTCCGAACGAAACACCGTCGGAGCTATCGCATTCACCGTAATTCCATGCCCGCCAAGCTCGCATCCCAGCGCGCGCACGATCCCGTCGATGGCCGATTTCGAGGCGCAATAAGCGGTGTATCCCGCCGGATGCCCCAATTTGCCGCGCGCCGACGACATGAGCACGATCTTGCCCCCGTCCCCCTGAGCGACCAGTTGGCGGGTCATCGCCTGCGCCATCAGCCAGGGTCCGGCGACATTCGCCTGCATCACGGCGTCGAAACGGGCGAACGTCATGTCTTCGATCTTCGCCACGTCATTCATCCCGGAAGCGACGACCAGAATGTCGGCGCGTCCGAAACGCGCGACCGCGGCTTCGAGTATCGCTGCTGCGTCCGCCTCCTCCTCCGGTCGACGGACGATGGTCTCAACAGACGCACCGGCGTTCGCGCAGTCATCCGCGACCAAACGCAATGCATCGGCATTGCCACCAGACAGGACAAGATGGGCTCCTGCGGCAGCGAGTACGCGGGCAGCCAGCGCCCCAAAGGCGCCCGATGCCCCAGTGATGATCGCTATTTTGCCCCTCACGTCGAAAAGAACCGACGGATCGGCGATTCCGCCAGACGCCAGCGCGCCGCTGCTCAAGGTCATCCGATTCTCCCGTGCTGGTGAACTGTCGCACCAATTATCAGTATAAATTGCATTGCTATTTGGTTCAGTCAACAGCGAGAGTGAGCGATTTGGCAATAAATACCGTTATACGGTACAATCTGTACTGTTATTTAGGCTCATGGCGATGCTAGGGTCAGGACTCATAGCCAGAACATGACGGTTGCGGCGAGAGCGACGGCGGAGAGGAAGACGTTGGGGCACCTGTCGTAGCGTGTTGCGACGCGCCTCCAGTCTTTGAGACGGCCGAACATGATCTCGATCCTGTTGCGACCTTTGTATCGGCGCTTGTCGTATTTGACGAGCTTTTTGCGGGACTTTCTGCCTGGGATGCAAGGGGTAATCCCTTTTTCCTCAAGGGCATCGCGGAACCAGTCGGCATCATAGCCCCGGTCGCCCAGCAGCCAGTCTGCTTTGGGTAGGCCGTCCAACAAGGCGGCCGCGCCGGTGTAATCGCTGACCTGACCCGCGGTCATGAAGAAGCTGATCGGACGGCCCCTGCCATCCGTGACAGCGTGAAGCTTGGTGTTCATGCCACCTTTCGTGCGCCCGATCAGGCGCCCAAGACCCCCTTTTTAACCCGCAGGCTCGAAGCCGTGCGGTGTGCTTTGAGATAGGTCGCGTCGATCATGATCGTCTTGCGCTCGCTGCCCTTGGCAGACAGGCCGTCCATCATCGCGATGAAGACACCCATGTCTCCCCATCGCTTCCAGCGGTTATAAAGCGTCTTTGCCGGACCATACTCCCTGGGCGCGTCACGCCACCTCAACCCATTGCGATTGACGAAGATGATCCCGCTCAGCACCCGCCGATCATCAACGCGCGGCCTGCCATGGCTCTTGGGAAAGAATGGCTGAAGCCGAGCCATCTGCTCGTCTGTCAGCCAGAAAAGATCACTCATCGTTCAGGCTCCTTACCAAGCCTGAATCACACCAATCACCCCAAATCAATGGGTCCTGACCCTAGACAGGATCAAAATCAAGGGGAGAGGGATATGGAAGCCGAGAACCGCCGCTACGAACGAATCGCGACCGCCGTGCTGGGACTGACGTTCGGCATCGTCTTCTTCGACCGCAACGCGCTGAATTTCCTGATGCCGTTCATCCTGCGCGACATTGCGTTGACCAACACGCAGATCGGCCTCGCCGCCTCCGGGCTGGCTTTGACATGGGCATTGTCGGGCATGATGATCGGCAGGCTTTCGGACCGGATCGGTCGACGCAAGCCGCTCCTCATCGGCGCCGTCCTGGCCTTTTCAGCCTCCTCCTTCGTGACGGGCATCACCTGGTCGTTCGCCACGCTGCTGGGCGCGCGCCTGCTCATGGGCCTTGCCGAAGGGCCGGTGCTGCCGATCTCGCAGACGCTGATGGCCGCTGCCTCGTCGCCGGAACGGCGCGGTCGCAACATGGGCCTGATGCAGAATGTACTCAGCAACCTGATGGGCAGCCTCGTCGCGCCGCTCGTCGTCGTCGCGCTGGCGACCAGCTATGGCTGGCGGTACGCCTTCTTTCTGACCGCCCTCCCCGGCTTCGTCGCGGCTGCGCTGATCTGGCGCTACATCGAGGAACCGGAACCGCGTGCGCGACAGGCTGCGGATCGTTCAGACCAACAGGCCTCGGTGCGCGATGTGCTGCGCCATCGCAACATCAGGCTCTGCCTCTTCATCAGTCCGCTGATCGTGGGCTGGATGATCAGTGGATGGGTGTTCCTGCCCATCTATTTCACCTCCGTCGCCGGATTCACGCCGACGCAGATGAGCGCGCTGCTCAGCGTTCTGGGCCTTACGGGAGCGATCGCTGGTTATCTCGTACCGGCACTTTCCGACCGTTTCGGACGGCGGCTGGTGGTGGCAGCCGGATGCCTGCTCGGCATCCTGACCCCTCTGGCCGCCATGTGGGGCGTGCATTCCGGCGCTGTAGCGATAGCCGTGCTGGTCGCGACCGGGTGGATGGCAGGCGGCACCATCTCGATCGTGATGGCGACGATCCCGGCAGAAAGCAGCGACGCCGGACAGGTCACCACCGCGATGGCGCTCGTCATGGGATCTGGCGAACTGTTCGGCGGCACCCTGGCCCCGACCATCGTCGGCTGGACCATGGACCGTTGGGGCCCGACGGCACCCTTGATGGGTCAGGTGATCATGATCGCCAGCGCGAGCGTTCTGGCGCTGTTCCTGCGCAATACGACATCACGCCGCATCGCGCTGGACAGCCACCACGCCGCTTGAAGCCTGTCAGGTGAAAGATATCCCGATGGCGCCGAGCGGCCCATAGTCGGCGTGGATCACGTCCCCGGCATCGATGTCCACAGGTCGCGTGAACGATCCGCCCAGGATGATCTGCCCCTTCTTCAGGCCCGATCCCACGGCATGGAGCTTGTTGACCAGCCAGGCGACGCCTGCAGCCGGATGCCCCATGATCGCGGCAGAGACGCCCGATTCCTCGATTATGCCGTTCTTCGACAGCGTCGCTCCGACCCAGCGCACATCGATATCGTAAGGACGAACGGGCCGACCGCCGACAACGATCGCACCGAAAGCCGCATTGTCCGCAATGGTGTCGACGATCATGCGTGGCACCTCGGTACGATAATCGATGATCTCCAGCGCCGGGACGATGGCTTCGGTCGCGCGCATCACGTCATAAATGCGTTTGCCGGGACCGGAAAGATCCTCGCCCATGATGAACGCCAGCTCGACTTCGAGCCGCGGCTTGATGAACCTGTCCCGCGCGATCGCCGCGCCGTCATTGTACAGCGCGTCGTCGAGGATACGACCGTAATCCGGTTCGGTCATCTTGGACGCCATCTGCATCGCGCGACTGGTCAGGCCGATCTTGTGCCCCACCACCGTCGCGCCACTGTCGATCCGCGATTGCGCCCACAGATCCTGCACCCTGTAGCTGTCTTCCAGCGTCATGGACGGAAACAGCCTGGACAGTTGCGGGGTCGGGACTTTGCTCCGGTCCGCGTCCAGAATGGCATCCGCAGCGCGCCGTAGATCGTCGTTGGTCAACATCGGCAAGTCTTCTACTTGATCGGCGGGCGCGGCAGCATCGTCTCGCCCTCTTCCATGACATAAGTGTAGTCGAGCGCGTACCATGGCGTGGCCAGCGTGGGGTCGCCGTCATACGGCTCGTCGTGCCGCACATAATTGCCGATCAAAACCTGCGTGACGCCGAACTGAACGTCGCTGTCGATGTGGGGGTCGGTCGGGTCATAGACCTGGCTGATCAGCACCTTGAAGCCCTGCTTCACGATCAGCGCGTGCAGATGGGCGGGACGATATGGGTGACGCCCCTGGGCCGCCAGCAGCCTGCCCACAACGCCGTCGGTCGGGACCGGATATCCCACCATCTTCACGGTGCGCAGCCAGAAGCGGCCATCCTCGTCGGTGGTGAACTTGCCGCGCAGGTTCCATTCCGCCTGACCGTCGTCCTGATTTTCATACAGGCCGACGGGCGAAGCGTGCCAGATATCGACTTCGGCCCCGACCACCGGATTTCCCCGCCGGTCGAGCACGCGCCCCCGCACGATCAGGGGATCGCCCGGCGTATCGGAGCGCACGATGGAGCCGCCATTTTCCATCCTGGGAGAATGTATCCGCCAGAACGGCCCGAGCAGGTTCTGCGACGTCTCCGTCTGGCCGGAATCGCCGTTGTTCATGAGGCATATGAGACTGGACACGCCGAGCGACCCCGACATGAGCACGGCCTCATTATGGGAATCGTTGGAGCATTGGCCGATGTCGTTGATGATCGCGGTGGCGGCGCGAAATTCCGCCTCCGTCAGACTTACGTCACGTATGAAGCCATGCAGATGGCGGATCAGCGAGACCATGATCTTGCGCAGCCGGGGGTCGGACGTACGCTCCATCACCGCCAGCACCACAGGCGTGACATCGTCCATGTCCTTGATCATGCATCTTGTCCTGCGATCCGCCCCGACTGTCCGAAAACATAAGAGGCGTCCGTCGCGTCGCGGCGACCCTTGGCCAATGGCAGCCTGTCGTACAGCCCGTCGCCACCGGTCAGCGTCCGTGCCCAGTCGGCCACCTTCAACCGCCGCTCGATCCGCCAGCCGTCATCGGTCCGCACCATCTGATCCAGCAGGCGCGATGCCAGGATCATGTCCCCGTCTGTCCGTCGTCAGAACATTTGGCACACGTCGCGTCGTAAATTAGCGGAGTGCGGGCCTCGTCTTGGGGTTGATGTTAAGCGGCGAGCCTGCGGTGTTGCAAGCGCCGATATTCGATGGTCTTTCGCTTGATCCTTTCGCGCTGTTTGATGATGGCGGGAGCCCTGCCGAGGTAGGCGTCGGCGGGCGTCACGTTGTTCAGGCTCTCGTGGTAACGCTGGTTGTTGTAATGCTCGACGAAGGCCTCGATCTGGGCCTCAAGGTCGCCGGGCAGGAAGTAGTTTTCCAGCAGGATGCGGTTTTTCAGGGTTTGGTGCCAGCGCTCGATCTTGCCTTGGGTCTGGGGGTGCATCGGAGCGCCGCGTACATGGCTCATCTTCTGGGCATCGATGTATTCCGCCAGTTCGCCCGCGATGTAGCTGGGGCCGTTATCGCTGAGCAGCCTGGGCTTGTGCAGCACGGTGGCGCTGTCGCAGCCGGAAGCCTTAAGGGCCAGGTCCAGCGTGTCGGTGACATCCTCGGCGCGCATGTTGGTGCACAGTTTCCAGGCGATAATGTAGCGCGAGAAGTCGTCGAGCACGGTCGACAGGTACATCCAGCCCCACCCGATGATCTTGAAGTAGGTAAAATCGGTCTGCCACATCTCGTTCGGACGCGTGGTCTGGGTATGGAAGCGATCGGCGGCCTTGATCACCACATAGGCCGGACTGGTAATCAGATCGTGGGCCTTCAACAGGCGGTAAACGGTGGCCTCCGACACGAAGTAGCGCTTCTCGTCGGTGAAGCGCACCGCCAGTTCGCGCGGTGACAGCTCGCTGTAATCCAGCGCCATCTCGACGATCTGGCCCTGGATATCGTCGCCGATGCGGTTCCACACCCGACTCGGCGCCGATGGCCGATCTTCCAGCGCCTCCGGCCCGCCTTCGACGAAGCGATCGTACCAGCGGTAGAACGTCCGGCGGGGGATGCCGAGTTTGTCCAGCGTGTGCTTGGCGGGCAGGTGCGACTGCTCGACGATCCGGATGATCTCGAGCTTTTCGGATGCGGGATACCTCATTCGTCGTCGCCCCCATCCGCGATCATGCTTTTTTTAAGCAGGCGGTTTTCCAGCGTCAGGTCGGCCACGCATTCCTTCAGGGCACGGGCCTCGCGGCGCAGATCCTGCACCTCGCCAGTGGTCGCAGCACGGGCGGTGTCACCGGCCAGGCGCCGCTTGCCCGCTTCCATGAACTCCTTCGACCAGGTGTAATACAGGCTTTGGGCAATGCCTTCCTTGCGGCACAACTCGGCGATGCTGTCCTCGCCGCGCAGACCGTCCAGCACAATACGGATCTTGTCTTCGGCTGAGAAATGGCGCCGGGTCTGCCGCCGGATATCCTTCACAACACGCTCAGCAGGGGCCTTTGTCGGCGAATTTTTCAAGGAGGGTTTGGGCTTCATCTTCGTTCCTTCGTCACTACGACGAAGCCCAAACCCTCCTTAATTTACAACCTCAAATCTGTGCCATTGGTGCTGACGGCGGACAGCGTACATCGAATCCGGATAGCGGAGTTCGAACTTGCACGGCGGTTTTTCATCTATCGTCGCGCCAAGGGATTGCTGCCGGCCCCTGCGCGCGAACTTGTGCGGCATCTTCCCATGGTCGGCCGAGATCAAATACAGCAGTCTTGATGCCTAGGCTGACCGGGGAGCCGGTTTCGATCAATGCAGTTAGTGATCGGCCGGCCCCTCGTCAGCGACCGGCTGATCGGAACGGGGGCGCACGAAGCGCCTCCGTTCGGGTTTACATGCGGATGCGTCCGCCCACTACTACGATCGAGAGGCACTCGCCGATATCCACCAGCTTCTTCTCGCCGTCTGCCAAGCCCTGACGAACGAGCGCATCAGCATCAGCGAATGAATCGAAGAACGTGGCGGCGACGCCATCGAAGTCCTGAGGCGGCATGATCGCTGTAGGATGCCCCTCCGTGGGGATATTGTGGATGCGCTTCTTGGCCAGAGCGCGATAGGCATCGTTGCTGGCCAGCGAACGACCATAATCGGCCCATTGGACCTGGAATTCCTCCGGCGTCATGTCCCGACGACGACGCACGTAGTCGAACGTCTTGTGCGTCAGTTCCTCGCTGGTTGAAGAGAACTGCTCTTCCTCATCAAGAAAGACGAGAAGAGCACGCGTCAGGTCGTTGAAGTTCTCTTCGTCGGGCCGGATAGTCGAAAGATATCCCTCATCCTCCATGATATTCATCATGCGGGTCAAATTATCGAAGCACAGTTCCACCACGGAATCACGGGTCTTATCATGGCGGTACAGCGTTGCGATATCAACGTTGTCCTCAGGCAGCATCGTCCGGTTTTGCGTGGCGTGCAGGATGTTCGCCGCGATCGCAGGCAGTGAAGTTGCCATGGGCGCATGGACATTGGCCATGTAGTGGAAAAACTCCGGGCGGCTCAGCGTGGGCCGGCGGCAGGATGCAATCATCGCCTTCAACATTTATCGTCTCCTAAATTAAGCTATTCAAGCCTTTGGGATTATTGGCAGCAGGATGTGGGAGTCATATTCCCCCCCGCTATGCACGATATGCGTACCGGCGTTGCGGGTCTTGAGGTGCGAATTGCTCGCGGGGTCGTCCAGATAACGGTAGATGTCCTTCCCCTTGATGACGACGCGCAGCGTCTCACCGGCGCGGAACAGCGTGGAGGACGGCCAAACTCCGATTTCCACCGGCACGATCTCCCCGGGCACGAGGCGCTGTTCGCTTTGATGGCGATGAAAAGGTTCAGCCTCGGTCGACCGTTCGGGATCAAGTTCGCGGTGGCTTGCGCGCAGCCAGCCAAGCGCGACGGGGCCATCCACATGCGTGGCGAAGAACGGGAAGCCCACCGGATCGCCCGCCTTGTCCAGCTTCTGGACCGCCACGAACAAGTCCATGTCGTCCGACCCATCGGCCTCGACCCACAGCTTGAGCTTCATCGGCCCGGTAACCTCGGTGTCCTGCGCGAACTTGTGGTCGAAGGTCAGCGGCGTGTCACCATCGGCGGCATAGCGCGCGTCCCCCGCCGTGGCGGGCTTTTCACCAACCAGCGTGCGTGCAGCGGTGTCCAGATACATCGGCGTCCACGCGGTACGCGCCAGCGGCCATTCGCGTTCTTCCCGCGTTTCACCGACATAGGCGCTTTCACGAACCTCGATGGTGATCAGCGGTTGATCGGTGAAGCGGTCCTCCCGACCCAGCAGGAAACGATCGAAGAAGGCCCGCTGCAACTCGACATTTTCGGGCGCGTAGTACTGCTCCCACTTCTTGCGGCCATGCACGCGCAGCCACTTGTCCTTTGAGGCGATATTGCGCCACGCGTTGATCGTGCCCTTGGTATGCAGCCCCTGATCCGACCAGCTCGCGCCGACCAGGGCGGGAACCTGCACCGACTTGATGTCGGGGTTTTTGAACTTCCAGAACCCGTCGTCGAAGGGATGCGCGTCGAAGTTCGCGTTCATGTCCTCGGCGGTCTTGTTTGGCCAGCGCATGACCTGATCGATCAGTGCGGTGTGGCCGGTCTCGCGCATGCCGCCGTGATAGGCGAATTCGCGATAGCCATCGGACCATGCCTCCCAGGGAATGATCGCGGCCAGATGCGGTGGCTGCAACCCGGCGATCTGCCAGCAGACCACGCCCGGGTAGGAAACGCCGATGTAGCCGACCTTGCCGTTGCTCCACGACTGGACACCCGCCCATTCGCAAAGGTCGTACATGTCGCTGCGCTCGACATCGCCGAAATTGTAATAGATGCCCTCGTTGTTCCATGTGCCGCGCGGATCCGGGTAGATGACGGCATAGCCATGTTGCGTCCAGTACGCGGGATCGGGCGCTTCCCAGCCGGTGTGGTCCGAAATCAGGCCCGGCGCGACGTTCATAGCTTCGGGCAATTTGGAATTGGTCGCGTGCTTGCCGAATGCCGCCCAGCAAACGATCACGCCCAGTTCCGCGTCGTCGGCAGCGTCGGCGGGCAAATAGACATCCGCATAGAGCTTGACGCCATCGCGCATCGGCACCGACACATCGCGGAGGATGCGCATCCCATCGACCCGCTCTTCGCGCGGGTTCGGCGGATCACAGGCCTTGTTGCCATAACCGACAGTAATCTTGGGACCGTTGTCGGCGTGACGGGTCAGCAATTCCGCCGTCGTGAATGCGCCTTCGCTCATGATCTTCTCCTAACGAAACTTTTATTGTTCAGAAATTGACCCCATCACCGCCCTTGAGGCCGAGCATCTCGCGCGCCTCGTCGGGGGTGGCCGGCTCCAGCCCCATTTCGGCCAGGATGCGTTTGGCCTTCTGCACCTGCTGCGCGTTCGACACGGCAAGCTTCCCTCGCTCGATAAACAGGCTGTCTTCCAGTCCGACACGCACGTTTCCGCCCAGCAGTGCCGCCTGGGTAATGAAGGGCATCTGGTAACGCCCCGCCGCCAGTACCGACCACTGATAGCTGTCGCGCCCGAACAGACGGTCTGCCGTCCCCTTCATGAAGACCAGGTTTTCAAGATCGGCGCCGATGCCGCCCAGAATGCCGAAGATCATCTGAACGAAAAACGGCGGCTTCACCAATCCCCGATCCAGAAAATAGGCGAGGTTGTAGAGATGCCCGACATCATAGCATTCATGTTCGAACCGGGTGCCGTGATCGGCCAGAAGCTCGTAGTTGCGGCGGATGTCGGCGAAGGTGTTGCGGAAGATGAACTTCTCGGAGTCGAGGATGTACTGGTTTTCCCATGGAAATTTCCAATTCTCCACCTTGCGCCCCATGTCGTGGAACGCGAAGTTTATGGATCCCATGTTGAGCGAACACATTTCGGGCGAGAATGCGAGCGCGCCGGCCAGGCGGTCCTCCGGCGTCATGTCGGGGCTGCCGCCGGTGGTCAGGTTGATGACCGCGTCGGTGCCCTGCTTGATGACCGGCAGGAACTGGCGATAGACATCGGGGCTGCCGGTCGGCGCGCCGGTTTCGGGATCGCGCGCGTGGATGTGCAGGATCGCGGCGCCAGCCTCGGCAGCCTCGATGGCCTGTCGCGCCAGATCGGCAGGCGTGTAGGGCAGCGCGTCCGACAAGGTCGGGGTGTGGATTCCGCCCGTGATGGCACAGGTGATAATGACTTTGTTTGACGCCATGATGCTCAACTAATCCCTGAAAATGTTGCCCCGGCAAGGCCGTTCATGTTCCCACGCTCCGCGCATCGAGCAGATGGCGTACAAGCCGTGCGCGCACCGCCTGGATCGCCTCGGGACTCCATGTTCGGAATCCCTCGCCACTCTTGAACCCCAGCCTGCCTTCCGCGACCTGCTGTTCGAGAAATTCGTGCGGCCGGTCGTGCCGGTCGAGTTCGGGCATGATCGTGCGATGGATATCGAGCGTCAGGTCCAGACCGACCAGATCGGCATTCTCCAGCGGCCCCAGCACCGGAAGGCGCAGGCCGAAGCTGTGCTTAACGCAATCGTCCAGCGTGGCGGCATCGCAAATACCCTCTGCGACCATCGCGATCGCTTCGCGCCACAGCGCATGCTGCAAACGGTTGGCGACAAAGCCGGGCAAATCCTTGCGAATATGGGCCGGCCTTTTCCCGACGGAGGCGAGGAGCTCCATTGTCCGGGCGACTGTTTCCTCACTCGTGCCCGGGGCCTGGATCACCTCGACCAGCGGCACCAGCGTCGCCGGATTCCACCAGTGCGTCCCGACGATCCGGTGCGCCGTCGGCAACCCTTCGGCAATCGCGCCGCATGGAATGACGGAGCTATTACTGGCGAGGATCGCATCCGCCGGCGCCGCCTCAACAAGCTGCGCGAAGATGGCGCGCTTGAGCGGCAGCTTCTCAGGGGCGGCCTCCGTAACGAAGCCGGCGTCCGCTACGGCCTCGGCCAGATGCTCCACGGGCGTAACACGCTCTGCAAACGTCGGATCGTCGCCGAGCTGCGCCAGCCCCTGGCGCACCCGTTCGACCAGCGTACCGCGCGCGGCAGCGTCCGGTTCATGGACCGTCACCGCATGGCCAGCTGCGGCGAAAACCTGCGCGATGCCGGCTCCCATCAACCCGCCGCCGATGATCCCGATGCGCATCATCATCCCGCCGTATAGCCGCCATCGGCGTAGACGATGTGGCCCGTGTGGAAATCGGACGCCCTGGAGCAAAGGAAAAGCAGCGGCCCCGCAAGGTCCTCCGGCTCGCCGAGGCGGCCGATCGGCACGCGGGCAAGGAAACCGTTGCGCACGTTCGTGGCGTTGTCGTTATCCTCGAACATCCAGGCCGTGACCGGAGAACGGAATACCGTTGGCGCGATCGCGTTGACGGTAATCCCGTACTTGCCCCATTCGCAGCCCAGCGCCTTGGTCATGCCGTCGATCGCCGATTTGGAGGTGCAATAGGCCGAATATCCCGCCGGATGGCCAAGCTTGCCGCGCGCCGACGAGGTAAATACCACCTTCCCGCCCCTGCCCTGCTCGATCATCCGTTTTCCCGCCGCGCGCGCCATCAACCAGGCGCCATCGACATTCGCCGTCATTACCTTCTGGAAACGATCCGGCGCCATATCGACGATCGGCGAGACATCATTCATCCCCGAGGCGATCACGAGGATATCGACGCTGCCATAAGCTTCGACTGCGGCCGCGACGATCGCATCGCAGTCTGTCTCGGTATTCGGGCGGCGGTTGACCGGAACCGCTTCGATTCCGGCCTCGGCCAGTTCAGCAGTCAATGTCGCGAGTCCGTCCTTGCTGCCGGCCGTTACGACCAGCCGGGCACCCGACTTGCCAAGCGTGGCGCAGACCACCTTTCCGAAGGACCCCGTCGCGCCGACGATGATCGCCGACTTGCCCGCGACATCAAACAGGCTTCCCGTATCGATCCGGGGCAGGCTCATGCTGCTTTCACCGGAGAAGGCATCACTACCAGCATGGTCGCCATAATATTGCCGTCGTTGCGCACGGCACGCGCTTCGCCGCCGGGAATGAAGCAGCTGTCGAGCTTGCCCAAAACCTGCGTCTCGCCCGAGCCCAGTTCGATCGTCACTTCGCCCTCGATCACGACATAGATCTTCCCCAGCGGTCCTGCGTCCATTTCGGCGCCGCCACCTGGCAGGAAGTAGGACAGGCCCGTCCAGGCGAAGTCTGCGCCGCTGGCCTCAAGACCCTGCAGGCGAAGCGACCGCATGTCGTAATGCTTCGGCGCAATATAGGTTTTGGCGTCTGCAAGGCGCACGACTTCCATGTCCGATCCTCTCGATCTTCGGCTGCCTGCCGGTTTATGCTCCATCGGCGTGGCAGCCCCAGGGCCGCCACGCGCGAAGAGTGCTCAGTCGTTGTCCTTGCCGGTTTCGATCCGGAAATTGCCGGTAGGATCGACAATCGCCACAAGGCGGACGATGCAGCCATCGCCCTTCTTCCAGCGCCACGGGAAGGCGGCGAAGGTCACGCGCTTGCCGGTTACCTTGTCGATATCGCCACCGACATTCTCGAACCCGCAGATGCCCGCCGACAGGATCGCGTTGTGGCAGGGTTCCCACTCAGGGAAATCCTCGATCACCTTGCGGCCGGTCAACTGTTCATATTCGATATTGACCTGGGGGATGAGGCCATGCGGCGCGCCCGTGCCGTGCGGGCCGATCGCGGTGCCCAGCGGATGGTCGAGCGCCTGGGTGTCCGACCCGCACATCTTGACCTTCTTCTGCACGAACCACTCGCCCGCTTCCTTGTAGAAGCCCGGCGAGTAGGCGTAATAATGGCGGTTATCGCCGTAATATTTATGCCAGCCGGTGTTGACGATCACGATGTCGCCTTCTCGGATCTGCGGACGCGCATTCTCCAGGTCTTCCGCCGTGATCACTTCCCATTTCTTCTTGGGGATCGACACCACGACACCGGTGCCAAAGAAATAGGGCAACGGCACTTCGTCCATGAACGGCGTGCCCGGGACCACGTGCGCCGGGGCATCGATATGCGTCCCGGAATGCATGACGGTAGTGATCTTCTGCGTCAGCACGCCCGATCGGGACATGCCATGCAAGCGCTCGATCTTGACGTCCTCGAAATAGGGCCAGCACGGCTGTCCAAGGCCCCAAGGGTGCGACAGGTCGTAAAATTCAAGGCCCATGCTGTTGAGCAAATCGGACTCTTTGAACTGGCATAGCGTCTCATCGCGCCAATCGCCTTCTTCCCATCCGGGCATTCTACTCTCCTAGCGTGATGTACCGATATATGGTACTTTATGTATGAGAATATGGTATTCCAGGCTATGTGGACATGTCAACAGTGGACAAAGCACAAAGTGAATTGCAGAGAGGCTTCGATGGCAAACAGCGATGAAAAGGGAGGACCGGGCGTCGTAGCGCGCTCGGCGGCGATCATGCGGGCGCTGGCCAGTTCTCAGGACGGCTTCAGTCTGGGCCAGATAGCCAAGCAGGTCGGAATGGCACGGTCCACTGTACAGCGCCTGGTTTATGCGCTCGAATCCGAGGGTTTGGTAATGTCCGGTGCCGCTGCAGGGCAGATAACGCTCGGGCCGGAAATCTTGCGACTCGCCTCCTCGATGATGCCGGCTCTGGCGACGCGCGTGCGACCGATCATGACCAAGCTTTCGGAGCAGACGCAGGAGACCATCGATCTTGCGACCATTCGCCGTCGTGGCGTCCTATTCATCGACCAGATTCCCGGTCAGCACCGACTCGCGGCAGTTTCGCATGTCGGAGACCAGTTTCCGCTTCACTGCTCGTCGGTCGGCAAGGCGTTCCTGGCGCGCATGAAGCGCGCCGAAATTGAAGCGTTGATCGGAACCAGCTACGAGCGGCGGACGCCGCACACGCTGACCGAAATCGGTCCGCTTCTCGCCAGCCTGGAACAGACCGCGCAAACCGGCTTCGGCTTTGACGAGGAAGAACATTCCGAAGGCATCTGCGCGATCGGCTTCGTCCTGCGCGATGCATCCAGCCACTGGTACGGGCTCTCCATACCCGTTCCGCTTCAACGCTATACCGCCACGCGCGATCACCTGACCGCCATGCTGTCGCTTGCGCGCGAAGAACTTGCGCAATCGCTTCGGTCCGACCCCATCTAGATTTCGCACCCGTCTGCCAGATATGTCCGCAGTGCGCCGATCATCTCCGTGAACGCCGCGCTTCCGATCCCCTGCCTGGCTTCCGATTCGGCCTGTTCGATCGCAGCTCGAAACGCCTCCAGCCACTGACGGCCCTCCGCCGTGAACCGGACGATCCTGACCCGCGCATCTTCCGCAGACGTTTCGCGGAACACCAGGCCTATCGCTTCACACTGCACGACCAGTTCGCCCATCGCCTGTTTCGTCATGGCTGCGCGGCGGGCCAGCTCGGTGATCGCAGTCCCGTCCAGGTCCAGATTGCGTGTCAGGCCGATATGGCTCGTGCGAACCGCCGTATAGCCCTGCTGATGCAACAGGTCGAACACCCGGCCTTCAAACCGGGCAATGGCCCGATTGAGCAGACGCCCCATATTCTGCCGCCGCCATGCCTGATCGCCGTCCATCACGATTCAATATTCCTCCGGATCACCAATTTAGTAAGGTGGCTTGACTATTTTCAAGTCTAACGTATTTTTGAGGATAAGGAGAGGCGATATGGCAAATGTCGTGCAAGCATCGTGTGAAGTCCTGATTGTCGGCGGAGGACCATGCGGCCTGATGCTCGCGATCGAACTGGGCCGCCGCGGGGTCGACACCATCCTGATCGACGCCAAACCGGGAACGGCACGCAACCCCCAGGCGAACGCCACCCAGGCACGCACGATGGAGCATTATCGGCGCCTGGGCTTTGCCGATGAGGTACGCGCGCTGGGCCTACCCTCCGATTATCCCACCGACATCGCCTATTTCACCCGCTACGCTGATCGCGAGCTGGCGCGGTTCCGCCTCCCCTCGGCGCACGAGGCGCAGGCCTCCGTGCGCAGCATGGCAGGCTCATGGAGCGCTGCCGAGCTTCCCCATCGGGTGTCGCAGAAGTTTGTCGAAGAGGCCTTGCTGCGGCACGCCCGCAATCAATCGAGCGTGCGCATGATGCACAGCCACAGGCTAACCTCTTTTGCAGAAGCGGTGGATAGCGTGACCGCCAAAGTCGAACCGACCAAGGGTGGCGAAGCGCTGACGATCCATGCGCGCTATCTGGTGGGGGCCGATGGCGCGCGCAGCCAGATACGCCGCGCACTCGGAATCCAGATGGTGGGCGAAAGCGGCGTCCAGCGCGATTTCTTCGGTGGCCGAATGGCTGCAGTCTATTTGCGCGCCAAGGATTTCTACGCGGAAACGGGGCATGATCGTGCTTGGATGTATTGGGCGTTCAACACGCAGCGCAGGGGATGGCTGGCTGCGGTGGATGGCAACGGCGAGTTCTTCTTCAATACCCAGCTACGGACCGAGGAAGAGGAACGCCCTCTCGACAAGGCTTTCGTAACCGAACTTTTCACGCAGGCCACCGGCCGGCCAATCGATTTCGAGATTCTGGAAACCGGCGTCTGGATCGCTGGCCACTGCCTCGTGGCCGAATCACTCGGCCGGGACCGGGTGTGGATCGCCGGAGACGCCGCCCATCTGTTCACGCCTGCTGGTGGCAACGGCTACAACACGGCAGTTGAGGACGCGGTGAATCTGGCGTGGAAACTTGCCGCTGCAGCGCGCGGTCAAGCTGGACAGACGCTGCTCGAAAGCTACGATATCGAGCGCCGCCGCATCGCTACCCGCAACACCGGCTATGCCCGCGAACTGGCGCGATCCATTGGCGAGTTCGTGCCATCACCGCTGATCGAGCAGGACGGGCCGGAAGGCGATCTGGCCCGGCAGGAAGCAGGAGTCTATCTTGAGGCCCATGCGCGCCGTGAGTTCAATATTCCGGGCATCACCTTTGGCGGCCGCTATGACGGTTCACCCGTGATTGCATGCGAGGATGCCGCGCGCCCGCCTGACCAGATGAACGTCTATCAGCCGACCGCTCTACCCGGCGGACGCCCCCCTCATGCGTGGCTGCCTGATGGAACTAGCCTGTACGACCGGTTCGGGCCGGAATGGACGTTGCTCGTGCTTGCATCACCCGATGGGGCGACAGATGCGCTGCGCGCTGCCTTTGCGCTGGTCGGTCAGCAGCTCGATATCGTGCTGCTGCCGGACGAAGGCCTCGCCGCGCTCTATGAGCGGCGCATGGCGCTGATCCGGCCCGACCAGATTGTCGCATGGCGGGGTGATGCACTTCCCGATGATCCGGCGCAGCTCGTCCGACACTTGCTTGGGCACCACACTGCGGCAGTGGTTCCGGCATGATCGGCTTCGTCCACACAGCCCTTCCCGGTCGCGTCATCTTTGGCCATGACACCCTGCCCCGCGTCGCAGAGGAAGCGGAACGATCTGGCTTCAAACGGGCGCTGGTGCTGACGACGCCGCAGCAAGTCGATCAGGGCAAGGCCGTACTCGACCTGCTGGGCGAACGCGGATGCACCCTGTTCGACGGGGCGACGATGCACACGCCGGTTGAAGTTACCGAAAGGGCACTTTCCCTATTGGCGGATCATGGTGCCGATGGACTGGTATCGATCGGCGGCGGTTCGACCATCGGTCTGGGCAAGGCACTGGCGCTGCGCACCGGGCTGGACCAGATCGTCATTCCCACAACCTATGCGGGTTCGGAGATGACGTCGATTCTCGGCGAGACAAGGGACGGCAAGAAGACGACTCTCCGATCGCCCGACGTGCTGCCGGAAACCGTGATCTACGATGTGAGCCTGACGTACGGGCTGCCCACCGCGATGTCGGTCACATCCGGCATAAACGCCATCGCCCATGCCGCCGAAGCGCTCTACTCGGCTGAGGTCAGCCCCATTATCGCCATGATGGCGCAGGAAGGCATCCGCACGCTTGTCGAAGCGCTTCCAAGCATTGCGGCCAACCCGCGCGACGCAGCCGCGCGCGATCTTGCGCTGCGCGGTTCTTGGCTTTGCGGCACATGTCTGGGCAGCGTCGACATGGCCCTGCATCACAAGCTGGCGCATGTGCTGGGCGGCATTTTCGACCTGCCCCATGCCGAATTGCACACGGTGCTGCTTCCCCATGCGCTCGCCTATAACCTGCCGGCGGCACCCAAGGCGACCGAGCAGTTGCGCGCAGTCCTCGGCCAAGATCCCGCCACCATTCTGCGCGATCTGGCCGTGCGACTGGGAGCGCCGTCGTCGCTTGCGGCGCTGGGCATGCCGCGCGACGGCGTTGATCACGCAACGGTGGCGGCACTGCAGGCGCGCTATCCAAACCCCCGAACCCTCGAAGAACAGGGGATACGCGGGCTGCTCGAACGCGCTTGGGCGGGGGATGCTCCCCGCGCTTAGACGGGACGGCAGCCCCATTGCTTTGCCTGCAATCGACTTCCCGATCTGTGGAGACCATCCGTGACCACCAACGAAACGCCATCGGAAAACACCGCCCCTCAGGTTTTCCCCCTGTTCACCGAAGAGGGATCGGCGGAGGCCGTAAATGCACGCATCGGGCCATCAACCGGTCCACGCTTGCGCACCGTGATGGAAGCAGCAGTCCGCCACCTTCACTCTTTCGTTAAAGAGGTCGAACCGACTCATGACGAATGGGAAACCGCGATCGAGTTCCTTTCGGAGACCGGGCGGATGTGCACCGACTGGCGGCAGGAATATGTGCTGCTGTCCGACGTTCTTGGCGTGTCGATGCTGGTCGAAACGATCAACCATCGGCGAGGTGGAGGCGGAACCGAAAATACCGTGCTCGGCCCCTTCCATGTCCAGGGCGCCCCGCACTACCCGAACGGTGCCGACATCCGGCTGGACGAACGCGGCATACCGCTGGTGGTGCGCGGACAGGTGCGCGATGGTGAAGGACGTCCCATCGTCGGCGCAAAGATCGATGTCTGGCAGACCAACGAGGACGGCTTCTATGACGTCCAGCAACCGGATCAGCAGCCGCGCTGGAACTTGCGCGGGTTGTTCACCAGCGACGCGGAAGGCCGATACGGCTTCATCACCGCGCGGCCCCGCTTCTACCCGATCCCGGACGATGGCCCGGTCGGCAAGCTGCTCGGCGCTCTCGGCCGTCATCCCAATCGGCCAGCGCATATCCATTTCATCGTTACCGCGCCGGGATATGACCAGGTGGTGACGCATATCTTCGCGTCCGACTGCCCCTATCTCGAACAGGACGCGGTGTTTGGGGTCAAGGATACGTTGGTCGTCGATATCATTCCCCGCGACGATGCGTCCGCTGCCGCCGCATTTGGCGTGACAAACCCGTTTACGGCGATCGAATGGAATTTCGATCTCGTCCCCGCGCCCGGCTCGGACACCGTGTCATGACCAGCAAGATTTACGATAGCCCTGCCTCCGCCCTTTCCGGCCTGCTGTTTGACGGGATGACAATCATGTCAGGCGGTTTCGGCCTGTCGGGCAATCCCGAAAGCCTGATACCGCAAGTACGCGCAAGCGGCGTGAAGGAGTTGACCGTCATCTCCAACAACGCCGGCGCAGATGGCTTCGGCCTCTGGACGCTGCTGGAAAGCCGACAGGTACGGAAGATGATTTCCTCCTATGTCGGGGAAAACAAGCTGTTCGAGAGCCAGTATCTGTCGGGCGAGCTGGAACTGGAGCTGAATCCGCAAGGCACACTGGCCGAGCGTATCCGGGCGGGCGGCGCGGGCATTCCGGCGTTCTACACCAAGACCGGCGTCGGCACGGTCGTTGCCGAAGGAAAGCCGGTAGAGACATTCGAGGGCGAGGACTATATCCGCGAAACATGGCTGCGCGCCGACCTTTCGATCATCAAGGCGTGGCGGGCAGATCCGGCGGGCAACCTGATGTTTCGCAAGACGGCGCGCAACTTCAACCCGAACATGGCGACCGCGGGCATGGTCACGGTGGTCGAGGTCGAAGAGATCGTGGCCGAAGGGAGCTTAGACCCTGACTGTGTCCACACCCCCGGCATCTATGTCGACCGCATTGTGCTGAGCACCATCAACGAAAAGCGGATCGAGCAGTTGACGGTCCGCGAAAGGGAAACGGTATAATGGGCTGGACCCGTGATCAGATGGCGGCCCGCGCCGCGCAGGAACTGCGTGACGGCTATTATGTGAATCTTGGCATCGGCATCCCGACGCTGGTGGCCAACCATCTGCCCGATGGCGTCAACGTCACGCTCCAGAGCGAGAATGGCATGCTGGGAATCGGGCCTTTCCCCTATGCGGGCGGGGCCGATCCCGACCTGATCAATGCCGGCAAGCAGACCATCACCGCATTGCCGACGTCGAGCTTCTTCTCTTCGGCCGACAGTTTCGCGATGATCCGTGGCGGCCATATCGACATGGCCGTGCTGGGGGCAATGGAAGTGGCCGCTAACGGCGATCTGGCTAACTGGACCATTCCCGGAAAGATGGTCAAGGGCATGGGTGGCGCTATGGACCTGGTCGCGGGCGTCAAGCGCGTGGTCGTGGTGATGGACCATGTGTCCAAGGACGGCAGCCCCAAGATTCTGCCAAGGTGCACCCTGCCACTGACCGGCAAGGCGTGTGTGGATCTCATAATCACCGACCTGGCAGTCATCGCGGTCGATCGCGTCCGGGGCGGCCTCACGCTTCTTGAACTGGCGCCCGGCGTGCACGTAGTCGACGTGATTGAAAAGACCGCCGCCCCAATTGCGGTCACGGATCGTCGCGCCGTCTGACCCCCGCCTTCGCGGGGCAGGCTCCGGCTCTTGGAAATGCCGTCCATGCCGAGCGCCTTGACCAGATCGTCGACTGAGCGGGTCGAGATACCCTGGATGAAGGCTTCCTAGATCACCTCTGTCAGCGCCCGCTCCGCCATACGGCGCGGCTCCGGTAGCCGGGGAAGTAGCTGGCCTTCCCGAGCTTGGGGATGCGCAACTCTACGGTCCCGGCCCGCGTCTGCCATTCGCGCTCGCGGTGACCATTGCGCTGGACAAGCCGCGTCGGCGACTTCTCGCCGTAGCCCGCCCCGGTCAGGTTGCCGACCTCCATCTCCATCAAGCGCTCGTGTCACGCAAAATATCGGCGTCAGGGGTATTCTCTGACCAGTGAACGCAGGTGCGTCATCGGATCAATCGTCGTGGTTCCTTCCATCAGGTTCGAGCGTCGCAACCCAAACCTATCCGAAAATCACGGTGACCAACTCAGCGCCCGGCTACACCACCTCCCGGGGCACGATCAGTTCCAAACCCACCCGCTGTCTGCTTTTTCGCCCGTGCCGCGGCCGCGTCTGGTCGCTCATCTGCGCCGATCGACAGAGTTCTAATTCGCCCGAAGCGCAAAGCCACGAAAGGACGTGCGCATCCCTATTTAACAGGAGCCACTTGCGCGGGCCAAATTTGAGACGTACACGTCCTCTTCATGGCATGAAGTGCCGAGTGGAGAGAAATCACATGAACGTTGAACCAATCGGTCGCCCATCTGGAGAGCCAAAGGCGGCGGTTCGGCAACTGCGAAACTTCGTTGGCGGATGCTACCTCGAAGACGGCAAGCCCTTCGACGTCGTCGATCCTGCGACCGGGAAGCAGCATGCCGTCGCCTACGAGGCGGACGCATCTGTCATCGATGCCGCCGTCCGCGCCGCCCGAGCGGCGGTGGAGGGGGAATGGGGCCGGATGACGCTCGCACGACGGCGTGTCCTGCTTACGAAAGTCGCGGACCTCATCGATGCGCGGTTTGACGAATTCCTGGCAGCAGAGATCGCAGACACCGGCAAGCCGCATTCGCTCGCATCACACCTCGACATCCCGCGCGGTGCAGCGAACTTCCGCGTCTTCGCCGATGCGGTCGCGAACCTGTCGGCAGAAACGTTCGTGATGGATACGCCCGACGGCGGCAAAGCATTGAACTACGCGGTGCGCAAGCCGCTTGGTGTTGTCGGCGTTATCTCCCCATGGAACCTGCCATTTCTGCTCATGACCTGGAAGGTGGCGCCCGCCATGGCGTGCGGCAACGCCGTCATTGTGAAGCCTTCCGAAGAAACCCCTTCCACTACGACCCTGCTCGGCGAGGTGATGAACGAAGCAGGTATTCCGGCGGGCGCATTCAACGTGGTCCATGGCTTCGGACCGGGCTCGGCGGGCGAACTTCTCACCGCACATGCCGGCATCCGTGCAATCACGTTCACCGGCGAGACTAGAACGGGCACGGCCATCATGAAATCGGCAGCTCCGACTGTGAAGGCCCTGTCCTTCGAACTCGGTGGAAAGAACGCTGCGGTCGTCTTCGAGGATGCGGATCTTGATTTGGCTGTCGCCGGACTTGCGCGCGCCGTCTTCCTCAATACGGGTCAAGTGTGCCTCGCGCCCGAGCGCATCTACGTCCAGCGAAACGTTTTTGATCGGTTCGTCGCCGCGATGAAGGTGAAGGCAGAAGCTTTACGGCCCGGCCTACCCAATGACGACGGGGTCGATTTCGGGCCGCTGATCTCTGCCGAACATCGCGGGAAAGTGCTGAGCTATTATGACCTCGCGGTCGAGGAAGGCGCCACCGTCATCACGGGCGGAGGCATCCCTGACCTGTCGGGCGACGCGGCTGGCGGCTTCTTCGTGGAACCTACGTTGTGGACCGGGCTCGCACATGAGGCACGCGTCTGCCGCGAAGAGATATTCGGGCCAGCTGCCGCGATCATTCCCTTCGATAGCGAGGACGAAGCGATCAGGATGGCGAACGACTCCGAATACGGGCTGGCTTCGTCAATCTGGACACGCGACCTCAGCCGCGCGCACCGTGTGGGCCAGGCGCTGGAGGTCGGCATCTCATGGGTCAATTGCTGGTTCCTGCGTGATCTGCGCACGCCATTCGGCGGCGCCAAGATGTCCGGCATCGGCCGCGAGGGCGGACATCACTCGATCGACTTCTATTCGGAACCCACGAACATCTGCATCAAACTCTGAACGAGTTCGAAAGTCACGGAGAGACACGATGGCAACGCTGAACAAGAATCCCGGCGCGACACCCGTCGAGGCCGCGCCCAAGACCAGATTCCACTCGAACGCCACCCTCCAGGCGCGGGCACTGCCGATCACACGTAAGTCCATCGCCAAGTCCCTCGGCTTCAAGCGCGGCGATCAGACAAGGATCTGGCACATCAGGCGAAAGTGCGCTCGTCCGGAAGCAACGCCGACCAAGGGCAAATGACATGGGCACCGATCTGCACGACATCAGCTATGTCAGGATAGGATCCGAAGATCTCGACGAAAGCGTACGCTTCGCAACTCACATCCTCGGCCTCGAGCTTATGGGCCGTGATGCATCCAGCGCCTATTTGCGCGGAGACTCCCGAGACCACAATATCGTTTACACCAAGGGGCGTTCATCGGGTCATGTCGTCGGATTCGAATTGCCGTCGATGGCGGCGATTGACGCCGCCGCAGCACAATTCGAGCAGGCCGGCATCAACGTCAGGCAAGGAACTTCCGACGAGCGCGAGCAGCGGCGTGCGCTGGGATTGATCACGCTCACCGATCCGACCGGCAATGTGATCGATCTGGTCGCGCAGCCGGCAGCAAGCGGTCGCCGATATTTCGGGGCGCGCGATGCCGGGATCACCTCATTCAGTCACATCGGGCTGCGTACCTCCGATCCCAGAATCGACGAACGGTTCTGGACGACCATGCTCAACGCAAAGGTCAGCGATTGGATCGGCGAAGCTCCGCTGCTCCGGATCGACGAGGTCCACCACAAGGTCGCGCTGTTCCCGTCGAGCTATGCCGGTATCCAGCACGTGAACTTTCAAGTGGAGTCCATCGACGACATCATGCGCTCCTATTACTTCCTGCAAACCAACAATGTGAAAATCGTGTTCGGCCCCGGCCGCCATCCGACTTCGGGCGCCCGCTTCCTCTACTTCCAGGGGCCCGATAATATTATTTACGAATATTCAACCGGCGTGCGCATGATCACTGCTGACGACGAGAAGACGTATGTCCCGCGGCAGTTCCCCATGGCGCCAACCAGCTTCTGCATGTGGGGGTCGCTGCCCGACATTCCCGAGTTCAAGACCAAAGCGGCCGCGTCCGGCGACGGCCTGTCCAATGCAGCCTGACGCGGCCCAGACGGTGCGCATGGCTTCGCGGGCCATGGCGCGGCACGGGCTCGCGCATGCGTATGGGCATGTGAGCCTGCGCCTCGACAACGCGAGGTTTCTGGTCAGCCCCGCACGCCCTTTGATCGCAGTCTCTCGCGATGATCCTGGCGTGGTTGTGACACTGAACGGCGATCTGCCGCAGGAAGCATTGCCGGAGGTGCGCATACACCGCGAGATCTACCGGCGCAGGCCATCCATAGGCGGGATAGTGCGGGTGCAGCCCCCCGCCATCATGGCCCTGTCGGCACTCGGGCGGACGCCAGGCGTGCATCATGGCCTTGGCACCTATTTCGCCCCAGCCGCTCCGTTATGGTCCGGCGTCGATCTCGTCCGCGACGACGACAGCGCGGTCCGCCTCGCCGTGGCGCTCGGCGATGCCGCGGCAATAGTGCTGCGCGGCAATGGGTGCGTGTGCGCGGCTGAAAGCCTGCCCGACGCTGCGAGCCTCGCATTCTTCCTTGAGGATGCCGCCCGACTCGATCTGGCGATCCTTTCGACGTCCCTGTCTTCCTCTGCCCTGCAATACTCGCCGGAGGAGAGCGCCCGCCGGGCCGTGCGCGCTGGCGCCCTGTTCGAGCGGATGTGGCAATTCCTGTGCACCGGAGATCCTGAATGGCAATGACCAACACGCCCTCTTTGACCAAGCGCTTCTCGGAAGCCCTGCGAGACGCCTATGCGGGCGCGCCCATACCGCCGATCCGCGACGCGTTGCCGGACGCAACGATCGACGACGCTTATGCGATTCAGGAGGCAAACACCGCGTTCTGGCAAGCCGCAGGGCGCATGCCGGTGGGCGCCAAGGTCGGGCTCACTGCCAAGGCGGTCCAGAC
Source organism: Sphingobium aromaticiconvertens (assembly GCF_037154075.1). Taxonomy (NCBI): domain Bacteria; kingdom Pseudomonadati; phylum Pseudomonadota; class Alphaproteobacteria; order Sphingomonadales; family Sphingobiaceae; genus Sphingobium; species Sphingobium aromaticiconvertens. Next base: position 25,764 of record NZ_JBANRJ010000002.1, read on the forward strand.
TCAGCTCGGCGTCGATCAGCCAGATTTCGGCACGCTATTCGCGGACATGGCAGTCCCCGACGGCGAAACCATCGCGGCGGGTCGCCTTCTGCAGCCCAAGGTGGAAGCGGAGATCGCGTTCGTCTTGTCGAGGTCGCCCGATCCGCAACGCCTGACGACGGCCGAGTTGCTCGATTGCGTGGCCTATGCGCTTCCCGCGCTCGAGATCGTCGACAGCCGCATCGCGGATTGGAACATCCGGATCGTTGATACCGTCGCTGACAATGCGTCCTCAGGACTTTTTGTGCTCGGCACTTCGCCGGTCGCGTTGGCGGCCATCGATCTGCGCCTGTGCGGAATGGTTCTCGAACGCAATGGCGAACCCGTTTCGTTCGGGGCTGGCGCAGCGTGCCTTGGCAACCCATTGCACGCCCTGGGTTGGCTCGCCGCCAAAATGGCCGAGGTGGGGCGCCCGCTCGTCGCTGGCGACGTCATCCTCGCCGGGGCGCTCGGACCGATGGTCCCGGCGGTTCCCGGCGATCATTTCGAGGCGCGGATCGAGGGTCTGGGCAGTGTCCGCGTGACGTTTGGGAGAGAGCGGGCGTGAAGACAAAGGTAGCCATTATCGGCTCGGGGAATATCGGAACCGACCTGATGATCAAAATCATGAGGCTTTCAGAAATTCTTGAGATGGGCGCATTCGTCGGAATTGACGCGCTATCGGATGGCCTTCAGCGCGCTGCGCGGCTCGGCGTGCCGACCACGGCGGGCGGCATCGACGGGCTTCTGGCCATGCCCGAATTCGCCGAGATCGGCATCGTTTTCGATGCGACCTCGGCGGGCGCGCATAGCCGACATAGCGAACTGCTGCTTGCCCATGGCAAACGCGTCATCGACCTCACTCCGGCCGCGATCGGTCCCTACACGATCCCGCCGGTCAACGGGGACGCCAACCTCGACGCGCCGAACGTCAACATGGTAACTTGCGGCGGCCAGGCGACCATCCCGATCGTAGCCGCGATCAGTCGCGTCGCCCACGTCCGCTATGGAGAGATCGTGGCGTCGATCGCGTCGAAGAGCGCTGGCCCCGGGACCCGCGCCAACATCGACGAGTTCACCGAAACAACCAGCCAAGCGATTGAGCAGGTAGGCGGAGCCGACCGCGGCAAGGCCATCATCATCCTCAATCCGGCCGAGCCGCCGCCGATCATGCGTGACACGGTCTACTGCCTCTGCGACGAGGCTGACCAAGCTGATATCGAAGCGTCCGTGATCGAGATGGTCGAGCAGGTTCAAGCCTATGTGCCTGGCTACCGTCTTAAGCAGGCCATCCTGTTCGAGCACATCGGCTCGAACAGGCCGTTGCGTATCCCGGAGATGGACGGCGAATTCACGGGTCTGAAGGTGACCGTCTTCCTGGAGGTCGAAGGCGCAGCACACTATCTTCCCGCCTATGCCGGCAACCTCGACATTATGACGTCGGCCGCGCTCCGCACGGCCGAGAAGATTGCCGCGCGTGTTGCCAATCAGCTCCCGGCGTGAAGAAGGAATCGACGATGACGTTCGACCCTAAATCCCACAAGCTGTACATTCAGGATGTCACGCTTCGCGATGGCATGCACGCCATCCGTCACCAATACGGTCTCGACCAGGTCCGCGCGATCGCCAAGGCGTTGGACGCCGCGAAGGTTGACGCGATAGAGGTCGCGCACGGCGACGGTCTCTCCGGATCTTCGTTCAACTATGGCTTCGGACGCAATACGGACTGGGACTGGATCGCGGCGGTTGCCGAAGTCCTCGACCACAGTGTGCTGACGACCCTGCTGATACCCGGTATCGGGACTATCCACGATCTCAAGCACGCCTTCGAGCTCGGCGTCCGGTCGGTGCGGGTTGCGACGCACTGCACAGAAGCCGACGTCGCCAAGCAGCACATCGAACATGCTCGGGGCCTAGGGATGGATGTGTCAGGTTTCCTGATGATGAGCCACATGTCGGAACCCGATGCGCTTGCCGCACAGGCCAAGCTGATGGAAGGTTACGGAGCACATTGCGTCTACGTGACCGATAGTGGCGGCGCGATGACGATGGACCAATATGCAGCGCGGCTCCAAGCCTATGATCGTGTGCTCAAGCCGGAGACGCAGAGAGGCGTTCATGCCCATCACAACCTGTCGCTTGGCGTGGCAAACTCCATCGTCGCCGTGCAAAACGGCGCGGTGCGCGTCGATGCGAGCCTGGCTGGCATGGGTGCCGGAGCTGGCAACGCGCCTCTGGAAGTGTTCATCGCGGCAGCTGACATTCATGGCTGGAGCCACGGAACGGACCTCTTCGCCCTTATGGATGCTGCTGAGGACCTCGTGCGACCTATCCAGGACAGACCGGTACGCGTCGATCGGGAGACTCTGAGCCTTGGTTACGCTGGTGTGTATTCCTCTTTCCTGCGCCACGCGGAGAAGGCAGCGGCGGATTATGGGCTAGATACCCGCGCCATCCTGCTCGAGCTTGGGCGCCGTCGAATGGTCGGCGGCCAGGAAGATATGATCGTCGATGTCGCCTTGGACATGGCCAAAAACCGGGAGGCAACAAATGCTTGACCTTAATGCAATCGCACAGCGCCTCGATGAGGCAGCAATGTCCGCCACGGCGATATCGCAGCTGGATACGCCGCTCACACTGGAGGACGCATATCAGGTTCAGGCGGCCTCGATTGCACTGCGCTACGGCCGCGGCGAGCGCCGCGTGGGCATCAAGATGGGCTTCACCAGCCGTGCAAAGATGGCGCAGATGGGCATCGATGAGATGATCTGGGGTCGTCTCACCGATGCGATGCTCATCGACGATGGCGGAACCATAGATATCTCGCGCTACGTGCATCCGCGCGTCGAGCCGGAAATTGCCTTCATCCTTTCGGCGCCTCTCGCCGGTCGCGTGTCACCCGCTGCGGCGCTCGCGGCTGTCGGCGGCGTAGCGCCAGCGCTGGAGATCATCGATAGCCGGTACAAGAACTTCAAATTCTCGCTGACCGACGTCATCGCGGACAACAGCTCATCTTCCAGCTTTGTCGTGGGGCCATGGTCATCGCCGACCTCGGATATTTCCAATCTCGGCTTCGTCCTGGAGATTGACGGTGTTGCCAAGCAGATCGGATCCAGTGCGGCAATCCTCGGCCATCCGATACGCTCACTGGTGGCGGCGGCGAGGCTGGCCTTCGAGTCCGGCGAACCACTCCAGGCCGGCGACATTGTGATGGCCGGCGGCGCTACTGCCGCTGAGGCGCTCGCCGCTGGGCAGCATGTACGTCTGCGGGTGCAGCGCCTTGGGAGAGCGGAATTTCATATGGGATCCAGAACTTGAACCGGCCGGCGTTTCTTGGGCATAATAGGAACGCATATGAGCTGGGAGTACAAGTGGCGGATAACGAACTCGACGATTTCATAGCAGACTTCGACCTCCCGGGGGCGCCTGGTCACCTGCTTCGGAGGAATCACCAACGCTCCTACGAAATCTTCAACCGCCATGTGGGCGATGACGTAACCCGCCAGCAGATCGCGCTCCTGATTGCGCTGGCCAAACTTCCCGGCGCCTCCCAGCGTGATCTCGTCGATGCCACAGGAATCGACAAGAGCACGCTTAAGGAAATGCTCGGACGAATGGTCGCTCGCAAGTGGGTAGAACGCCGACGTGATCCGAAGGATAGCCGAGCTTGGACTTTGAAATTGGCCGAGGAAGGCATGTCGCTACTGAAGGAGCGCATGGCGCAAGTCGTTACAGCGCAGGCTGAAATCCTTGCCCCGCTCGCACCCGAAGACCAAAGGAAGTTCCTCCGATATTTGCGGATATTGATCGGGTTCGATGGGCCAGACAGATCCCGATGATCCACGACACGCTCGAAACCGAGGACTTAGCGCCCCACGGAACAGGTGATGATTTTGCCCTAAGCCCGAAGAACTATTGGACTTGAAAGGAAACAACATGCCGATCATTCACGCGGAGATAGTAGCAGGCCGTCCTTGGGAAAAAAGGCAGGAACTCATCGAACGGCTCACTGCGGCCGCAGTGGACTCGCTCGCTGTCGCACCTGAAAGCGTCCGCGTCATTGTTACGGAGGTCCAACCCCATCATTGGGCGATTGGCGGCAAACCCAAATCTCTGCCGACTGCCTGAGATCTCCCAACAATGGTGGTGAGCCCCTGGACTTGATGGGGTGGACACCCCCCTTCAGCATGGATGTGCCGTAGTGGAGATGTTGAACACCACTTTAGGCTTCTTCTCCGTCAGCGCCGTCGCCGCCCCCGTCATCGTCTGGCTCTAATCAACGCGTCCTGAGCTAACCCAGCTTTTCGCGCCACAAGGACAATTTCTCCTGCGTCGCCTTGTCAGAGAAACTGAACAGTATGAGATCCTGCTCCGCCACCAATATGCGCTCCGACCAGGACGGCGTCACGACGATCTCCCCCGGATGCAGCGGAAAGTGCTGACCATCGATCAAGAGTGAGCCTTCGCCCTCGACGACGACATGGATCATCGCGTCCGTACTGCGCATGGGGCGGGTGCGGAACGCGGCGGGCACCAGACGGGCAAATGCTGATATGGTGGCCATCACCGGTCCGCCGTCGGTCGGGTTGGTAAACTCCATCAGATAGGCATCATGCGGATGGGGGGCTTCGGAACGCCGGAGCACTTCAAGCGATTCGCGCCATTCGGCGAAGGGATAGATGAAAAGCGGGTTGGCCTGGCCCGCGACACGCCCCGAACGCGCGGGGCGCAGGTTGCGGCCCCAGCGGTGGAGGGAATCGCCCGCCGGGCGTGTCGTCGGCACCGCGCCACGATCTTCCCTATGTTCGGCGAAGCTCGCATCCAGTATTTGGACCAGAGGAATATCAAGCCCATCGAGCCAGATCATCGGATCGTCCGTCTCGTTACCATGATCGTGCCAGAGCATGGCAGGGGTCAGGACGAGGTCATATTTGTGCATATAGGCGCGCTCGCCGTCCAGCGCGGTAAAGGCGCCTTCGCCGTCCATGATGAAGCGCAAGGCGTTCTGCGTGTGGCGATGGGCCGGCGCGACTTCGCCCGGAAGGATAAGTTGAAGTCCCGCATAGAGCGTCTGGGTGATACGCGACTGACCGGGGAGCGCCGGGTTTTCCAGGATCAGAACACGGCGTTCGGCCTCTGCCGCCGTGATGAGTCCTCCCGCTTCCATGAGCAGTTCGCGGACCCGCGCAAACGACCAGGCTGCAGGCACAGCCTGCGTTAGGGGCGTGGTCGTCACCAGCCGGGCCAGCACCTTCCACAGGGGCGAAAGATGCTCGGGCTGGAGACGCTCGTAAAAGCCGTCGCGTACTGCTTCCAGATTGGAGAGGGGGGCGTCGGACAAGGGGGCGGGGGAACCGGCCATGGCGGTCTCCTTAAATCGGGTAGATGATCGAGTTGGGAATGAGTTCGCTGTCGAAGACACAGGTCTTGGCGGCGAATTTCAAACCCTGTGGCGTCTGCACGATCCGATCGACGTAGCGGCCCGCATTGAACAATTCGCTCGGCAGGTCGCGCTTGGTGCGGATCACCAGATAATTGGCTTCCGAGGCAATCTCTTCCCGGTCATTCATCGTGACAAGGGCAGGGCCGACGATATGGCGCTGATAATACGGCGCGTGGAACAGCGTACTCTGGATGCCGTAGACCCGATCCATCAGTGCCCCGCGACTCTGGAGATCCATGATCGAAAGCGGCAGGTTCTGATCGTAGTTTTCCCGCGCGACCACGCGATACCGGCAATCTTCCGTAAAGAAGGATGGCCAGCCGTCGAAATCGCCGCTGTCCAGACATGCGGCATAGCGGGCGTGCAGATCCATGACGTCGAGACGGATTTGGGCGTCCACGATCATGTCTTGGCTTTCAACAACAGCCATCTAGACCTCCATAACCTTGCGCCAGTAGCGGTACATGCCGCGGATGAGCGTTTCGGTGACCATGTGGTCGGTATTGCCGATCTCGGTCCCACCCAGTTCGCACATCGTCGAAAAGGCATGGTCCTGTTCGAACCCTTCCTGGCTGAATTCTATGACTTCGCCATCGTCGGCGGAGACGAAGCCCGCCGGACCGAAGAGATTGGCCTGCCGCATCCGGCGTTCGGTCATTTCCGGCGTGTCGTCCTCGAAGCCGAAATGGGTCCAGACGAAATCGAATTTGTCGGGGCCGACCGGGATGATCTGCCGCGTTGAGAGCGAATTGACCTGCTGTTGCAGGATGACGCTGGGAAACAGGGTCGTCATGCACACGGTGGGGCCGCCCCACCAGGGTTCCGGCACGATGTCGAGCATGCGCATGTCATGCAACTGCATCCGCTCGCGATAACTGGCGGTCTGTGCGGCGACCTCGGAATCCACCGTCTCGTTCCGTTTGGAAACCATGCAGGCATGGCGGCCATGCGAATCCATCACCAGTTCGGATTTATTGTCGGCGCGCCACAGGCCAAAGGTTACGAACCAGGTATGGAGAAGGCCGGGATGATAGGGATCCTTGATATTCTCCATCATCAGCTTCCAGTTCCCCGGAATGCGCTGACGGGAATAGCCGTGGAGGACCAGCTTGCGCCCGTCGAACGTGCGATCGACATAGCCCATTACGTCGGCGCCCAGATAATCCTCGAACGATTCCACATCGGGGTCGAAGGACGCGAAGACGAGGCCGTTATGCGTCGCGACTTTCAACCGGTTCAGGCCGTGCTCTTCAAGCGAGAAGTCTTCGGCCATCCCGCCCTTGCCCTTCACGCCGCGTTGAAACGGCACGCCGAGCAACTTGCCGTCATGGCTGTAGTTCCACTGATGATAGGGGCAGACCAGCGTCTTGACCTTGCCGGACCGCTCCTGACAGAATCGCATGGCGCGGTGGGCGCAGCGGTTTTCCAGGACATTGATCTCGCCACGGCGATTGCGGATCATGATGACGGAGCGTTCACCGATCGCAGTGCGCTTGAAAGAGCCGGCGTCCGGAACCTCTATTTCCAGACCGACATAACTCCAGTGGGGTCCGTAGAAGATGCGCTCCAGTTCCCGGGCATAGATGTCGCCATCGGTATAGACCGGCGACGGCACACGGCTGGAGCCCGGTCCGGACCATATGTCCTGCCCATCCAACGGAGGGCGCGTCACGACATCATCCATAATTGCCTCGTCAAGATTGGCTATTGCGCCAGGCCACCTCTCCGACGTATATGAACCATTAGTAAATCGATTGGCAAGTGGCAAACGACAAGATGACGGACAGTCGGCAAGAAGAACCCCTCGCAAGGCGCGGAATCCAGTCGCTCGAAATCGGGCTGGGTGTTCTTCAGGCTATTGCGCGCGGGTCGGGTCCGATGACCTTGAAAGAGGTTGCTACGGCAGCTGCGCTGCCGGCCAGCAATTGCCACCGCTATCTGGCGAGCCTCGCGCGATCGGGCTTCGTCGTCCAGAATGAGCGGACAAGCCGATACGATCTTGGTCCTGCACTGTTGCAGGCCGGCCTTGCCGCACTGGCTCGGGTCGATGCGATCGGCATCGCGACGGAAGCGCTGGAGCAGCTTGTCGATGAAACCGGACATACCGGCATGGTCGTGATCTGGGCGGAGGCCGGCCCCACGATCGTGCGATGGATACAGGGACGCCATGCCGTGCGCACCACGCTCGCGCCCGGTGCCACTCTGCCACTGCTGACGACGGCGACAGGACAGATGTTCCTGGCATACCTGCCGACGCGGCAGACCGTCGGTCTTGCGGCAGATGCTTCGCCTGACGAGGTAGCCGCGCTTCGGGAGCGCGCCCGGGCATCCGGCTGGGCACAGGTGTCGGGCGATCACATTCCGGGATTGGCAGCCGTCGCGGCGCCGGTGCTGGACTCATTCGGTGAGGCCGCAGCGGTGCTGACCCTGGTCAGCGCTGGAGAGCCGGTCTCGCAAGCGGGCCAGGATGCCCTGCGCGGTTACGCCGCCGGCGCATCCGCGCGCCTGGGCTGGGTAGTCCAGGCGAAAGACTAAGTTGAAAGGATAATGATGACTGCCATATTTACACTGCCGCCTCACCCGCTGGCGCTCATCGAGGGTAGTGACGAACGATTTCCCGTCGGGCGTATTTTCTGCGTCGGTCGCAACTACGCCGCACATGCCCGTGAAATGGGCAAGGACCCCGATCGCGATCCGCCCTTCTTCTTCACCAAGTTCGCCAACGCGATTGTCCCTGGCGACAGCACGGTTCCCTATCCGCCGGAAACCGCTAACTATCATTATGAAGCCGAACTGGTCATCGCCATCGGGCAGGAAGGTGCTGCTGTCGCGACCGAAGACGCGCTCGATCTCGTGTTCGGCTATGCGGTCGGGCTGGATATGACCCGCCGCGATATCCAGCTCGATGCCCGGGAAAAGGGGCGTCCCTGGGACCTGGGCAAGAATTTCGCCTGGTCTGCACCCATCGCCGCGATCCGCACTGTGCAGGACGGCGGACATATCACCTCGGGGCCGATCCGATTGACCGTGAATGGCGAGGTGAAGCAGGAAGCCGACATCGCCGATCTCATCTGGGACTGCCAGGAAACGATCGCCTATCTCAGCCGGTTCGAGCGGCTGTTGCCCGGCGACCTTATCTATACCGGTACGCCCGCTGGCGTCGGGCCGGTGCAGCCGGGCGATGTCATGGAGGTCACCATCGCGGGCCTGGCGCCGCTCAAGGTAACGGTCGGCCCCCGCGAAGCCGCCTTTGCATGATTCTGCTCCACGATTTCCTGCTGTCCTCGGCCAGCTACCGGGTGCGCATAGCGCTCAACCTCAAGGGGTTGGATTATGAGTCCCGCAGCTATCGGCTGCGGGGCGGGGAGCAGCGGGCGCCGGACTATCTCGGCCTCAACCCGGCTGGGCTGGTGCCCACGCTGCAAATCGACGGGCACATCCTGACGCAGAGCCTGGCGATCATCGACTATCTCGACGCGCGCTTTCCCGAACCGCGCCTGATCCCAGGCGATCCTGCCGAACGCGCCCGGATAATGTCGCTGGCGCTCACGATCGCCTGCGACATTCATCCGCTCAACAATCTGCGGGTGCTGGGATATCTTGAAGGCGATCTGCAACAGGATGAGGACGCCGTTCAGCGTTGGTATCGCCATTGGGTCGCCCTGGGCTTCGAGACCATCGAAGCTATGCTCAACGCCCGACCGGACACGCTGTTTGCGGCTGGCGATACGCCCGGCCTCGTCGAAATCTGCCTGGTGCCGCAGTTATATAACGCGCGTCGCTACAAGGTGCCGCTCGATCCCTATCCGCGCCTGACCGCACTGGCCGATAGAGCGGCGGCCCTGCCTGCCTTTGCGCAGGCGGCGGCGGGGATGCCGGACGTCTGACCGGGGAGTGACGCCGACATGAACCCTTTAACAGGGCCACCGTCATCCGAGCGACATTCAATAGCCGCTGCGCAATGCCGGTTATGGCGCGGCGATCCGTCTGCAACTCTTTTTGTTCGAACGCCGCGAGGAAGCCTGGCGGGACGTGTTCGATTACATCGGGATGTTCGACAACCCAGTCCGAAAGCAGGTCAGAAACGGGATGCTGTCGCCCGCCGAGTTCGAACAGCAGCGGGTTTGAAGGCGGAAGGCGTCTAGAAAACCAGGGGCTACTCAGAGCGCCCCCCGATCCGATCGACGGCTTGTGCAACGCCAGCCTTGGCGGCGTCGGCATCACCCGCATCAGCCTTGGGTCCGTCCCCGCAAAGGGGCGGAATGCGACATAGGAATTCTGGCAAGGTATTGAGTTGCTGATAAATTCCCTCATTTTCATTCCCCCATTTACGGCCTGGTTTCAGAGGCCCTGTTTCAGGGGGAGGATACCGAAGCTGTCTGCAAGCTTCTTGTCGGAGAAATCGTATTCGCCCAGCATGTTGATGTGCGCCCAGGATTGCGGCGAATGGGCCTTGATACTCTGCATCATTTCGGCGTGCGTTTCGGGATCGGCGGCGCGTAGCCTGGTTTCGAGATAGAGATAATTCCAGCAGATGATGGCGTTCTTGATCAGGCGGTTGCAGGCTTCGGCTACCTGCTGATCCTCCTGGACGGTAAAGATGAACTCACGCGGACTGCCGACGGCCACCGCTCGGGTAAACCGGTTGGCCAGTTCGACCTTGTTGAGCATGGCTTCGATATCCATTCGCAGTTCGACGCCATCGATGTAGCGCAGGATGAACAGGGTTTTGACGATGCGTCCGAAAGCTTTGAGGGCGGTGTAAAGACTGTTCTGCCTGGAATATGAATTGAGCCGCCGGAATATATCCGACGCCGTGGTTTCCTTGAGCCTGATGGTGACCATGAGCCGGAGAATTTCGTCCCAGTGGGTACGGATGATGTTTTCGTCAACATATTTGTCGGGTTGGACGGCCCAGTTCTTCCGATTTTCGTGCGTCATGGACCTGAAGCCATACAGGGTTTGATGCTTCAGGCCCTTGATCCTGGGGGCATAGGCAATGTCGATGAGATAGGTGGCGCCGAAGATCGCTTCGGAATAGCCATGGGTGTCCGTCGAATGGATCGTCGATTTCACCACGTCGTTGTGCATCAGACCGTCGATGACGTAGGCGCTGTCGCGTTCGGCGGCGCTGAAGACGGTGGAATACCAGAGCAAGATCTTGTCGCTGACATAGGTGTAGGCGCTGCTTCCCTGACCTTTCCCAAAATATTTGAAGGAATGGCTGGCATCGAGGCTATCGCCGGTTACCTCGAACTTCTGGCCGTCACTGGCCGTGTGGGTCTCACCGGCATGGCGCCGGTAGATTTCCGGGAGATCGAGGCTGTCCATGAGGGCGAGGATGCGATCGTTGGCAGCAACAAGATTTTCGCGGGAGAAGTGCCAGTTGACGGCGTGATCCAGAGCGTCCTCCTTGATCGCACCGGATATTCGGGCCATTTTCCGCAGGCCGATCCCGCATCCCAGGCCAATGACGCCGGCCAGGAGAACGGCGGTCGAAACCGGGCGGGCGTATTGCTGGCGCAGATGCGACAGGCTGTCGGCAAAACCGCTAGCGACGTTGACCGTGTTGAGGATCTCGGAGAGCGGCACATAGTGCCGTTGCGGAAAGAGCCTGGAAAGGGCAGTCGTCTCGATCTCCTCCTGCTTGGGCGTGTTGAGCTTGATGTGGCCGGCAGCCGCGACCGTCGCATGAAGGTTTCTGCCGTCTGCGATATTGCTGTTGGTGAGGAGAAACTGGTCGCTCAGGGCTTGCTTCAACGTCGCAAGCACGGCGTTCGGGTCCGAGAAACGCGCCATTCCGGCGCGTTCCAGTAATTGCTCACGATCGCGCTGCCAGCGCTCTGTCCCGATCAGATAGCTATCCAGGGGCTGATATCTGTGAGATTGGGGCAGGTTTACACCGCCGGCTTTGATCGCCCTGGCGACGTGCTGGAACAGCATGACCTTATAAAGCGACGGCCTGAATTCCGCGCCACTTCCCACGGCCTTGCGCTCGTCGGGATCGAGAAAGCCTGATGGCGCCGATCGCGTCACCTGGCCATCGGCCTTGCGGAAATGCACCAGCGCCGCCAGCAGCGGCTTGATATGTGTTTCCGTCTGGAAGGACAGAGACTTCATGACACCCGACACCTGGTTTTGCAGGCGTCGGGATCTGGCTTCAAGAATGTCGTAATAGCGGGCGTCCTCGTTCTGCGATACGCTCGCGTCATCCTTCATGTCTTTCAGAATGGCATCGGACAACACTGGCGCCGCATCGACCGGGAACAGCAAGAGATGCAGGCTCTGCAGCTTGTCAGCGTCTGTGAGGTCGTCGGCTTCGAACACACCGCGCAGGGTGGCCATGGCCGATTGGAAATGATCTTCGAAAGCCTGTATCTGGGCCCGGAGCTTTGCGGCCTGAGACTTTCTCTCGACATAGCACCAGTCCTTGAACTCGCGGCTTGCCGCAGTCTCGGTAGCCTTAACGGAGCTGAGTAGCGTGGCCACCAGATTGTCCTGCAGCGAGAAGTATTGATGGACGACGAAGGCGATGAGGTGAAGATAGCGGTCTGCCGGCTTTCGACGCCGCAGATCGTGGGGATCCGATTTCATGACGGCAAGCGCGTAATTGCGGGCGCTGCTTCGATCCCAACCCAGGGCCGTAATGACCGGTTCGAGCTTGTGAAACAGGTCGGAGAGCTCCGTGTGATTGGCCAGCCTGTCCTTGACCGAACGGGGACGAACGGATTGTGAATTCTGCTTGAGGGCCGCCAGACGGCTCCGCGCGATCCCGTCTGTTTCCTCACCATCACCCAGAAGCAGGTCGAGTTCCCGGCCGAGTGCCGGTGGCAGGTGGGCATCGACCAGAGCCATCTCGCGCGTTCTGGACCGCCCGATCGCCAACAGGATCAAATCCTGCAGGCGCCGGTAGCCCGGCAAGGCAATCCGATTTGTCAGCAGATGGTCGACGGCAGCCTGGAAGATAACCTTCGGTTTCTCGTGAGCCCTGACCTTCTGGTCGATCATGAGAGACAGATGCGCTTCACCATCGCCACCGAGCGTCCGGAAACCGGCCAGGCGCTCTATTATCCGCTCGTGGCGTTGACGTGTCCGGTCGGGATAGGCGGCGGGTGCAAACATTCCCGCGTCATGCCCCAGCCGACTGGAGACATGTGCAATGTCGTTGTCGTGGAATGTTTCGGGGGCAAAGCAGCGCCGGCCATGACGGAAGTAGCCGGCATTTAAACAGAACCCGACCTGGTGGGCTGGATCCCGCAGTCGCTCGATCTCTTTTTGAAAGCCGAGTGGCAAATCGAAGGCAGCCTTGCGCTGGGCAGCGTTCATCCGGGGCGGTGTGTCGAAAGCGTTCTGTTCGCCGGGCGAGAGAATTTGCATGCGTGGCATAAGCTGCGTCTCTTTTCGTTTTGGATAGGGTTTGCTATCCTTTATCTGTGAGACGGGATATGATACAAAATCGATCATGCTGGCGGGCTGTTTCGCCAGCGTCACACAAACGACCGTCTGTGAAACACTCATGAAGCTCGGATATGCGCGGATTTCCAAAGCAGACGGCTCGCAGACCCTCGACCTTCAGATGGATGCGCTCACGGCGGCCGATGTCACTCCCGACCACGTCTACAAGGACGAAGCGTCTGGAAAGCGGGATGATCGTCCGGGGCTGGAAGCCTGCCTGAAAGCGCTACGGCCAGGCGACACACTTTATATATGGAAGCTTGACCGGCTGGGACGCGATCTCAAGCATTTGGTCACGACCGTACGCAGTCTGTCTGAACGAGGCGTCGGGCTTTGCGTCCTCACCGGCCAGGGCGCCGATATAGACACCACCACATCAAGCGGCAAACTGATATTCGGGATATTCGCGGCACTGGCCGAGTTCGAGGGCGATCTCATTCGCGAACGCACAATGGCGGGTCTCGCCGCTGCCCGCGCACGCGGACGTAAAGGCGGCCGCCAATTCGAGCTGACCAAAAACCAGATCCGCCTGGCCCAGTCTGCGATGGCCAATCGCGACACGAATATCGCTGACCTATGCCGTGAACTCGGCATTAGCCGCGCGACGCTCTATCGCTACGTCGGACCGAACGGCCAGTTGCGCGATCATGCAAAGCGGGTCCTCAAAGTCGCGTCCGGCACTCCGAATGCCCTCAGTGCTTGACCGAAATTCCTATGTCGCGTTCGGTACTTTTGCGGGGATGGACCCAGCCTTCACCGCGAACGCCCTGCAACCCGGCCCCGTGACCGCGAAGCTGTGCAAATTGGCCATTTGGGGTTTCAGCGCCAGAGACCCTCGAACCGGCGTCCGGCCGTACGCGTGTAGCGGACGGTGTGTTTGGGGTCGCGGTGGCCGAGATAGTCCTGGATCAGCCGGAGGTCGTAGGCGCGGTTCGCGAGCGCGAACCCGCACGAGTGGCGCAGCATGTGCGGGTTGACCGGCGGCAGGCCGGCGCGCGCCGAGGCTTGGGCCAGCAGGTAATTCACGGCCTGGCGGGTCAGCTGCGCCCTGCGCTCAGACACGAACAGCCAAGGCAGGTGATCATCGCGCCCGCCGAGGTAACGCCTGATCGCGCGCAGTTCGTCGCCTGCGATCGGCTGTTCGACTGACAAACCGTTTTTGAGACGACGCACCCACAGGCGCGATACGGCAACGTCGACCTCGTCGCGCCGCAGCGCGGTCGCCTCACTTACACGGAGCCCATGACGATACATCATGAGCAGGAGCAGGTGGTCGCGCGGTCCATGACGGCCAGCTTTGGCGGCATCGAGCAGGCGGTCGATCTCGGCTGCGGTGAGGAAATCCTTGCGGCGTTCGTGGGCATCAGCGGCCGCATCGGCGCCACTCTTTACATTTCGCCAGCTGGTCACCTTCTCAGCCATGCTGCGTTCTCCTGGGCGCATCGCCTTACTGTCGGCACTACTCTTGACGAAATGCGCCTTTTGTAAAGAGTGAATAGGCCGGTCGAAGTTTACGCGGCTATCCTTGCCTCAATGTCGAGCCGCCGCTCCATGTTCAGGTCGAACGCGCCATACGGACTGACATGCGCCCAGATGAGCGGAGTCAGCCCACGCTCGTCCGCCGCGGTCATGCGCCCGCGCCAGCGTTTCTCGGCGAGTACGCGCTGGAGCATCAGCGTGTTGACGTACACGAGGCAGGACTGGAGGAGGTGCAGCGCCGCGACCGATGCCTGCTGGTCGTCGAGCCGGTTCGATGCGACCTCGCCGCCCCGGCCGAAGAAGATGAAGCCGTTGGCCGAGTTCCAGGTCTCGACGACGTTCAGCCCTTCGTTGATTTCGCGACGCAGGGCCTCGTCGTGCAGGTAGCGGCACAGGAACGCAGTCTTCATTGCCTTGCCGAGCTCGGCGAGCGCCTTGTAGGTCGGGTGCTGGACGTTGTTCCTCGTGAACCGCCGGAGGATCGCCTCGGGATCAGCGGTGCGCTCGGCCATCGCGGTCGCGTAGCGGACCATCTCGTCATACTGCCGTTCGATCAGCGCCCAGTCGATCGGGCGCGTGAGGATGCAGCCGAGGTTGGGGTAATCGTCCGCCGTGCCGGGCCCGGGCAGATAGAGCTTCTGGCCCGCGATCGCCTTGAGGCGCGGCAGCAGCTGGAACCCAAGCAGCTTGCAGAACGCGAACGCCACCTCGCTCTGCCCGTGGCTGTCGACGTACTGGCGATCGATCTCCATCTCGGTGTCATGCGCCAGTACGCCCTCGATCATCGAGGCGACCTCGGACGACGAGCAGCGCTTCAGGCGCGAATGGATGCACACCGACTGGCGCTCGACGTGCCAGTAGATCATCACGCCCCGCCCGCCGTAGCGCACGTGCCACTCGGTCATCAGGTTCTGGTCGAAGGCGGCGAAGTGCTTGCTGTCCGATGCGCACGCGGTCGTGCCCTCGCCCCAGACCGCCGGATCGCGCGCGGCGAGCGTCGCGTTCACCACGCGCCTGGTCGCATCCCGCAAGGACTCGGCGTCGATATAGCGGCGGCGAGTGTGGAGCAGCTCCTTATAGGTGAAGCCGTGGTCACCGACGACGAGGCGTTTCAGCCCGGCGTTGGTGCCAAGGCCGTACAGGCAGAGCAGCAGACGCCGCCGGACCTCGTCGGGGTCCGTCGCCTCGCGCGATGCCGCCGTCGAGAACGCTTGGGTGAAACCGATGCGGAGGTCCGCCTCCTTCAGGATGTCGAGCAAACCCGTCATCGGCCAGCGGCGGCCGAGTTCGCCGCCGAGCGCCTCGAGGGTGGGGGGTGCCGGAAGGGGATCGAGCGGGGTCACGACGATCGGGTGACGCCGGCGCGGATTGAGTTTGACCTTGGTGTTGCTCGGCATGCCGCGATCCAGCACCGCCAATGCCTGCTCCATCTCCGCCTTTACGGCACCGGTGAAGGTGCGCGCGTCGGTGGTAAGGCCGAGCCGCTCATAGCACTCCGCGCGTCGTTCGGCGAAGTCGGCAGGCAGATCGTCGTCGGGGTTGCGGAACCGGCCGGCGCCCGTAACCCACACCTCCTTGCACCGAAGCTTCTCGCGCAGGGTCTGGAGCACGCAGATCTCGTAGTTGATCCTGTTGACCCGCTCCGAGCCGTCCGGCGCTTCCTCGATCACGATATCGCGCCACTTGGGCCGCACGACGCCCTCGATCGCGACCTCCGCCGTGCTGAAATACTGCCGTCCGTCATTCTCGGCCGCGCGGATCTTCGCCAGCGCGTCGGTGAGCGGCTTGTGCGCGCTGTTGTTCGAGCGGAAGTCGAGCGCGGCGAGGAGCTTCGGCATCATGCGCCGGTAATAGGCGCCGTAGGAGGCGCGGACCGCCTTGTGGACGCGGCGCGACGGCGCCGAGCCGGTGGCGAGCGCCTCCTTGACCAACGCCTGAAAAGTGCGCTCGTCGACCACGGGAAAGATCACCTCGCGCACGGAGCCATCGGGCGCGCCGGTGACGGCGGAAGCCACCTTGAACAGGATGCCGGTCTTGCCCCTGACCGCCTTTGCTTCCTCCAGGAGCTCGGTCACGACGCGCCGCTCGGCCTTGACCGTGATGCGGTGCGTGATCTGGATGAGCAGGTCGACCAGCCCGTCGACGATTTCCGCCTCGCGCGGGACGCAATAAAAGGCGAGCAGCGGCAGCCTGATACGATCCGGGTGGCGGCGCAGCTCCCAGGCGCTCTCGACCGCGGCCCGCCTGCGGAATCGCTTCACAAGGTCGGAATGCACGCCGCCGAGCAACTCTGCCGATAGTTCAAGCCCGCGAACCAACTCGAGCTTGGCGATCTCGGCCAGCAGGCTGTCGAGCCCGGGCTTTCCGGGATCAGCGGACAGCCGCGTATAGGCCGCGCCCTCACCATCGTCGGCGAGCAGCGCGTTCAGGCGCGAGCGGGATCCATCGTCAAGGCGATCACCGACGGCGGCGAGCATCGCGTCGTCGTGGCCGGCGCGAAGCGAGCGGACCAGCCGGTCGAGGCGGTACGATCCGGGCCTGACAACCCGCCGCGCGGCGAACCATCCGGTGATCTCGTCCTCAAGCGCGGACGGTGTCGGCTCGCGGGGGAGGATGTCCGACAGCAGCCACGACCGGAACGCCGCCTCGGTCGCATGGTCAAAGGTGCCGACCGCCAGATGCTCGAGAACAAGCTGGCGGTGCCGGCGTCCCGAGCGACCGGTGAACGCGTAGCTCTCGACGTCTGCCTCGACGCCGATCTGGCCGGCGAGATGCGCGATCACGGCCGGGGCGAGGTCCGCTTCCTCATCCGGAAAGCGACCCTGCGACCGCCAGAACGCCAGCTGACAGGCGAGCCCCAGCTTACCGGCATCAGCATTGCCGGCGATGAACGCGACATCGTCGGGCGACAGCGTCCAGCGTTCACCCAGTTCGTCCACCGACCACAGTCGTTTCATGCATGCCCCCTGATCCACGCCGCAGCGGCATGCTAACCCGGATCACCGGACGCGCGAAGCCAAATGGCCATTTTGCACAGCTTCGCGGTCACGGGGCCTTGTTGCCAATGATCGCCACGAGATCGGCGTTGAACGGTATTGCGCAGCCGTCAAACCAGGTCTCGGCTAGCGAACTACCATCGACCTTCGAGAGCGATACGGAGTCGATATAGAAGGTCTTGTTTGCGGAAATCCGCTGCAGCTTGGGTGGCGTCAGGCCTATGTGGCACCGTTTTAGGGGTTCTTTGATAGCTTGCTGCAGACCACGCCACGTCGGGTCGGCTTTAATCCAGGTAATCCTCTGAGATGGAAAATCGCCGTACCCACGAGCGTTATTGTCGCCGGCAATCCCGCGGAACTGGTGCGCGTCGCTGCCCGACACCGGAAGCCGAGGAACGCCGCCGATCGACTCTTGGAAGGCATCGAAGAAGCTATCGTTCTCCGAGCATCTGCGGCCAACGAAGGCATTCCAAAGACCTTCCTTTCTAGTCTCAAAGATTGGCGAGTTATCAAAAAGCCCGATCGCGTAGGCGTAGTGCTCCTGATGCTTGACGGAAGCGAGACCATCGTTTGTCTCGAACGGCATAAACCCGAGCGCCATGCCGTCGGGCACTGCCCGAACGGCGGCTTTGTAGCTGTCGACGTTGAGTTCTGCTATAATGCAACCGGCGCGGAGTGCTGTTTCCTCGTCAGCCATGACCTCCGCTTTTTCAAAGCTATGGGTTTTAAGCTTATCCGCGTTCGCCGCTCGGGCATAGACGATGAGCGCGTGGGGGGAGAGCGGTTGCCCGGTGATCTCCAGCTTCAGCGCCGAGAGAAAGTCTCTGAGATGCTGGTCAGGTATCTCGTCTGAAAAAAGGACGTGCGCGTTCAAGCGCCCTTGGATTGGCGCAGCAAGTCGTAGCTCGATACCGGGGAAAACGGTCTTCTCTAATCGGGGGCCATCCCCCTCACTCAAACGCCGCTTCAGCGCAAACCAACCCTCGAAGCCCCAATAGTCCTGGATAGCGTAAACAGCCGGAGCGGCATCATTGATCGCCCCGATCATCTCATCGATCAACTCGTTGTCTCGGCTCGTGCACCCACTTGCTGAGAAGCGCTCTCCCTTCCAATGAAAGGAAGCCGGGGTGTGAATATGCATATCCCACTGCCGCCACTCGGATCCGCGTGGAAAATGCTTGATCACGCCCATGCCCTCAAAGCCCCCATCGTCTTGTTCTTATCCCGACTGTCCGGGCTACTCTGCGGCCACGCCAACCGCGTCGCACGCCGGTTTCAGCTAAATACGTCATCGAGCTATGGACACGCGGTTCGCCGCCACATGTCTGAATGCTCTGTCGCGACAGGTCAGCAAGATCACCTGCATCCGTTCTGCTGTCTCGCTCAAGATTTCGACCATCAAATCCAGCCGGGCGTCATCAGAATAGACGAGTGGATCGTCGAGGATCAGCGAAACAGGCCGGCCCTGTTCGAGCAGCATGTCCGCGAACGCGATCCGCGTCAAAACCGCCAGCTGCTCCTGGGTGCCGCGCGACAAATCCCCGCACCCTTCACTGATCCCGCCGCGGATGACGGCTTCAAGGGTCAGATCCTCGGAGAAGAACAGGTCGCAGCCAGGCAACAGGCGCTCGATGTGTCGTTTTGCGCGCTTCGCCACGGGTCCGACGAACTTGGCGGACGTCTCGTCGCGCGCCTCGTCAAGAGTGTCGCGCAGCAGCTTCAGCGTTTCGGCTTCCTCGGTGATGCGCTGCAGGGCCGCGCGCGCAGCCTCTGCCTCTTCGCGCGCGCGCGCCGCCCGATCAGCTAGACCTTTGCCGCCCTCACTTTCGACGGTGCCATCGAACCGGGCAATGTCCATCTCGAGTTTGGTTCTAGCATCGCTGGACGCCCGATTCCTCGCATCGATAGTCTCGATCTTCCGGGCGATCGCCGCAGAATCATGCGCGGTGGCATCGCGGGTCGCTTCCTCCAGCTTCACCGCGGCCTCAGCGGTCTGCTCGCGTGCGCGTGTCAGATTCGCGACGAGGGTTGGAAATTCCGACCGGTCCTCAATCGTGTCGATTTGAGCTTTTGCATTGGCGAGATCGCTTGCCGCGCCCGCTTCGGCGGCGGCGAGCGGCGCATCCTCCTCTTCGATCCGCCGGAGGGCGTCGACCACGCTGTCCTGAGCACCTTCTGCTTTCGCAAGCGCGGAATCCGCCGTTTCGAGCGCCTTGGTGAGCGCGGCGATGTCCGGGAGATCGGCTTCCGCCGCGCCCGCCTCATCGACCAGTTCGAAGATGAAGAGCTTGAGCGCGTCAGCGCCTGCGGCCAGCCCTACATTTTCGTCGGCCGGCGTCGTCGCTTCGATCCGGGCCGCAATCGTTCGAAGTTCGCTTGCGGCATCGCGCGCGGTGTCGTTCCGTGCGCGGGCAGCTGCGAGATCCACGACATCGAGCTCCTCGAGCGTCGATTGCTGCTTCTTCAGCGCCGACGACAGCGCCTCCTCGGCGCTTGCGGCCCCTGCCGGCGGCATGATGACCAACTCGGCGTCGCCGAAACGAACAATGGTCATGCCAGTCAGAGTTCGCTCGCAGGGACTCGCAGGTTCGCCGTCAATCGATATGCCGCTGGTTTCGCCCGACAGCGTGATGCTTGTGGCGCCGGCGCTTCGCAGTGCGCGGGCTTCGGCAACCACCCTTTCATTCGCTTCGAGCACGTCCATCGTCTTCGAGGGAATCAATGTCCCCGCAAGGGTCTTGGCTTCGCCGTGCAGTCGCTCGAGTTCGGCCAGTTCGGCGTGCCGTTTGCGCGCTGCGGCCACAGCGGCTCTGCGACGCGAAGCACGCTCACGATCCTGCCCCGCACTGAGGGCCAAACGGGCGTCCTGACGCGACGCTCTCGCGCTGTCGAGTGCGCTACGCGCGTCGGCGAGCCGTTGCTTTGCCGCAGCCAAGCCGTCGCTGAACCCCGCCCTCTGCGCACGCGCCTGACCCAAAGCGAGGTCGGCCTTGTCTCGATCTTCTGTCGCCTTGCGGTGGCGCTCAGAGAGATCTTCCAGCCCCCGCACCTTAGCGCTGACCGCCTCATGCTCAGCGCGGCGCGTCGCGAGAATCTGCGCGGCCGCGCGCGCAACCTCCAGCGAGGCGACCAGGTCCTTCCGCGTCTGAACATCGGTATCGTCGGCGATTTCCCGCTGGACGACCTTCAGCCGCGCGCGAGCCGCCTCCAGATCTGAAAAGGTCCTTTCCAATCCGGCAAGTCGGTCAGCGGCCTCTCGCGCCGCGACCTCGGCTATCTCGACACGCTCGCGGGCCTCGCTCTGCCGCCCACGCTTCTGTCCCGTCGGAGACCAGTATCGACCGAATTGCTCGTCGATCCGGGTCCGGACGCGGGTATAAGCCGGGCCTCCCATGATCGAGCCGACCTCGGCCTCAAGGGTCGACCTTACCGTGTCGCGGACGATCTGTCCCGGCGCTGTGACGGCGAGCGCCTCGGTCTGCGCTACCCAGAGCAGGCCCAAGGCGCCATAGGAACCGGCATCTCCCTTCTGACTGGTGTCGCGCACGGACCCAAGGAGGGCGTGCAGCCGAGCTTCCGCTTCTTCCCCTTGCGCTTTTCCCTGTGGCCCTGTGACTTCGATCGTTGCGCCCTTGAGGAACCGTTTGGTCACCGTCCACGGCGCTCCATTGGCTTCGAACGCAACCTGGATCTCGGGGCCAACCGCTTCCCCATGCGGCGCGAAGGACTGGGCGAGTTGGTTCTTGGTGCCATGACGAACGAAGAAGGCAGCGCGAAGCGCTTCCAGCAGCGTCGACTTGCCTGTCTCATTCGGCTCGATGACAATGTTCAGGCCGTCGGTCAGGCCTTCGATCACCATCGGCTCCCGAAACTTGCGGAAACCGTCGACAGCGATCCGGCGGAGGCGCAGGCTCATGCCCTCTCCTCCCGGCTATATTCCACAAACAAGCGTTCCAGCGCCCGTTTCGCGACCGACGCCTCGGGTCCACTCGCCTCAGTGCGGGTGGAGAGCTTCGCGGCGGCGACGCCGAGCATGCCTTCGACCGCGAGTGCCGCGAGATCATCCTCGCTGGGGCGACCGACAAGATCGGCGGCCCGGATGTCGAGATAGCGCACGCGGTGGCTGACGTCGTTTTCGAGCCGGTCCATCATGCCCACGCGATCCGTGAGGCTAGTGATGCCGGCAAGTGATAGCTCCAGGAGGGTTACCGGCGGATCGATCGATCCCAGCAACTGGTCGCACTCCGCGTCGAAGCCAGTTTGATCGTTCACGGTCCAGTTTCGTCTGATCCATTGAAAACGACCCGTCCGGATCGGTGTGACCGTCGGTTCGCGACCCTCCGCGACGTGGACCAGGAGCACGTGCCCCGGTTCGTCGCGCTGGAAGCGATCAGTCTCGGGCGTGCCCGAATACCAGGTGCGCGCATCGACCTTCAGCGCGCCGTGCCAGTCTCCGAGCGCGAGATAGTCGAGGGTCGATCGACGAGCCCGGTCGGGCGCGATCTGATTTTTCGTTTCGCCCTGCGTGCCGAAATCGCGGATCGAACCGTGAGCCACCCCGATGCGCAGCCGAGCGCCGGGTGTCTCCATGCCATCGAAGAGATCGGTCGGATCGTCGAGGTTGTGACGATGCGTCAGCGGTGCGGGCAGCAGCCAGATGCCCGGGTCAATCTCTTGGGGCACCGGGTCCGAGAGGACTGTGATGCCGGTACCCGCACGTTGACGCACCCGATCCCAGAGGCCGCCGTTGCGAGCGAAATCGTGATTGCCGGGCAGCAGCCACCAGCGGCACGGGTGGCGCTCCATGCGGGAGATCGCCTGGACGATCGTGCGGTCCTCAGGTCCCTCCGTGTCGAAGACATCGCCGGCGACCATCACATGGTCTGCTCCATACTGTGTAGCGGCGGCGCCAATCGCATCGATCGCGTCGAAACGCGCTTCGGACAGGGCTGCGCGAACCTCCGGCTCGAAGCGCCCATATGGCTTCCCAAGCTGCCAATCAGCTGTGTGAATGAACTTCAACTATCCGCCCCCCATTTGTCTGCCGAGGCAGAACGGAACCTGTACTCGGCGCAGGGCCGGATATGCCGCGCCGACACATTAACGGCCTGACGTCGCAATAAGCTTATCGAGCTTTGCGAGGAAAAAGCGCTCGCTCCATAGGCCGACCGATTTGAGCTCGGCGGGCCGCAGGAAACGCCCAACGTCGTCGGACGCCTCCTTCCAGTCGATCCGGGCAATCGCACCGGACAGAGCGTCCTTCAGCCACGCCATATCGACGTTGAGCGGCGTGTCGTCCTTCCATGGGCCGGCCTGCACCAGCGCGTTGCGCAGAAGATCGAGATTGGGCGAAACGTCACGCGAAACGTACCAGGAAAAGTCGAACCAGTCGCGACCCTTGAGGAAACCCCGGCATAGCAACGCATGGGTCTTCAAGGCGAAATTGGACGCCAGGTCCTGGTGGCGCACTTCATAGTCGGCCGGAAAATCGAGATAGGTGGTCCCCTCGCCCGACCCCGTCGGCGGATTAACGTCGATTTCCAGCTTGATCTTGATTGCCTTGGGGCGGCCCGTGCCAACGAAAGACAGATCGAGCTGGCTGGCGATCGAGTCATCCTTGAGGAGCGCTTGGCGAATAGAGGTATCCATTCGGTTCTTAGGCTGCGCTTCAAGCTTCAGTCCGAACTGGGCAAACACCTCGGTCAACAATTTGAGATACGGGGACCAGTCAAAGTCTGGATCGGGAGAGCGCAATAGGAAGTCGAGATCCTCGGAGAAGCGCGGCAATCCATGCAGAATGCGCAAGCTCGTACCGCCTTGGAAGAGAGCAACATTGAAAAAGTCGGCGCGCCAGAGTGCGTAAAGCGCGACTTCCTGAAGGATCTCTTTGACGGCATTTTCCTCCTCAAGCGCGTTCGCGGCCCCATACTGGCGTAGCTTCTCCTTGATGATATCAATCATGCCGTGATTGCCCGCCCAGAGAGGTTTTTGCCGCCGAGACTGCATCTTCGAACTCGGCGAGGAAGGCATTGACGCCCTTGTGCTTGTAGACAGACTTCAATTCCGTAAAATCTTTTCGCTTCAATGCCCAAAGCATGTCTTCGTCGATGCGCATGCCGCTAGTCAGCCAGTCGAGGCCAGCCCATTGCGCCTTGCGCAAGGCTACAAGATCCATGAGCGCGCGCAGCGGCTGGGCGACGAAGGCTACAAGCCTATTGAAGGACCCACGCTCGACGCTGGTAAGGAAATGATAGTCCTCGATGGCCACAGGGTGGAATTTGAACGGACCGAAATCAGCGGTGTCGAACTGCAGGGTTTTGCGCCCCGGCGAAACGCTCGCGGTGACGAACACTGCCTCAGGAATCCACCCGTGATGTGCAAGCGCGGTTTCAAATGAGATATAGCTTCCCGGAACGAGGGCTTGGGCCACCGCGAAGGGATGCGCCTGGTCGCTGCGATAGGGCCGTGCAAGTGTATACGTGCCTCGCTTTACCCGAATAAGCGATCCATCCTTGAGGGCGCGATTGACCAGGCCGTAGCGCCGCGCATCTCCACCGCCCAGCGCCTCGCCAAGCTGGCGTTCGCTAAAAATCCGGTCCCCAAGACCGGCCGCTGACACCTGTTGCGCGAGGCTTGACATGAAATTCCTAATACTTCCGAAAAATGGAAGTTTCAAGAAGTTTCAATGGTGTGTAGTATCACGGACTGTCAGGAATTTTTTAGAATGGAATGTCACGGCTGACCTCCGCCGTATGGGTCAATAAGACCTTGCGGCCGCCTACTCCTGCTCGACGATCCGGAAGCGATCGGCGACGTCGATCACGCCGGGCGCATCCAACGCCTCGGCGGCCGCTTCGTTGACAGCCGTGCCGGTGCTATTGGCGGAGGATGAGATGGGAGTTTCCATGCCGTATATGCGCGCATTCGGAATGGAATTCGCACCGTTCCCGCCTTGGATGGTAGGTTTGGACGCGAGGTCATGGAAGTTCGGCTGAGTGCGACGCCCAAAAGCAACGGGTTCCAGGCTACGATCACATATCCTGATGGCGTGTCGATAAGCTCGACAGAGGCTTTCCCCAGCGCAGATGAGGCAATCCTGATGGCAGCCGCCAAGCTACTTGCCATGCCAGAGAGGCTGAAAGCGGCCGATGACATGACGTGAATTGGTCGAAAACGTTGCCCCCGCGTTGAAGACGCGATGCCTTCAGGGCCTGCGAATGACCATGAAAACCGGCGGCATGAGCGTATAGACCGCCTCACGCTGGGCGCCCCGATTGTGGTGGTCGACGCGAAAGCCCTGATAGTGCCGCGAAAGCAAACCTGCCCGCACGAGATCTGAAACCGCACGGCTGACCGATAATATGTGACGCAGTGCCTACTTGCTAGGGTCGCCGTTTGACGCATTAGGCCGCCACCTGACGCTCTCAGATGACACCAAGTGCTATGGGCATCCCAGAGCGGCGCTCTGACAGCCCCTGACCGGTCCCATTCGACCGGAGGCCGAACTAGCGAGTGACTCGAACAACAGGCAGTCCGCACCTCCGGTACGCCTAGCTCCATCGGCTCGCTCAACTTGACAGCACCGACCGACATCATCGTCACCCGGCAAGGCGCTGTCGCTCACCACGAAGGTCACGGCCCAGACCGTGACGACGATTGACGACACGCCTTCCGTTAAACACCGGCGACCACCATCGCCGATATCGTCAAGCTCTCCCCCGGCGTCGTAGTGATCCAGGGCCATGGTCCGCGATGTCGGCATGTCGGTGCGCGGCTCAAACTCCCGCAATAGCTTCGGCGCGCGCAACATTCAGATGTTCGAGGTCGACTTCCCCGTCACCCAGTCGGACGGGCTCGCGCAGCGACTGTATGCTGCTGCCCACCGACGCCACCGGCACGCGCGCCTCGGCGGAGCCCCCCGACGCAGGTGGAACTCGCCGAGGCTCAGCACCTCGTCCCTGTCGAGGAAAAATGATGCTTGAGCGCGCCCAGGACATGTAGTCCGAGCACGACGTAGATCGCCATGACCATTGCTTTGTGCAGGCCGCCGAGCGCCTCGGAAAGATCTTCGTTCTCGCTCAATGGAAGGTTCGGGGCCGGCACCGCCGTATAGCGGCACCTCGGGCGCGCCGCCGGCCGATGCGGCAGCCCAGCCGAGCAATGGCACCCCGATCATCAGCATGTAGAAGAGAATGTGCGTGCTGCGGGCAAAGACGCGCTCCCATGTTGCCATCGCGTCGGGAAATGGCGGCCAAGGGTGCGTGATTCTCCAGCCGAGCCGGAACAGGCTCAACACGAGCACGGTGATACCGACCGACTTATGGAGCTGGAAATAGTTGAGCTTGGCGGGTCCATCCGCATCCTCCATCCAGCCGCCGAAGGTGGCATTGGCGAAGATCAGCACAAAGATCGTCCAGTGCAGCATGATCGACACGGTCGATTATCGGCTTGGTTCGCCGCGGGTCTCGGCTGGCTCAGACATCGCGGCAGCAGCCGGGCTCGGCCGCGCTCGTCGGCCACGTGCCTTGTCGATCCGACCGGCGTGCGCCTCATAGGGTCCTTACGTAATGACCGGCGGACCAAAGAACAGCAATGCTCCCGAGCGAAGAGTGGTCTTCATGTTGAGACACCGCCTACCGGAAGCTGGGGAAAGTCATGTCCAAGCCACACATTCTTTGGTTCGAGAATATCGGGATAACCGACCTGCCCGCGGTGGGCGGCAAAAACGCCTCGCTGGGCGAGATGACGGCCGCTCTCAGCCAGAAGGGTGTGAAGGTTCCGTCCGGCTTCGCGACGACCGCCAATGCCTATTGGACTCATGTGTCCGAGAACAAGCTCGAACGGACTGTCGCGGAGCATCTCAATGATTTCCACTCTGGCAAAGCGACGCTCCAGGAAACCGGCAACGCCATCCGCACCCTCTTTCTCGAAAGCAGCTTCCCGACGCAGATCGCAGACGAGATTATCGCAGCTTACGCGCAATTGAGCCGGCGCTTGGGTGTCAATCGCCCAGCCGTCGCCGTCCGCAGCAGCGCCACCGCGGAGGATCTGCCCGATGCAAGCTTCGCCGGCCAGCAGGAGACCTTCCTCAACGTTGGGTCGTGCGGCTGAGCGGAACAAGAAAGTGTCGTAAGGGGCATTATTTCTTTTCAAAAGTCCCATTCGGAATTAGGTTGGCGTAGCGGTCTGAGGCCGCCGTTTGCGACGGCGTCGGGCACGGAGAAGTCGTAGCTCCCGAGGAAATTGATGTGACGCCAGAATATCGGCGAGAGTCGAGCGATATCGGCGGGCAGCGGTGGCGCCCCGGCCTCGCTGAGTTGGCGCACGGTTTCCTGCATGTAGACAGCGTTCCAGTGGACGATGGAGTTGAGGGCGAGACCGAGGACCCCGAGCTGCTCCTCTTGGCCTTGACGCAAAGGGCTTCTGATTTCGCCCCGATCGCCGTGATGGACGCGCCGACCGAGCTTGTGGCGCAATTCCTGCCGGTTGAGCTGAAACAAGATCCGTCGGCGGAACGGTCGGTCGTCGATGTATCGCAGGATGTGCAGCGTCTTGATGATGCGCCCCAGTTCAGACAGGGCCTTGGCCAGGGTCGTTGGGCGGTCTTTGACCTGCAGCATGCGCATGACGCCTGCGGCCTTGAGGTGGCCGAGCTTGATCGACCCGGCCAAACGGATCAGGTCGGACCAGTTTTCCCTAATCAGATTGATTTTGATCCTGCCCCAGGCAATCTCATCGAATTGTCCGTAGCTCGCCTGGCGGTCGATGCGCCACAGCTTCGCGCCGCCGATGTCCGCCAGACGGGGGCTGAATCGGTAGCCCAGGAGCCAGAACAGGCCGAAAATTGCGTCGGAATAGGCAGCGGTGTCGGTCATAATCTCCAGAGGATCGAGCTCGGTTTCCTGCTCCAGCAGGAGAGCCAGGACGACCAAACTGTCGCGCAAGGTGCCGGGGATGACCGCTCCGGCCAGCCCGCTGAACTGATTGGAAATCATGTTGTACCAAGTGACGCCGCGCTCCTGGCCATAGTATTTGGGATTGGGGCCGGCATGTATGGCGCTCGACGGAGCGACAAACCGCATTCCGTCCGCGCTGGCCACCTCTCCGGCGCCCCAGTGGCGAACGATATCCAGGCGATTGTGGGCGGCAACGATCGCGGCGTTCGCCGCAGCTATGGTCTCAGGCCGAATGAAATTCTGATTGACCCAAGACAGCCGGTCGCGACGCAGAGCCGCAATTTCCGGGCGCACAACTGGCTCAAGACCGATGTTGCAGGCGCCGCCGACCAGGGTTGCGCACAGGCTTATCTCGAAGTGCTCGACGGTGGCCTGACGCTCGCTCAGATGGGTAAAGGACTTGGCGAATCCGGTTCGCGCCATGACTTCAAGAAAGATGTCGGGCATCCCCGCCTTCGGCATGCGCGTTTGGACGGCGCCGCGCAGCGCACGAAGGCTCTCGGATTCATCAAGCTTGTCGAGGGGCGTGACCACAATCCCGGTCTTGTCGGCGACCGTCTCGAAACGCAGGTCAGGATTGTGGCCGGCGCGCGCGACGACATGTCGATATGCCTCGTCGAGAAGGCGGGAGAGACCGTCAATCTCAGTGTCGGCTTCCAGAGATCGGCCCAGGGCGCGTGCCACCATCAACCTGGAATTGTGCCAGGACTCGCCCTCGAGCATCCCGCGCCGAGGATCTCCGTATCGGATGCCGGGCTTGGCGAACACATCGCGATGCTTGATCGCGAGACGCCATGCATCGATGATCGCGAAGACATAGGCTTTCGGGTCCCGCACACTGCCTTCATGATCCAGGACATGTTGCCTCCACGCCTTTGGGATCGCAGCGGTCGGTGCGCCGCGCATCTTGGCGAGAGACGACCAGTCGTCTACGCCCTTGAGGTAGCTGATCGCGGCCTTGACGTTTTTGCCGCCCGGGGCGGCGTCGGTCTCGATGCGGTTGGTGATTTCGAAGAACAATTTCCGGGCACCCCGCCACTTTCTCCGCAGTTGGTCGTAGGGCTTGCTCTCTGCGGGCTTGGCGATCGCCTCCACCTTGGACATGGCGGCCTCGATGTCGGGACGGGGCAACCGCTCGAAGAGCACATCTCTCCATTCATTGAGGGGCAGGACATCGTCGGTCAAAACCAACAGACCCATCGCGTGGAGCAGCATCGCGGCGCCATCGAGATCGCGCAGACTGCGCAGACGGTCCTGTTTGTCGGCGGCTTCGGCCCCCTTCACCAAATCGGCAAGCAGAACCTCGGCCAGCTCGGCGGCATCGTCCTGGGCCGCCGCTTCGAGCGTATGGAAGAGCGCGGCTACAGTCGCGGTTCGACGAGGCTCCTGAAGGGCCGCAATGGCCGAAGGCTTGCTGACACGCGCTACCCGCGCGAGCCGCTCAAGGGTTGTCGCGGGAACACCCCTTGGTGGCGCCGGCCGCAGATTGAACGCCCGGACCGCATCGAGCCGATCAAGGTGACGGAAGAGCTCGGTCGGCATGCGCTTGGAGGGCACTGTCCGCAGCGCGTCCAAGGCGGCGAACGTGGATGTGTCGCCATCGTCAAACAGGGCGGCGATGCGCGCGCGTTGGTCATCGCTCAAGCTGGCGACCAGATGGCGCCAAAGCCTGGTCCGCGCACGATCGCGGATTCTGCCGACCAATCGCTCGACGACCGTGACGCCTGGCAGCAGCACCTTGTTGGCGATCAGCCAGGCCGCCGCTCGATCAATCAAGGGGCCGGGCCGCTCGTCGCCGCTCCAACAAAGGGCGTAGAGCCATCTGGTCAATCGGAAACGCGCCACCGCGTTGTCGCCAAAGTCCGTGAAGCCGCAGTGCGTCCGGATGAGCGCGAGGTGCCGGATGCGCCGGCTTCCCGCAAAATAGGCGTCCACGTCCGTGGCGGGCTCAAGAGCGAGTTGTTCGATCACGGTCGCCAGGACCGACGCGGGGATCTCGGAAGGAGAGACTGGAAATGCGCCCAGAAACCGGGCGCTCGTCAGCATCACGGTGAAGCCGAGCCGATTATGGTCTCCGCGCAGAGTTCCAATGAGGTCGCGATCAGTTTGGTCCAGATGGAAATATCGCGCGAGTTGGTCGGCCGACGGTTCGCCGTCGAAGCGAGAAAAGCCCTGACGCTGGGCATCAGTGAGGTGACGGGTGGGCATACCGTGCGAAACTTCCAACTTTTGCGAAGGGGACGGCCGATGCCGATAAACAAGGCGAATTTCTTCGCAAAATATATGTGCGAAATAAAGTCGTTTTGCAGCAACTTTCGCACAATGGCGGGAGCCTCCGCATGAAGCTCGGCTACGCGCGCGTCTCCACCGAGGATCAGAACCTGGACATCCAGTGCGCTCGGCTCTCGGAGGCTGGCTGTGAAATGATGTTCGACGAGAAAATATCAGGGGCCGCTCGTGGCCGGCTCGAGCTTGAAAAGCTGATGGGCCACCTGCGCAAAGACGATGTTCTCGTCGTCACCCGCCTCGATCGTTTGGCGCGATCCACCATCGAACTCTTGCACATCGCGGAACGTATCAGGGAAAAGCAGGCAGGATTACAATCGCTTGATGAACCTTGGGCCGATACCACGTCCCCGTCTGGCGTGATGATCATGACCGTATTCGCCGGGATCGCCCAGTTCGAGCGGTCTCTAATATTGAGCCGAACCGACGAGGGTCGAAAGGCGGCTATGGTGCGCGGCGTGACCTTCGGACGCCCAAAGAAAATGCGACCCGATCAGGCCGAGCTTGCTCGCCAACTTGTTCTGGAGGGCAAATCAATCAGCTCCGTCGCCAGGACCTTCAATGTTCACCCGGCCACTATCTATCGCTGCATTGAGCCAAACGGCTCCTTATGACACTTTTCTGTTCCGCTCAGCCGCACGACCCGAGACCTCTTCAATTCCTTTGACAGGAGGCTCACATGAACGCTCTTACCAAGACCCTCGACATCCCGGCTTTCGACCCCATCAGCTATGATGCAGCGGTGCGCGCCGCGACGATCCGGGCCCAGCACAGCTTCTTCGACAGCCATGTCATCGAGGACGAGTTCGGCTGCTTTCTCGCCATCGACGAGGGCGACTACAACGCCCTGCCCCAGGACCTGATCGACCGGATCGTCCATTCCGTCCCGGGCATGATGGCCGACGACTTTGACGAAGCGAACATCGCCCGCGCCGCAAGCTTCATGAGCGTGGTGATGGATCCCGACTGGGACGCGGATTGTCCGTTCTGAAATGATCATCGACCACAGCGCCGGAGGGCACCGACAAGGGGCTCTCCGGCCCCCTTTTTTGCGTGTCCAAATAAAGCGCAGCCGGGGCATCTAACCCCGGCTGCGCTGGCCTCTGCCGAGGCCGGTTTCAGCTTGCCCGAAGGCGCTTCTCGGCTTCGTCCAGACCGAGCTTTCCGAGAGCGGCGAAGAATGCTTCGACTCTCTCGAACGGCGCCTTGCCGAGAACTGACTTGTGCATCAGCTCGACGCTTGCCGCCCGCTCGTTTGTCCGCAGTTTCGCCTCGCGCGCTTCCAGCGCTTGACGCTCCTTTGCGATTGCCTGTCTTTCGGCTTCGAGACTTCCTTTTCTGGCCATGGTTGTACCTCGTGGGTTGGTGCTGAAACCTCCCGCGCGCGAGGATCGGCATCTCGGCCCGCTTGGCAAGCCCCCTGCCCCTATCTGCATCAGCTACCCCTGCCGATCCTCGGCAATGCCGCAGCGCCGGCATGCCGCTGACAGGCCGTGCAAGGCCCACCCGGATTCGGCTTAGATCCCCCAAAACCATTCTTCACTATCGGGTTGATTGTGCGCGTGTGCGTCAACGAATGCCGGATGATCTGCATAACTTGCACCGAGCGTACGTAGGCGGGGCATGTCGTTAAGGCTGATACCGAACCGTTCTGCCGAATATAGCTGAGGTGCCAGGCAGATATCGGCGAGCGTCGGGCTCGCTCCAAATGCAAAGGCCTGATTGCTCGGCTGACTGCCAAGAAGGGCTTCGCAGGCTAGCAATCCGTTGCCGATCCAGTGCCCAAGCCAATCAGACACTGCGCTTTGCTCCAGGTTGAGCTTGCCGCGCAGATACTGCTGCACTTCCAAATTCTGAAGAGGGTGAATATCGCAGGCGATTGCCAGGGCGAAAGCGCGGACTTGAGCACGAGACCAGGGATCGTCCGGCAGAAGAGCTGGCTCCGGGATAGTCTCCTCGAGCCACTCGATAATCGCCAGCGATTGGGTCAAGACTGCCCCGTTCAAATCCAGCGCAGGTACCCGCTTCTGCGGATTTATGACGCGGAACTCCTCCGTCCGCTGTGCTCCTCCATCGCGTGTGAGATGGACGGCCACAAATTCCGGCGCGATTTTCTTCAGATTGAAGGCAATTCTGCAACGCCACGCTGCAGAACTGCGCCAATAGCCATAATAGAGCATTATTCTCCAGGCCCAATTACGAGTTGAACCGGGGTAAGCCCATCGATTGTCCCTTCGAGCGTGTCGCCAGCCACGACTGGGCCGACGCCGGCCGGCGTGCCGGTGAAGATAAGGTCACCCGGTGCAAGGTGATAAAAGCGGGATAGGTCGGCGATCAGTTCAGGTACGCTCCAAACAAGATCGGCCAGAACCTGATCTTGCTTGATCTCACCGTTCACGCTTAATGAAATGCGCTGGTTTTCGATTGCAAACTGCGCTGCCTTCGTGATCGGCGCTACGACGGCGGACTGCTCAAAATCTTTCCCTAAATCCCACGGGCGACCCTTCTCTCGCGCAACCAGTTGGAGATCGCGTCTCGTCATGTCGAGCCCGCAAGCAAATCCGTAGATTATCGATCCGGCTTCAGCTTCGGAAATTTGAAATGCTTGTTTACCAATGGCGACGACCAACTCCATTTCGTAATGGTAATTGCTTGTACCAGGGGGATACGGAATCGTAGACCCGCTCGCGACAAATGTCGAAGCAGCCTTGTTAAAATAGAAGGGAGCCTCGCGGTCAACCTTGAACCCCATCTCGGTTGCGTGTGCCTCATAGTTGCGCCCAACGCAGAAAATCCGGCCGATCGGAAAGCAATCGGGTTCCCCGAGAACGGTTACGCCAGGTACATCGGCTACTTCAAACAGGTAAGTCATAGGGCGCGCTCCTCAGCATGGCCAGAACGGTGTTGATCGGGCGGTTGGCAGTTGCCTTCATCATTGCTTCTCTCGGCGACTGCCGATTTCAACGAGTACTCAGATGTCGATATTCGCCATAAAGGACTCAACGATCGCTCCGTGCGGCAAGATACTTCTCCAGTCCGATCCGCAATGATGCTGGAATCGGGGCAGGTCGGCCGTCCTCGTCTATATGGACAACTACATGTCGCCCCTCGACCGCCACTTCGCCCAAACTTTCAATAATCCAAGCATAGGAAATGGAACTAGTTCCAAGTTTTTCTATGGAGAGATTTACAATATATTTGTCTGCCGCCAAAAATGGACGGGAAAAGTTAGCGGAAATCGATCTACGCGGCATTCTTGAGATTGAAACATCGGGATCAATGCTGCGGCACAAGGAATGCTCAGCATTTTCCGCCCAGAGCAACGCATTGGAAAAATGAAACCGACCGGAAGCGTCTGTCTCGGACCAGTGGACAGTGCCTGAGAACTGGTATTCGGACACGTTGAATCTCCCGCTACGGTACAAGGCCGATTTCAAATCTACGCTGTGGACTTTTTGACTTAATCTTGGTCTTCGGGCACCAGCAACCTGAGACCATCAAGTTCTTGGGTCATTTTGATCTGGCAGGACAATCGTGCCTCGGGAGGCGACTCCTCGCAAAATCCGAGCAATTCCGCTTCTGCAGGAAGCGCCGCAGGCAACACGCCTTGCCATTCGGCAGGGACGTGAACACGGCAGGTTGCACACGCTAAACCGCCACTGCATTCCCCAAGCAGGCCAGGTACGCTATTGTAGAGACCAGCATGCATCAGGTCAGTGCCGATATCGACATTCGTTTCGATCTCGCGACCATCCGCAGCTACAAAAACAACTTTGGGCATGGGCTCTTCTCCAATGCAAATTTTTACTGGCAGGGGTCGGCCACGCAGGTTTGTTTGATGGAGCCGATTTGGGCGATTGTGCTGACGACCTCATCGCCGGGCTTGAGGAACCACTTGGGGTTTCTGGCATTCCCCACGCCGGCGGGGGTACCGGTGAAGATGACGTCGCCAGGCAAGAGCGTACAGACGTGCGAGAGGCGGCTCACCAGGTCATTCACTGGGAAGATGAGCTGCGAGGTGTCGGACCCTTGGACCTTCACGCCGTTGACTGTGCATTCGACCGCAAGGCCGTTCGTTTCGTCGAGCGCATCGAGTGTCACCAGCCACGGTCCGAAGGGGCCGAAGCCGGGGAATGACTTACCCAGCGAGAACTGGGGCATGCCGCCGGAAAGCTGCATCAACCGTTCGGAGAAGTCCTGTCCGACTGCATAGCCTGCCACATGGTCGAGCGCGTCTTCGACGGAGACACGGCTCGCCCGGGTGCCGATGACCGCGACTAGTTCGATTTCCCAGTCGACATTGCCGACGGGAAGGGGAAGATCGTCGTAAGGACCCGCGATGCAGGTGGGGAACTTGGTGAAGATCAACGGCGAAGTCGGCAGCTCCTTCAGGCCGGCCTCGCCCAGGGCGTGGTCTCGATAATTGAGGCCCACCGCGAAAACCTGCCGCGGCATCGGCGAGGGCGCGCCCAGTGACCGCTCGTCGAAAGCTTCCGCCCCGGTTTCAAACCGGCCCTCACGTGCCCAGGCGATGAAATCCCCCCAACACTCGAACAATCCGGCCATGTCAGCAGGAAACTTGCCGCCACTGGCCCGATCGATATCGATCGCGCCTGCATCAACAATCAACGAGGCCCTGCCGCCAACGTTACCAATCCGCATAAAAGCCCTCACCCTCGCATCCGGCCATCACGCGACCGTCCGGGATATGCCTTAAATTGGAATGTCAATATGTCAACGCCAAATGGGAGGAAAATCGATATTTAACGTGGCAACCTGGCGTTTGAGGCCTTCCCCTCAATGACCGTGTCAAAGGGGGGGATTTGCAGCCACTCTTACGTCGGTGTTGGAATTGACCCTTGCGGACCGGATTTTGCGAGGCTTGAAAATGCGTTATTCGGGCCAACCCTTCGGGATCGCGTCGCCGATTCAGAAGCGGGGAATAATTAACCACCGTCGTTAACGGAGTATACTTTACATAAAGGTGATTAAGTTAAGTATGAGATCGCAAGTGTGCGGCTGCAATGCTTGCTGTTTCCATAATATGATCATTGCTTAATTTGATGGCAAGATTCGTATTCCGATCCAGAACTGCATTCATAATGGCATGATGCTCTGCTTCAGTGGAGCGTACTTGCGATTCGGCAAGCACTCGGTAACGAGTCGATCTCTCAAATAATTTCTCTTCAAAATCCAGAAGCGTTTTCAATCTACACGGTGCGGTCAGTGCTCGATGGAAACGGAAATGTGCCTCTTCGGATTCTGGATTAAGTGTGCCCGGGCTTCCGGGCAGATCATGTGGCGTACGGGTCAAGCGGAAATGAGCGACAATTATCGCCTCGTCATCGGCATCATTTGCGGAAGCTATCGCTTCTCTGAAAATTATCTCGTTAAGCAGGCATCGACCCCGCGTAAGTTCTTCGAGTTCATCTGCACAAAAAGCAGGCACCCGAAAACCCCGCTGATCAATTTGAACTACAAATCCTTCTGCAGTAAGGCGGCTTAATACCTCGCGAATTGGCGATGAGCCTGTTCCGTATCGCTCTTGTAGCATCTTAATGGCAAGACGAGTATTGGGCAGAAATTTGCCGGAAAGTAGATCTGCGCGGAGTTGTAGATAAACAGATGCTGTCAAACTGACACCGGCCTGCGAGACCGAGTTGCCGGTATCTTTGCCCGCTGCTTCTACCAGCTTTGCCACCGGTGCGTTCATAACTGATATTCCTTGCAGACCGATATCTGGATAAAATTGCTATCCTGATCGAAGATTTCTGTCAAACCTGCAAAATTTGGGGTTTTGTCGATAAATCCAGTGCAAACGTGTGATCTCCTGCAGGGGCGGTCCCTAAGAGTCAACCCGCTGCCCAACGGGTATGCCTTGCCTGATGGGTGGTCCCGACTGCGAGAAGGCCGTTCGAGCTAACGGATGCGGGTCATGCCACTTGCTTTGATAGGTCATCCCCGGAATGCGTAGCACGACCTGTCCGCCGTCAGCGCCAATGGCACAGATTTGAGGTTGTGATTTAAGGAGGATTTGGGCTTCGTCGTAGTGACGAAGGAACGAAGATGAAGCCCAAATCCTCCTTGAAAAAATCGGCGCCGAAGGCCCCAGCTGAGCGGGTGGTGAAGGACATACGGCGTGCGACGCGCCGGCACTTCTCTGCAGAGGACAAAATCAGGATCGTGCTGGAGGGGCTGCGCGGCGAAGACAGTATCGCCGAGCTGTGCCGCAAGGAAGGCATCGCCCAGAGCCTGTATTACACCTGGTCGAAGGAGTTCATGGAAGCGGGCAAGCGTCGTCTGGCCGGCGATACCGCCCGAGCTGCGACCACCGGCGAGGTGCACGACCTGCGCCGCGAAACCCGTGCCCTGAAGGAATGCGTGGCCGACCTGACGCTGGAAAACCGTCTGCTCAAAAAAAGCATGATCGCGGATGGGGGCGACGACGAATGAGGTATCCCGCATCTGAGAAGCTCGAGATCATCAGGATCGTCGAGCAGTCGCATCTGCCCGCCAAGCGGACGCTGGATAAGCTCGGTATCGCCCGCCGGACGTTCTACCGCTGGTATGATCGCTACCTTGAAGGCGGGCCGGAGGCGCTGGAGGATCGGCCGTCGGCGCCAAGCCGAGTGTGGAACCGCATCGGCGACGACATCCAGGACCAGATCGTGGAACTGGCGCTGGAAGAGACCGATCTGAGCCCCCGCGAACTGGCGGTGCGCTTCACCGACGAGAAGCGCTACTTCGTGTCGGAATCGACGGTTTACCGTCTGCTGAAGGCCCATGATCTGATCACCAGCCCGGCCTATGTCGTGATCAAGGCCGCCGATCAGTTCCACACCAAGACCACCCGGCCGAACGAGATGTGGCAGACTGATTTTACCTACTTCAAGATCATCGGTTGGGGCTGGATGTACTGAGCAGCCCCCACCGGGTGGTCCGGGTAGATAGTTAGTGCATTGTCGTCTCCGCCGCCATTGCCGGGCGCAGGTGGAGCGAAGCGGAACCGGAGGCCGGCAATGGCGGCGTCGCCGCTTCTGGTGCGGGTGGGCGATAGCCCAGGCTGCTATGTGGCCGGATGGTGTTGTAGTGGCGCCGCCACGCCTCGATCAGCACTCTGGCCTCGGCGAGGCTGTAGAAGATCTCTCCGTTAAGCAGCTCGTCACGCAGCGAGCCATTGAAGCTCTCGTTGTAGCCGTTCTCCCATGGCGAGCCTGGCGTGATGTAGAGCGTGTTCACGCCGATCTGCCCAAGCCATTTCTGGACTGCGGTGGCGATGAACTCGCTGCCGTTGTCCGATCTGATATGGTCAGGCGGGCCCCGGTCAATGAACAGCTCGGCCAGGGCCGCCAGCACATCTTCGTGGCGAAGCTGACGGGCGACCACCAGCGCCAGGCACTCGCGGCTGGCCTCGTCGATGATCGTGAGGATGCGGAACTTGCGCCCGTCGTGCGTCCGTGCCTCGACAAAGTCGTACGCCCAGATGTGCCCGGGATATTCCGGCCGCAGCCGAATACACGAGCCATCGTTCAACCACAGCCGACCACGTTTCGGCTGTCGCTGAGGCACCTTCAGCCCCTCGCGTCGCCAGATCCGTTCCACCCGTTTGTGGTTCACCGACCAGCCGGCCGCATGCAGCAGTGCGGTTACCCGGCGATAGCCGTAGCGCCCGTACTGCCTGGCCAGCGCGACGATGTCGTCGGTCAGCGCCTCCTCGTCATCTGCCCCACACGGCACTTTGCGCTGCGTCGACCGATGCTGCCCGAGGACGCGGCACACCCGTCGCTCGGACACATCCAGCACCTCACGCACCTGGTCGATGCACCGCCGGCGCCGTGCGGGGCTCAGAAGTTTCCCCGCGCCGCCTCCTGCAGGATCAGCTTGTCCAATGTCAGGTCCGAGATCGCGCGACGCAGCCGGAGGTTCTCCTTCTCCAGATCCTTCATCCGCCGCGCCTGATCCGTCTTCAGACCACCATATTCCTTGCGCCATCGGTAATAGGTCTGCTCGCTGACTGCGATGCGCCGGCATGCCTCGGCCGTCGTGCCGCCCTGGCCCAGCATGATCTCAACCTCACGCAGCTTGCCGATGATCTCCTCGGGCTTGGGGAGCATGAGAAAGTTGGGGGTCATGCCGCCTTCCGTTCGTCCCTCCACCTCTGAAAGTCATTGGCCAACGTGCCATCAAGGGTACGGACGCGGAGTTGCACAAGCAGATGCACCCCTCTGGGCGTCCACTGCATCTGTTGCTTCTTTGCGAAGCGCTTTGCGACGACCTGGTTGACGGTCGATTCCACGAAGGCGGTCGAGACTGCTTCGCCATATCGTCGTCGCTCGCCATAGTTCGGGATCATGCTGGCATTGGCGCTGATATAGCTTTCGAACTCCCGCAAATGCTTGAGGAGATTGCGAGCTTGCGGCGAGACCTGTGGGTGGCTCATCGGCTCGTCGGTGACATCCGGATCTGTCGCACCAAGCATTCTGGTCTCGACGTCGCCGATTAGGTCGAGAGCACGGCGCCAGTTGCCGTGCCAGAGGAAGTGCCGAACTCGCTCGAGAGTGGCGACGGCCACGTCTTTATCCGTCTCGGATGGGGGCGGCAATCCGCGCGCGATCTGCTGCATGACCGTCACCCGCATGGCGATGTGGAAATAGTCGAGGACATGCTCGGCGTTCGGCCGCATGTCCCATTGAAGATTGCGGACGTTCCTGCCACCATCGGACATGAAGGTGATCTCACGGTCCATCCCGACGCCTTGCTCCAGCAGCAATTCATGAAGGCGACGACGCGGCCTGTCGTCATGTCCGACCACGAAGCCGAACCGGCGCGTTGGCTCGCTAATTTCGCCATCCTCGCCCGGATCGACGACGGACTTACCCACGATCACCTCGAAATTGTTCGGCCGATCGTACCATGATCGTACATAGCCTCCATCGATCCCGACAGTGACAGGCGGTCCTGGCAGCGGACCATCGGTCCAGTCCGCCTCGCAGCCTTCGATGAAACAGCGTCGCTCGGTGCCAAGCTCGGCTTCCAAACGCTCCGCGACGCGTAGGGTGTCCTGCCGGATCGTCGTCGCGTTGATCGCGTCACCGATCGGAAGGACGTCGGCAAGGCGTTCCGCGGTGATGCCGTAGGACGCGAGCGAAGCCCAGCGCGCCTCTAGCTCGAGAAGGTCCGGCGTGACGCGTTCGGGCAGCGCCGCCACGATCGGCGCCGCGATACCCGCTGTGGGTTTACATGTACATCGCCGGAACCTGGTACTTGGCACGGCGATCTTTCCGAACGGCGTGCGCACCATGATCGAACGATGATCCTTGATTTGCCTTGCTGATCCGCAGCACGGACAAGCGCGCTGGCGGCGACACCAGTCGAGCGCCTGGGTCTGAACCACAGCGAGCTGCAGCGCGGCCAGCAGTCGCTTGCTCTCCGCGATCCTGAGACCGAGATCATCGATCGTAAGCGTGTCGTCGTCGCGTTCGATGACGGCGATGGATATGCCGCTGGTTGGCCTGTCGTCCGTTGCTGCGGTGAGGGTGATGGTGAAGCGCATGAGCTCATTCCTCCATGAAGAAGGGAACTCATTGGCCGGCACATCGGTGCCGCCGTCCGAAACCGACCGGTTACGGTCACCTACAGCTAACCCTGTCCATAAAATAGCCTTACCATCTTGCGGACACACCAATTTTACTGGACACCCCTTCCGGACAATCGAGGCCGGATCCATGTCACGCACCTTTGCCTATCTGCGCGTTTCGACCGTCGACCAGACGACCGACAACCAGTTGCACGAGATTGAGGCCGCTGGCTTTGCAGCGCAGCCGCGGCGGATCGTCGCCGAAACCATCTCCGGGTCGGTTGCGGCGAAAGAACGCAAGGGTTTTGCCCGGTTGCTTGACCGGCTAGAGGATGGCGACGTCCTCGTCGTCACCAAGCTCGACCGGCTCGGCCGCAACGCGATGGATGTGGCGAGCACCGTCGCCGATCTCGATCGCATGGGCGTTCGCGTCCACTGCCTGGCGCTGGGCGGCGTCGATCTCACCTCGTCGACAGGCAAGCTCACGATGGGCGTTATCAACGCGGTCGCCGAATTCGAGCGCGACCTGCTGATCGAACGCACCCAGGCCGGGCTACGCCGCGCGCGGGCGGAGGGCAAGGCCATCGGACGGCCTGCGAGCCTTACAACAGACGAGCGCGCCGAGGTCGAGCGCCGCCTTGAAAGCGGCGAAACCGTGTCCGCGCTCAGCAAGGCGTTCTCGACAAGCCGGCAGACGATCATGCGGGTACGCGATGACAGACGCGCTCAAGCCGAGCTTGCCTGAGCATCAGTCCACAGACATTGGCCGGTCCTTGCCGACAAACTCAGCCTTCAACGCGAGATTGATGGCGCGGCGATCGATGGAATCTGGATCGTAGCGCAGCAGCGGATCATCTGGACCGTCGAACCCGGCGCGGTCAGCTGGCGTCCACTCTTCGCCGTCATCTTCCTCGCCGTCGCTGGTATCGTTTTCATCCAGAAAGTCATCCAGGCCATTTCCCTGATCGAAGCGCAATTCATCGAGACGTTCGAGCAATCGCTCATATCCACCCGGTCCGCCGATATCCTCAGGCGGACCGGCGCGAGCACCATCGGTGCAGACCGGCCAGGGCTTGTCTGCGCTCGGTTGTTCACGCGCTTCGACGCGGATCTCGTGCTCCCAGAAATCGCCGAAGTCGTATTCGTACATCATGCGTTGCCGCACTCGCAGCGACAGGTCGGCAAGTGTCAGTTCCCTCAGAATTTTCCCGTCCTCGACAAGGTGGTGACGCTCACCCGTCCTTTGCGTGCCGAAACGGCGCCCATGCACCTTGAAAGCATGGAGATGATAATCTTCCCAACCAAACGCGATCTGGATTACCCGGTGCAGACCAAAAAGCGTCAGATCGCTGCGAACCAGCAAGCGTCGCCAAATCATCGGCGATATATCCCGGAGGCCGACCTTCAGACGGTAAGCGACAAGCGGAGCCGGTTTCGACATGCTCCTAAAGCTACCGGATCAGCACCGTCACCCCCAGCTTTTTTATGCCCCCCAAGAAGCGGCGATGATCGGCGATGACCTCGTTGCCCATCCGTACGACGATCCGGTCGGCATAGGCGCGGACCTGGACTGCACGACGCACGGCCTTGGCGGCAACCGAGTAGCGGTTCCGGTCGAAGCTGATCAGGCAGGTCCCGCTGACCGCGTGCTGCGTCTCATGGAAGCCGTCGAACGGTGCGAGCATCGGCTGTAGCGCAGGCCGTTCCAACTCCAGCGCCTGCGCGACCGTCATCTCCTTGTGCTCGGGGTGCGCATGCATCGCTGCCCAGCGCAGGCACTC
Source organism: Sphingobium aromaticiconvertens (assembly GCF_037154075.1). Classification (NCBI taxonomy): domain Bacteria; kingdom Pseudomonadati; phylum Pseudomonadota; class Alphaproteobacteria; order Sphingomonadales; family Sphingobiaceae; genus Sphingobium; species Sphingobium aromaticiconvertens. The sequence continues at coordinate 66,755 of NZ_JBANRJ010000002.1, forward strand.
GGCCTCCAGCCAGCCGTTCAGCTCCTCCAGACTGGCGAACCGCAGCCTGGGCTTGAAGAAGCGCCCCCGTATCGTCTGCACCTGGTGCTCGACCTGACCCTTCTCCCAGCCGGCCGCCGGCGAGCACGCGGTTGGCTCGATCATATAGTGGTCCGCCATCACCAGGAAGCGACGGTTGAACACGTGTCAGTGGGCGTGTAATTCTCCGCAGATGTGGGCTTTGAAAATTCCCTGATTGTTGGACGTGGTTGCCCAATGCGCCGGGGTTAACCCCGGCGCATTGGGCAACGCCAAAATCGGCGCGATGACCTCCCCATGGGAGGCGTCGCCGATGATCCGACTTGGAGAAGCCATGATGATACTGGAGTTGCACCGGCAGGGCTTGTCGGTGACGGCGATTGCGCGCCGAACAGGCCGCGATCCCAAGACAGTTCGCAAATACATTGAACGCGGCGTCGAGGTGCCGGTCTATGGCCCGCGTGTGACGGGCCGGCCGAGCAAGATCGCGCCCTACATGGAGTTCCTTCGTGAACGTGTCGCGGCATTCCCCGACCTGACGGCCTCGCGACTGACCCGTGAGATCAGGGAGATGGGCTACATGGGCGCCTACACGGCAGTGAAGCGCTACCTTGCTGCGATCCGGCCCGAACATGATCCCAAGCCCTACGAGGTTCGCTTCGAGACCAAGGCCGGCGTGCAGGGCCAAGTCGACTTCGCGCGCTTTGTCGTCGAGTTCGCCGACGAGCCGGGTGTCGTGCGGATCGTCTGGCTGTTCAGCCTGGTGCTGGGCTACTCGCGCTTCATCTTTGCCCGCTATGTGCTGCACCAGGACCTGCAGACGCTGCTGCGCTGCCATATGCAGGCCTTCGAGGCGCTGGATGGCGTGCCCATCGAGATCCTCTACGACCGGATGAAGACCGCGGTCACCGGCGAGGATGACCAGGGACACATCGTCTACAATCGCTCGCTGCTGGCGCTGGCGCAGCATTATCGCTTCCAGCCCAGAGCGTGCCGGCCATATCGCGCCAAAACGAAGGGCAAGGTCGAGCGCCCGTTCCGCTATATCCGCGAGGACTTCTTCCTGGGCCGATCCTTCCGCAACATGGAGGACCTCAACGCCCAGCTCATCGACTGGCTCGACACCGTCGCCAACGTACGCGTGCACGGGACGACCCAACGGGTGGTGGCCGAGGCCTTCGCCGAGGAGCAGGAAGAGCTGCAGCGGCTGCCAGAGCATCGCTTCAACGCCGTCCTGAAGCTCGAGCGGCGGGTCAGCCATGACGGGCTCGTGGCGGTCGGCGGCAACTATTACAGCGTACCCGACAGGACGCGCCGGATCGTTGAGATAGAGCAGTTGCCGGACCTGGTCCGCATCATCGACCGCGGCATCGTCGTTGCCGAGCACCCCGTGCTCGAGGGACGCCGGCAATATCGCATCGACCGGCGCCACCGCACCGGGCGGCCGCAACCGCGAACACCGGATCGGCCCATGACGATGCTCGGCCGGATCGGCGACCATGTGCCGTTGCGCTCGCTGACCGTCTACGAGGCGATCGGCGCGAGCCTGGCGAAGCCTGTCCTGAGCGCCTGCCGCAGGCCGGCAGTCGAAGGGGAGGGGCGGCCATGAATGCCATTGCCCCATCCACCCGTGTCGACTCCATCCGCCGGAGCCTCGTCAGCCTCAAGATGCCCCGGGCGCTCGAGATCCTCGATGCGACCCTGCGCCGTATCGAACAGGGCCAGATCGACGGCATCGAAGCGCTCGACGAGCTGCTGGGCGAGGAGCTGTCGCTGCGCGAGAACCGGCGGATCAAGGCCGCTCTGCGCATGGCGCGCCTGCCTGTGGTGAAGACCCTGGCGGGCTACGACTTCTCGTTCCAGCCCTCGCTCGACAGGAACCGCATCCTCGCGCTCGCCGGCCTCGACTTCATAGAGCGCGCCGAGGTCGTCCACCTGCTGGGACCGCCCGGCACCGGCAAAAGCCACATTGCCACCGCACTCGCGGTCGAGGCCGTGCGCGCCGGCAAGGCGGTCTACTTCATCCCGCTCGCCGACCTCATCGCCCAACTCACCAAGGCCGAACGCGAAGGCACGCTCCGGGAGAAGATCCGCTTCCTCGCCAGGGCATCGCTGCTGGTTGTCGACGAGATCGGATACCTGCCGGTCACACCGGGTGGTGCGAACCTGTTCTTCCAGCTCGTCAACGCCCGCTACGAAAAGGGCGCCATGATCCTCACCTCCAATCGCGGCTTCGCCGAATGGGGCGAAGTGTTCGGCGATCCCGTCGTTGCCACCGCGCTGCTCGACAGGCTGCTGCACCATGCCGTGGTCATCCAGATCGAAGGTTCCAGTTATCGCATGCGTGAGCACGCCGCGCTCGTCCCCGAAAACGTCCGCGCCGGCGTCGCGTTCAATCCACCCCAAGGTAAGCGCCGCGGACGACCACCAAAGAAAGCCAATCCCGATCCCGATTACGGCTGATCACCGTCCGAACCCAGCCAACGAGGTAGGGAATTTTAAGCGCCCACTTCTGCGGAAACTTCGGTGCCCATTGACAAACACGCGCTCCTTGCCGACGAACACGGTCGTCACCGCGGTCTTCATGTTGTCGTAGATGCCGCGCAGCGGCACCCCTCCGAAGAAGGCGAAGCCGCGCGCATGCGCGTCGAACACCATCTGGGCACCCCCAATAACCCTGGCGTGATCGGGCCGGAGATGATTCACTGCGCGTGACAGGGAGGCGGCGGATGCGTCAGGCAGGATTGTTCGGTTTGTCGGATCAGCTGAAGCGGTTGTCGGACTGCGGGGATCCGCTGGAGACGATGAGCCGGGTGGTGGACTTCGAGGTGTTCCGCCCGGCGCTGGAGAGGGCGCTGGCGTACGGCGACGGCGCCAAGGGTGGTCGGCCACCCTACGATCCGGTGGCGATGTTCAAGGTGCTGATCCTGGCGGCGCAGAACACGGTGAGCGACGCGCGCATGGAGTTCCTGATCCGCGATCGGCTGAGCTGGTTACGGTTCCTGGGCTTCGACCTGGGCGCGGTCACGCCCGACGAGAACACGATCCGGCTGTTCCGCGAGAAGCTGACCCGCGCCGGTGCGATCGACGCGCTGTTCGCCGCCTTCGACCGGCAACTGCGCGACCGCGGCTATCTGCCCATGGGAGGGCAGATCGTGGACGCGACCCTGGTGGCGGCGCCCAAGCAGCGCAACACCGCGGCCGAGAAGGAAGCGATCAAGGCGGGCAAGAGCGCAACCCAGATCTGGCCGGACCAGCCGGCCAAGGCGGCGCAGAAGGATGTCGACGCGCGCTGGACTCTGAAGTTCGCTAAGGGTCGGCCGCTGCTCGGCGGCAAGCCGGGGATCGACATCGCCATCCCGAGCTTCGGCTACAAGAGCAGCATCGCGATCTGCCGACGCTATGGCTTCATCCGCCGGGGCAAGGTCACCGATGGCGCCCGCTTCGACGGCCGCATGCTGCGCGACGTGGTGACCAACGACAACACCGCCTCCGACGTGTGGGCGGACACCGCGTACCGCAGCCGGTCCAACGAGGCCTGGCTGAAGTCGGTCGGCCGGGTCAGCCGCGTCCACCGCAAGAAGCCCAAGGGCAAGCCGATGTCGGCACGCACTGCGCGCGCCAACGCTGCCAAGTCTACCGTCCGTGCCCGCATCGAGCATGTGTTCGCCCGCCAGAAGGATCAGATGGCGCTGTTCATCCGCACCATCGGCATCGCACGCGCCGAGACGAAGATCACCCTCGCCAACCTCGCCTACAACATAGACCGCCTGATCTTCCACGAACGACGAGCAGCCATGGGATAGTTGCGCTCGGCGATGGTGGTCCTCGCCATCAACAGCCGGAAACACCGCCCTCACACCGGCAGTGCCATGCCAAGCTCTCCCGTGACGCCGCTATCCGCGCCCGGCGCCACGTTGATGTGGGCGCCCATCTCCTGCGTCTCGCGCGGATACGCCCGGACGTAGACCGCGCGCGACGCACACAGCCGCACATGGGCGACCTTCACGCGCATCGGCTTGCCCGCGATCTCCACGTCTTCATGGCTCCAGTCGAACTGGTACGCCTCGCCCTGCTTGAACAGCAGCGGGATAAACGCCGCCACGCCAGCGCCGGGGTCTTTGCGCCGCGCCTCGGCCCAGCGCGTGGCGTAGCGCCGGACCGCATCGTACGACCCTTCAAAGCCTTCGCGCAGCAACAGATCATGGATGCGCGTCATCCGTAGCCGGTCACGCCGCGGGCGCACCTCGTTCTCGGCCAGCAGCGTATCGAGACGCGCCTGATAAGGTCCAATCCGCGGCCGCGGCTGCACCGACCGATGATAGTCGAACGCGCCTTCAGGCGCCCGGATCGCCTTGCGGATTACCTTGCGCGATAGCCGCAGATCGCGCGCGATCTCCTTGATCGGCTTGCCACCGGCGTACTCACGCCGAATCCGTACCACCGTCTCCACCACCAACATCCCGATCTCGCCGCCTGGAAATACCCAGGCCGCCGCCTAAACCATCGAAATGAGGGGGCCCTTTTGGACGCCGATCACCCCGCCACGGGGGTCCTTTTTGCACGCCGATCCACAGGAATAGATAGCGATGGACCAGACGGCGACCCCTTCCCAGCCCGCATGTGGCGCAAAATCAAAAGAAGATCACCGCACAACGTTTGCTCGCCGCAAGAGAGAACGGACCAAAGCAATTTTGCTGGATTCAGTCATGGCAGTTTACGTCAAGAGAGTGAATTCGATTCAGCTCGTAATTGACGATGTAATTGTGCATGCTGGTGTATCGCGAGGCACATTCTATAAGTATTTCTCTTCTCTTGACGAAGCAATAGTGCAAATATCCAGCAAAACTTCAGGTGAAATGGTCGATTCTTCCCTTTCGGTGTACGATCAGTTTGAAGACCCTCTCTATCGAACCGGAACGGGCCTTCAGCTCTATCTTGCTCGTGCGTTCTTTGATCATGAATGGGGAACTTTTCATGCCTACATGGCCCTGCAGGACACGGGAAATCGGCTCGTCCAATTAATGGAAGGTGACATTAGGCAAGGTATAAAAACCGGTATTTTTTCATCTGCCGATCAAACATCCGCGCTCGACTTGCTAATCGGCACGAAAATCGAGGCGATCAAGCGGATCTGTTCAGGCAGTGTCGGAAGCGATTATATCGTACAGATTACCGAAGCGGTATTTCGCGGACTGGGCGTGCCTCCTCAGCTAGCGCATGAAGCCGCCCGCAAGTGCTTTGATTTCGTGGTTGCCGAAGGTCCGGAAAAACTGAGGTGGTGGGGTTGGTCCCTGACAAATCCCGAAGGCGTTGGGTAACCCTTATGTCATCCCTTCCTCTCAGGAGTTGGGGCCTCCGGCAGTCTCAGGGCGGCTCACTTCAGCCTCTCGCAATGATCCTACCAGCGTCAGCTGGTCACTGGTTCAGACGCCTTGAAGGCGACCTCCTCAAGCCGGACCTTAAACACGCTCCAGCAGCATTGCGATACCTTGCCCAACTCCTACGCACATGAACGCGAGCGCATAACGACCACCAGTGCGGTGCAGTTCCTCAACTGCGGTCAACGCAAGCCGCACTCCAGACATCCCCAATGGGTGACCGAGAGCTATTGCTCCCCCATTTGGATTAACGCGCTGATCGTATGGTTGAATTTTAAGATCACGCAGCACCGCGAGCGCTTGTGAGGCAAAGGCTTCGTTGAGTTCGATAACGTCGATATTATCGAGGCCCAAACCCGCCCGGCTAAGCACTTTGCGAGCCGCATTGACCGGCCCGATACCCATTACCCGCGGTGCGACGCCGGCTGCTGACATGGCAACCACACGGGCTCTTGGTGTAAGGCCGTTTGCCACCGCAGCGGCCTCGGACGCAATCAGCATGGCTGCAGCACCATCATTGACGCCAGATGAGTTGCCCGCGGTTACGGTGCCATCTGGGTGCACGATCGGCTTCAATCGCATCAACGATTCGATCGTCGTGTCATGTCGGGGGTGCTCATCGCGATCAATCACGATGAAATCGTCCTTTCTCTGCGGTATGCGCACCGCAACGATCTCAGCGGCGAGTCTTCCATTGACTTGCGCCACCGCCGCCTTCGCCTGGCTTGCCAGTGCGAAAGCGTCTTGCGCCTCGCGGCTGATGCCCCATTCCTTTGCCACGTTCTCACCGGTTTCGGGCATCGAGTCGACGCCGTAGGCAGACTCCATGGCCGGGTTGACGAGACGCCAGCCGATTGTCGTATCCTCGATCTTTTGGCTCCGGGAAAATGGTGCATCGGCCTTGCCCATGACAAAGGGGGCGCGGCTCATGCTTTCCACGCCGCCGGCCAGCATCAGGTCCGCGTCCCCTGCGCGGATGGAGCGGGCCGCCAGACCGACAGCGTCCAAGCCCGAACCGCACAGGCGGTTCACTGTGGTTCCGGGGACCGCCACCGGCAGCCCTGCCAGCAGCACGGCCATTCGCGCCACGTTCCGGTTGTCTTCGCCAGCCTGGTTGGCACAGCCGAACAACACATCATCGACGCGGGACCAGTCCAGCGCCGGGTTACGAGCCTTGAGCGCAGCGAGCGGCACAGCCGCGAGGTCGTCAGGCCGGATTGACGAGAGCGCGCCGCCGAAGCGCCCGATGGGTGTACGGACGGCATCGCAAATAAACGCCTCTGTCATGCAACCAGGCCGCACTTGACCTGGGTAGTGTCGACAGGAGCGCCGGTTTTGGCGAGCACCTCTGCGATGATCACGCCTGGCGCCAGCTCGACCAGCGTCAGGCCGCCAGCCTTTTTGTCGCAGGCAAGCACGGCAAGATCGGTGATGATGAGATCGACAACACCGCGACCGGTAAGCGGCAGCGTACACTTTGTCAGAATCTTCGGGTCGCCATGTTTGCTGGTGTGTTCCATTATCACGACAATGCGTTTGACCCCCGCGACGAGGTCCATAGCCCCGCCCATGCCCTTCACCATCTTCCCAGGAATGGTCCAGTTGGCGATATCGCCATTTGCCGCGACTTCCATCGCCCCCAGGACGGTCAGGTCAATATGCCCGCCGCGGATCATTGCGAAACTATCGGCCGATGAAAAGAAACTCGACGTCGGCAAGGCCGTGATCGTCTGCTTGCCCGCGTTGATGAGGTCGGGATCGGCCTCGCCTTCGTAAGGGAACGGTCCCATGCCGAGCATGCCGTTTTCCGACTGCAAGGTTACGTCCATCCCTTCGCGAATGTAATTTGCCACCAGGGTCGGGATGCCTATGCCAAGGTTGACGTAGTAACCGCTCTTGAGTTCCTGCGCAGCCCTGGCCGCCATTTCTTCACGCGTCCAAGGCATCAAACAGTCTCCCGAGGGCGAGTAGTCATTTTTTCGATCCGCTTTTCGTTGATCGTCGAAACGACGATGCGGTCTACGTAGATACCGGGCGTATGGATGCAATCGGGATCGAACGTGCCTGGCTCAACGATTTCTTCGACTTCGACTACTGTGACCTTGGCTGCGGTCGCCATGTTGGGGTTGAAATTGCGCGCAGTTTTGCGGAACATCAGGTTACCCGCCGGATCGGCGCGCCAAGCCTTGATAATCGCCAGATCGGCCCGCAGCCAGGTTTCGCGGACATAGTCCTCATCATCAAACTGTTCCACCGGCTTGCCCTCGGCGACCACAGTCCCGACCCCGGTCCGGGTGTAGAACGCCGGTATTCCTGCACCGCCGGCGCGAATCCGCTCGGCAAGCGTGCCTTGCGGATTGAGCTCGAGTTCCAGTTCGCCCGACAGGTATTGCTGCTCGAACAGTTTGTTCTCGCCGACGTAGGACGAAATCATCTTCCGTATCTGGCGCGTCTCCAAGAGCATCCATAGGCCGAAGCCATCGGCCCCGGCATTGTTGGAAATCACCGTGAGGTTATTTGCCCTCGATGCTCTGATTTCCGGAATGAGGCTCTCCGGGTTTCCCGACAGTCCGAACCCACCAGACATGATGGTCATACCGTCAAAAAGCAGGCCTTCCAGCGCTGCGCCGGGATTCGAGTAGATCTTTTTGCTCATGCAACGTGCGCCAGTACAAAGTCGTGATGAAGCTCTAGCCACTTACCGTCCATCGCCTTGCCGTCCGGCGCAGTTCCACCTTCGCGAGGTTCATAGTTGCGGATGAGCGATGACTTGACGCCGAAAACAACATCCGACGTAAGGTATTTGTCGCCCTGCGCAAAGAGGTGTGTCACCAACCTGCGATAACCCGGTGCCGTGATCATGTAGTGGACATGCTCAGGGCGAAAGGGATGACGCCCCTGGGCATCCAGCATCTTGCCGACCGGACCATCATTAGGGATGGGATAGGCCGCTGGCCTCACCGTCCACGCACGGAAGCTGCCGTCCGATTGGCTGAGGAAGCGCCCCCGCCCGGCGAGCTCCGAACGTTCCTCCAGCTTCTGCAGGTCGTAATAACCTTCGTCGTTCGAATGCCAGATATCGACCTTGGCGCCGACGATCGGTTCCCCCGCTTCATTGCGAACGGTGCCGGAAAGGTATAGCGGCACACCTTCGAGATAGCCGCGCATGTCAGCACCATCCTCGAAGCTGGGCGGCTCGACATAGAACGGGCCGAACACGGTGGTCTCTGTCGCCCGACCCGGCAGCCGGTGGTTAATCGCGTCCACCAGCATCGAAACACCAAGCACATCCGACAACAGGATGAACTCCTGCCGGGTATCGGTACACATGTGACCGGTCTTGGTGAGAAACTCAATCGCCGCGCCCCACTCCGCTTCAGTAGGCTCAATTTCACGGATAAATGCGTGCAGATGCCGGATCAGGGCTTCGCTGATCTGCTTGACCCTTGGATCCTTTGCGCCCGCGACACTCTGCAGGACTGTCTGCGTCAGGTTGTGCTCGTCAAAGCTGCCTGCTGCTGGAGCGGCAGCACTCTCTTCCTCAGAGGTCATGGTCTTCTCCTGCGAATGTTACATCTATAATACGGAGGGTAGGCTGCCGGCCCATGCATGGCTTAAAATCCGGGCGATGTCGTCTTCAACGAACGGCCTCGGGTTGGGATAAGGGGTCGCTACTGCGAGGCGTGCTGCGTCAGCAACGCCCGACTCGGGCATGCCCAGCGATGCGAGCGAAGTCGGTGCACCCAGCCTGGCGGCAAGTTGATGCAGGGCCAAGGCGGGGTCGGCATGGCCGACCGCGCGAGCCAGGCGGTTCCGCGCATCGGGCACAACCTCAAGGTTGTACGCCAGCACGTGCGGGAGCACGACGCTGTGTGTTTCTGCGTGGGGTAGATCGAATGTTCCGCCAAGCACATGACAGAGCTTGTGATGTAGCGCCATGCCGACAAGCCCAAGGCAAATGCCACACAGCCAAGCCCCTTCCAACGCATCTGACCGTGCGACCACATTCGCGGGATCATTCGCTAGCCGCGGCAATGCTCCAACAAGGGCCCGCACGCCTTCTTCGGCGATCATTGCCACGACAGGGCTGACGTTTGGTGCGTAAAGCGCTTCGGCCGCATGGGCGATGGCATTGAGGCCAGATGTCACCGACAAGGCCACCGGCAGGCCAAGAGTCAGTTCGACATCGTAGATCACGGTTTCCGGCAAAACCTTAAGCGACCTCCGGGTGACCTTCAACCCGTTCTCGGTCTCACCGAGAATGGGAGTCACCTCGGATCCGGCATATGTCGTGGGAATGACCACTTGGGGCAAATCCGTGCGCAATGCGATCGCCTTCGCCAGTCCGATGGTGGATCCGCCGCCGATCGCGATGACACCATCAGCGCCCAATTCGCGTACCCGCGCACAGGCCTGCTCGGAAACATCCGTCGGCGTGTGCATACGCGCGCCAGAGAACAGCCCGGCGCCGTTGACCCCCAGCAGGTCGCATACCGCTAGCCCCTGTTCCGCCTGACCGGGTGTTGACAGCACCAAGGCACGCTTGATGCCAAGCCTTTCAGCCTCTTCGGGCAAGCCGCCCAGCGTCCCGACACCGAACAGGACCCGGGACGGCAATGTCTCGTGAATGAAGCGCCCGACCGACATTACAGAGCCCCAGCCTCCGTCGCGACTTGCGACGTCGACGCAACATGGCCAAGCAATTGGTCGAATACAGCGTTGGCGTCGTAGGGTTCACGATGACGCCAGCCAACGATCTGGTCGGGGCGAATGATGACGCAATCGCTTTCATACAGTGCGCGCGCTTCGCTCGTGGGCACGTCGACCACTTTAAGATCGAGGCCTCGCGCTTCCGCCGCCGCGATGAGATCGGCACCGGCACCTGCCCCGGGTACAAGCCTAAGCAGCGTCCATTCGAAGCCAAACGTGTCGTAAAGGCTGCGCCCGTCGTCCAGCCAGATGTGTGGCGGCCTCCCACCTGGGGTTGCACTTTGGATATATTCGTTGCGCGTATCTGGAGGCGCATCGCTGCCGTCGGGCACTATCACCGCCGATCCATCATAGCGTCCGCCAAATGTTACGCCAGGGATGTTGAATTCCTTGCGCGCATGAGTGTTGAGATAGTCGCTCGCTTCTTTCCGCGCTGCCACACCTTCCGGCGAATCCTCTTCCAGTGCGGGGCTTGGAATGAAATTCCCGATCGAATCCGCAAGGCCGCGCGCATAGCCTGTATTGCGCTTGGCCAGCTTGCTTCGTTCGAATTCATAACTTGCCAAAAGTTCCGGCCCCGCCTGCCCCTTCAATATTGCGGCGAGCTTCCAGCCCAGATTAACCGCATCCTCGACTGCGGTGTTGTAACCAAGTCCGCCCGCCGGGGTGAACAAATGAGCCGCGTCGCCCGCAAGGATGACGCGGCCAGAAACCATCTGCTCGACATAAAGCGCATGCCCTGCAACCCAAGTGCCCATGTCGATGATTTCAATATCGAGCGCCATTCCCATGACTTGCTGGAAAAGTTCATGCGCACGCGCTTCATCGATCGTGGCGTCCTCGCCCGGCTTGAGCTGCGTATGGAAGGAGAATTCGTCCTTGCCGTTGACCGCTGCCAACCACGATCTGCGCTCGCGATTGAAAGCCCAGTACATCCACGCGCGCGAAGCCTTAACCTGATCGTAGAAGTCCGGCGCGCGAAGATAGAGTGCCACCATCGTTCCACCGAAGAAGTCTCTATGGACGCCGGTCTCGCCTGCGTAACTGATCCCCAGCGCCGAGCGGACAATGCTTCGCGCGCCATCCGCTCCCACTAGGTACTCGGCCCTTATTTTCTGTTGCTTGCCGGTTGCGGCCTCTTCCACGGTCGCGCTCACGCCGTCGGCGCCCTGCTCGAAGTCGATCATGCGCCAGCCGTAGTTGACCGACGCCAACTCGCTCGCTTCGGCATGGCGGCGAAGAACCTCTTCGACATACATCTGTGGAACCCGGTGGGGCAGTTCGGCACCGGTCCACGAGCCCCCAATCTTGCGGATCGCGGCGTCAGCATCGCCCGAAGATGGCAACTGGAAGCGTGCCAGTTCTTGCTTCGAATAGCGCGTGAAGTAGGCAATATCCGTCGGATAGTCCTTCGGCAGGCCAAGAGAGCGGATTTCCTTCGAAAAGCCCAACCGGCGGTAATGCTCCATGGTCCGGGCCTGGGTTGCATTCGCTTGTGGATTTTTCGCTGTCCGCGGCTTGGCGTCTAGCAGGATTGAGGGAATCCCCCTCCGCGACAGGTCAATCGAAAGCATCAACCCGCACGGCCCGCCACCAACAATGAAAACCTTCTTCTCTGAACAAGGCAGCATCCCGATCCTCTCGCATATCGACATTATGCGAAACCTAATCGGCCTGCTCAATTTAGTCAACCAACCTGACCATTTAATTATATGAACTCTTTTGGGGGTGATCTGCCCCTTCCCGGGGCGGGGGGGGGCAAATTATTTGGAGATTTGGCCCTTCCCGTAAGGTGGACTACAAATTCGCATTTCCGCCAAGCTCCCATTAGAGATTACATCTTGTAATAAAAGGATAACTTTGGAGGATCGTTAAGTTCAATCAAGATTGTTGGACACCAAGAGCCTGATGCCATCAAGCTCTTGGGTCATTTTGATTTGGCATGAAAGCCGCGCCTCCGGTGGCGCCTCGTCGCAGAAACCAAGAAGTTCTGCTTCAGAGGGGAATGCAGGAGGCAATATAGATTGCCATTCAACAGGCACACGAACCCTGCAAGTAGCACAGGCTAGACCGCCGCTGCATTCACCTAGAATTCCAGGAATGCTATTATAAAGACCTGCGTGCATCAAATCGACGCCGACATCGACGGTCGTTTCCAATTCACTTCCGTCTTCAGATACATAAATTACTTTGGGCATCACTATTATCTCCCATCCGAGAGATGGTGCATCAGATTGAGCTAAGGAGGATGGTCCGTTCCTATTTTTGTGCCAATGACGGAAAGCGATTCGAATACAATCGCCCCGCTCGCCTCTGCCTAACCAATTAGAACTTGAGACCAGCGCGTACACCCCAAGTGCGTGGAGGTGCTATACTACTCGATACCCATCCCTGGACGAAGGCGGAACTCTGCCCACTGCCGCCTGTATAGATCACTTCATCAGTAATGTTGCGGACATATCCACTAATGAACCAGCGATCACCAGCGGCCGTATAGGTCAACGAAGCGGAGAGATTTGCGTAGGAGCCCTGCTTTTGAATGGGAAGGAACTCGGTGAAAAGGTAGGCACTGCTGGCAAACGACAGGTCACCACCAAGGGCAACAGTTCCGCCATTCGCCATGTCAAATGACTGCGTGAACCCGGCCGATCCTGACCATTTCGGTGAGCGCACAAGTGGGAAGCCGGAGCAATCCACAGTCGCAAATCCGCCAGAATAGGTCTGGATGCAGCCAGTCCGGCCCGGTGGCACAAACTGCGTCGGCTGGGTAATCACGAAGCTATCATACTTCGAATCAACATAATCCACCGCTCCGTGAAGCGTCATGCCGTGCCACGGCCTTGCTTCAAGACTTACGCTCGCGCCCTTGATCGTCGACTTGCCCGCATTCTGCGTCAGAATCGTAACGAGGCCGGCTCCATCAAGGCCCTGTGCAGAAAGCTGCAGATTCTTATAATCCCAATAGAAGGCCTCAAGGTTGATTTGCAGCCTATTGTTTAGGAACCGATTCTTCAGTCCCACGGTATAAGCAGTGATTGTTTCCGGGGCATAGGATTGCAACTTGGTCGGGTCAGTCAAGCTAAGCGCTTGACTAAATCCTCCCGCCTTGAAACCAGTGCTGACATCGGCATAGAACATGCTCGCAGTCGCAACATCGAATTCGATCCCGGCCTTCCACGTTACCTTATTGAAAGTGATTGCACTTCTGTAGATGGTTGGGTCAGCAGCCAGCAATCGACAGTTCGTTCCAGGAGGGTTGGCCCCCGGAACTGGTACGTCCGGAAGGCAAGGGATCGGCGGTAGACCGGAGATAACTGGGTCTGGAATAATGACCGATGGAGAGATCGCAGCTTGGGCCAATCTATCCGACACACGCTTGTCGCTAGTATAGCGAATTCCGCCCGTCACTCGGAATCGATCTGAAACGTTGAAGGTCAACTGACCGAAGGCAGCAAACGCTTGCGTGGTCAACGCACCTGTCGTCCGCTGGTTCAGGATCGGCCCAGCTTGAATGGTGAAGTCGTTCGTCTGCTTTTCCTTTAAATAGTAACCGCCGGCGACCCATTTCAGGACGCCACTCTCTCCACCCAAGCGCGCTTCCAAAGTATATTGGTCAGATAATTCGCCTTTGGACCTATTTCCAGCAGAGTCATAAACGCCGCCGACGTTATACATAAAGGATGGCTGCGACGAGAATGCCAAGGTAGAGCGACGATAGCCGGGTATGACAGTCAGCGTCGCCCAATCCAAATCGTAATCGAGCTGCATATGCCCACCAAACGTCTCGATATCCTGGAATAGCCGACTGTCGGAAGGATTCGCAATCAAGGAGGGCGGAGGCGGGCAGTTACCATTAGGTGCCGGGTTGCATCCCGCGGCCAGTGCGCCATTGAACTGAGCGGTGGCTGCGGCAATATACGCCGCGCCGGCAGCAGGATCGGTGTTGCCTGTCCACGGCGACATTCCAGGCAACCGGCCCAGAACCGAAAAACCCGTACCGACCCCACCGCGATGGAGATAATTGAGCTGCGCGCGCAGCGACAGCCGACCGGATTTGAACCTGGCCTGGAACCGCACCGCCTCACGATCATCGTCGTCCCCACCGTTCGAGAGATAGCCGTTTCTGCGGTTTAAACTGTAGGACAGTCGAAATGCGCCATCATCGCTCGCAGGAACGTTAAAGGCGCCTTCAATGCCATACTGGTCATAATCGCCCAGGTTTACTTCAGCATAGCCCGAAAATTCACCAAGGACGGGGGCCACAGTAATCAGATTGACGGCACCGCCGCTCGCATTTCTGCCGTAGAGCGTTCCTTGCGGTCCCTTCAACACTTCGACACGCTGCAGATCAAAGAAGTTGCCAGAAATGTCTTGGGGGCGAGAAATGACAACGCCATCGAGGCTGGTCGCTATAGCTGAATTCGAAGTTGCCGTGACACCGTAATCGCCAACGCCACGAATATAAATCATACTGCTCGTGCCTCCAGAAATCTGGAGACCCGGGGCAAGCTTCGCCAAGCTGCCTGCATCCGTGACACCGGCTGAACGCAACTGATCGCCGCCAAACGCGACAATGGACAGCGCTGCCTTCTGGGTACTTTCCTCGCGGCGCTGTGCAGTGACGACGATATCCTGAATGCCTTCATTTTGGCTCGGCTCACTGACTTCGGTTTTCGCACCTGCCTGTGCAAACACCGGTGACGAAACAGTCAAAGCCACAAGGCTTGCGCCGATAAACATACGAGCTTTCATTATTTTAATCCTCCCCTTCTTGCCGATCTAGGTTCTGTCGCCGCGGCGAAAACCGAACTGAATCGGCGTAAAAACAACCTGTCCACCGACCCTCTTATGTTGGGGGTCAAACGGATCGGAACTCGTGAAATTTCTTAGCGGCATGCTAGGGTCAGGACCTGTTAAATTGCTTGCGCATTGGGTGATGGGTTGATTCAATAGCAGCGTTAGGAGGCGCTGCCGATGGATGTTCCGTTTCTGCTGAGTGAGGCGCAGATGCGCCGGATCGAGCCGTATTTTCCCTTGTCTCATGGGGTGCCAAGAGTGGATGATCGGCGGATAGTGTCTGGGATCATTTACGTCATCAAGCACGGGCTGATGTGGCGCGACGCGCCCAAGGAGTATGGCCCACACAAGACGATCTACAATCGTTTCATCCGCTGGAGCAGGCTCGGCGTGTTCAACAAAATCTTCGCTGGCTTGGCAGCAAAGGGCGGCAAGCCCGACCAGTTGATGATCGATGCAACCCACCTGAAAGCACACCGGACGGCGGCAAGCCTGCTTAAAAAGGGGATGTTCCCCGACGTATCGGACGCACCAAAGGCGGCCTGAACTCCAAGCTACATGCCGTATGCGATGGCAAAGGCCGACCGCTCATCATGCTGCTCAGTGAAGGGCAGATGAGCGATTATAAGGGCGCTGCACTGATGATCGATGCCTTCCCGAAGGCAAAGGTCCTGCTGGGCGACAAGGGCTATGACGCCGACTGGTTCCGCGCGGCACTGGCCGACCGCAAGATCACGGCCTGCATCCCGTCAAAGGGGAACCGGAAAGTGCCCATTCCACACGACACGGCGCTCTATAGACAGCGGCACAAAGTCGAGAATATGTTCGGCAGGATCAAGGACTGGCGGCGCATCCACACGCGCTACGATCGTTGCGCCCATACCTTCATGTCCGCCATCTGCATCGCCGCGACCGTTATATTCTGGATCAATCAATGAGTCCTGACCCTAGAATTTCCGAGCGAAAAAGGCTGAAGTAATATGAGCAAATGCAACCGGATGCTCGATCATTGCCCAGTGCCCGCAGTGGGGGAGTATGACGCCGGTTGAATTGGTTAGGAGAGAGAGGAATTTATAGGCGTGTTCGGGTGGGACAACCTTGTCAGCCTTCCCGTTAACCACAAGGGTCCGGTGCTGGACCTCGGCAATTTTCTCATCCTCGATCCACAGGCCGGATCGCGCTACAAGCGCCTTGAAGGTAGCGCTGAGGGCCTTGGCATAGGCAGGCCGCTGTGACAGTTCGAGCCTGTATCGCACCATGTCTGGGTCCGGAATGTAGTGATCATTGGTCAACGCTGCGACGACACGTTCCATGCCGGCGTAAGTGAAGTCGTATTCTGTCAGCGGCGCAACCCCGCCGCCCATCGAGCGGTCGACCCCAGCGCTACCCATCAGGACCATGTCACCGACGAGGTCGGGGCGGCGTATGGCGGTAGCCAGTGTGGTGCGCCCGCCCATGGAATTGCCGATGATATCCACGGGACCGGTTGCTTCGACCAGATTCATGGCCTCGATAAAGGCGATTAGCTGATCAACGCGACACTCCAGACCATAATCGAATCCTTCCGGATCGGGTGCATCGCTATAGCCAAAACCGACCATATCGAGGGCTATTACCCTGCGGTCCTTTGCCAGTAGTGGCATGCACAATTTTTCCCAGTTTCCGCGGGCGTCCGCGCCAGCACCGCCGCCGTGGATAAGGATCAGTGGCTTGCCCTCACCCATCTCGATGTAATGCGTGCGGTATCCACAAGTTGCGATGAAATTGCTGGGTAGCTGGGTCATTTCTATCCTCACTTCGCGGGCGACTTATTCTGCGCCCTGATTGAATATTGTTCATCTTTCGGCCGCTAACTCTCGAATGAATTGAGCGAGCGTCATCCCTCTGCCGACGGAAATCTGTGCATCTAACCTCAACTGCAGAATAGGCAAAATATGGATTTCGATGTGTGGCTTGGCTCAAAGCTTTCTTTTTAGTCAGTTCAATTATCCAATAATATTCCACCACGGTTTTTCAAACACAATATTGGAAATATTTTTGCTCCTAGTACCTGTAATTACAGGAAGGTTGAGATGCCGGATCCCGGGAGCACGGCGTGATCGAGGTAGACGGTTCGCCTGGCGAGTCTGAATCCTAGCGGCCCATCGCTGCGTCGGACGAGATCATGGCGGTAGCCGATCAGCGGCGGATAGACTTTTTCGAGGCGAGAGCGGGTGAAGGCGATGTTGCTGTAGGCTTCATATTCACCCGCGACATCGGTTTCGCGCACGCGGACATTGGTGACGGCGGTACGCTGGTACATCGGGGGGTTTTCCACCCAGGTGCGGTGATCGTAGAGCTTCTTGACGCGCATTCCGAGCGATTTATAATTGTCGTCGAAGTGAGCGCCTTTCGATAGCGGCAGGAACTGCTTGTCGATATCCTTCAGGATCCGCACCTCGCGCGCGGGGACAGCATAGTGGATGTCCTCGGCGATCAGGGCGTACCAGTCTTCGAAGCGCCGTTCGGCGAGGAGTGCGGCTTCCTCGTACAAGAACTGTTCGACTTCCCACTGGATCCGGAGCCGATCATCGGTGGTCTTAACCTGAGAGCTCATGCTTCATCTCCCGCCAGCATGTCCTGCCAATGTGAGTAGAAGGCTCGGCCGCCTTCTTCGGAATAGACATCATTGATCGTCCCAGGATAGTCCGGGTTCGGCCCACCCTTGCCCAGCCCAAGCGCCATGTTGAGATGTGTTTGGCGGGCGATATACCCCTCGCTCACGCCGCGCTGGCACATTGCCACGTTTTCCGCATCATCCTGTTCGAGCAGGCCAGACGCGTTAAAGGCCAGCGTACAACCGCGAACGACCGCGTCCTTGACTTCCTGCGGCATATTCCGATCGACGATCACATAGTTCCAGACCTCGGTCTTATGCGGACCGCGCGGCTGCCAGACGCGCAGATAATGAGCGGCACGATTGAGCGAAAAATTCGGGAACACCGTCATCACCAACGTTCCCATATGATCGGTGCGGATGTCACCCAATCGCTCCCGCATGATGTCTCGCCCGGGTCCATAATAGTATTCAGGGGCCGGGTGCGGTGGAAACTGTTGCAACATCGCAGCGTCGCCGTCGTTCATATTCTTGAAGAAACCCGACGATGCATGGCCGAGTTTTGGAAGGGCAAATTGATGTCCTTGCTCGCCTGGATGCAAGATATGTTCATACGAGCGAGGAGGCGATCCTTCGGGTGCGAGTGCGGCAAAGCCAGAGAAATGCGAAACTGCCACATGGAGATGATCGGTTGCGTGCTGTTCGGCCTGCCACTTCCAATTCGCGGAGGAGATGTTCCGCTGAGGACCAATGAGTTCGACCCCGCCTTCGTTAGCGTCGAGGAAGGCGTCGAGGTACCATGTCGCCTCACCCAGTGAACTCAACAGGTCGGGCGCATCGGCGCGCCAGTTGCCGAAAATCAGCCCCTTGTAGGTCTCGACGCGCGGGACACGCGGCGCCCCCCATTCGGATTTGTCGATAGTGTAGTTCGCCTCGTGCGGCATGCTCACCAGTCCGCCGGCATTATTGAACACCCAGCCATGATAGCTGCAGCGGAACGATTTGGCGTTGCCGCGGTCCGCAAGGCACAGGCGGTTGCCGCGGTGACGGCACTGATTGAGGAACGCAGCGAACGAACCATCCCCCTGACGACTGAGGATCACCGAATCCTCACCCATGGTGGTGGTGATATAGTCACCGAACTTCGGAATTTGGCTCTCGTGGCCGAGAAACAGCCAGGATCGCGCAAAGATCCGCTCCATCTCAAGATCGTAAACCGCCTGATCCGAATAAGCACTAGCCTTCAGCACACCAGTGTCGCGATCAAATAGATCAGCAACGTCAACTGCATTTCTCTTTGCCATGCAACCTCTCCTGCATCCTGCGCCCGACTGAATTGAGCAAACACCTTACGCCAGTGCGCCCCGCGACCTCGTCAGCGCCAAACGGGTCCCGGTCCCCTTCATCGTCCGACGTTATGGAGCTGTCAACAGCATTTTCGTCCCTTAGGGAGTTTTATGAAAGGCATCCTCGTGAGATATGCATCGTATATCATGCTTTATCAGTCTCTTAATGAATCTAGCGCCAGAATTCATCATCGTCGTACGATAGCACGGAATGAGTTTTAATTGGAATTCGGGCAGTTGGCTTGCGATGCTTTCGTTCGCCAGCGGTTGCCGTACGCTCTCACGTGAATCAATGAGGTCGCTAAATTCTTTAAGAGGCCGTTTCGAAAGGGGTTGAGCGGCCGAGGTTCATGTGATTCCGGGAGTTTGCAGACATCTCGGAGACAGGCATGTGGACCCCGGCCACCCGCGCGCAGCATACGCGCGTGGCGAAGCGATACCAGACGGATTTGAGTGATGCGGAGTGGCGATTGATCGCCGCATTTCTGCCCGAGGCACGTTCGACCGGGCGACGGCGGGAATGGCCGATGCGCGAGATCGTGAACGCCATATTCTATGTGCTGCGCGGCGGGATCGCCTGGCGACTGTTGCCGAAAGACTTTCCTCCGTGGCAGACAGTCTACCGCTGGTTTGCCCTGTTGCGCGACGAAGCAGTGTTCGAGCGAATGAACCATGCTCTGGTGATGACCGACCGCGAACGGACGGGGCGCGAGGCCAGCCCGAGCGCGGCCATTATCGACAGTCAGAGCGTCAAGACCACGGAAAGCGGCGGCCCACGGGGCTATGACGCCGGCAAGAAGATCAAGGGGCGCAAGCGACATGCCCTGGTCGATACCGATGGCAGGGCGCTGCTGGTCGAACCTCACACCGCCGATGTCCAGGATCGTGATGGCGGTGGTGCAGTGCTGCAAATATCACGCGGCCTGTTCCCGTTCATCGAGAAGGTCTGGGCCGATGGCGGCTACAACCATGAGCGCGTCACGCAGGCTACCAGCATCACCGTTGAAATCGTCAGCAAAATCACCGGGCAGACCGGCTTCGTCGTCCTGCCAAGGCGCTGGGTCGTTGAACGCTTCTTCGCATGGATCAACCGAAATCGCCGTCTCGCCAAGGACGTCGAGGCAACCCTCAAGTCCGCCGCAGCATTCCTCTACGCCGCCGCTGCCATGCTCATGATCCGCAGACTGGCGCGATCAGCGTGAGTTTCGAAACCGACTCTAAGACATATTCCTGCTATAATTCCGATGGTTATGTGGCAATATATATGCAGGTTCTTACCATTGCGAATGGGGCCCAGACTGATTCCACGGGTATCTGGAATGGCGCCTGCGCATAGGGAAGCTAGGGAAACGCGTGGCAAATACATATATATATGTCGGACAAAAGGCATTTTTCGCCGCAAAATAACGCGTGAAAGCACCCCTTCGGCGCGTGAGGCACGCGCTTGTAAAACCTACATACCTTTCTTCAAACAGCCGTGCATCTATACATATACGCCCGCGGCTGAGCGCGGGGGTTTCCAACGTTGCCTGTGACGCAGCTGGTAAATTAATATGCTAATCCAAATCGTTAGCCTCTCACGAGTGTCAAAAATTCTGGTAAATTGCGCGCGCCTTTGCCTATCCGGACAAACCAACGGTATCCTTCGTCATGGGCGGGCTTATTCCGCTCACTTGACTCTGCCACGATTTATGTCCTACGATTTTAGGGAAGCTGCAATGGTGAATGTATGAGCGGAAGGCAAGCAAGTGGAAAATTGGACAATGATGCCGCTGCCAAGCGTTCGGTCGCGAGTATCGCTTATGATGTGATTTCGAGCAGGATTGCATCGGGGGAGTACAGCGCGAACGAACGGTTGATCGAAGCGCAACTTGTTAAGGAGCTCCGAGTTAGTCGCGGCGCGGTGCGTGAGGCGATGAACAGGCTTGCATCCGATGGTTTGATAGAGATCGAGCTGAACAAGGGTGCTTCGATTCGCGCTATCACACGCGGGGATCTCTCGGATTTTCTCCAGGTCAGGGCAGTTTTTGAATCCTTCGCTGCACACAGGGCTGCGGAACGGGTTAACGAACCGGGTGTGCGTGAAGCGGTTCTCGCATTGCTCGATCAGTGCTCTATGCTCGAAGCGCATCCATCGCCCGAGGGTATGGTCGAACATGACACCAGTTTCCACTCAACGGTTATGGATCTTTCGGGAAGTTTCGTCATGTCAACGGAATGGCGCAAGCTCCGGCGATCAAGGTATCGCAAAAGATTCCTCAAATTATTGTCGACCAACGAAATATTGATGTCGATTTCACAACACCGGGAGATCCTCTTCGCGATACTCGATGGTGATTCGGATCTAGCCGGTAGCTTTGCTACGAAGCATGTCCGCCTTACGAATAGTCGCATCCAACGCATGTCCAATGATCAGTTCGAGGCCATATACAACTCGACTGGACCTCAATTCATTCCGAGTGAAAGACCAACATCGGCGACGGCGCTCAACTCGAAGGACCAGTCTAGGCCTTCCCTCGTCAACGTAGCGTGACTTCAATCGCCTTTAGTCAATCGGACAAATTGTAAAACAGTTAAGCCACAATTGTTTTTGGAGCAAAAGGAGAGTTATCGTCATGTCAGTAAAACAACTTGGCTACCTTATTTTTGAATGTAGGGCTGATGTTCTGGAGCAAATGGTAGTCGTATACCAAGATATCATCGGTGCTGTGGTGGAGCGTGATGAAGGCGGACGCGCTCTTGTTCGCCTTGATGGCCGACCTTTCCGTATCAGGCTCGATCCTGGCCCCGCAAACCGCCTTGCGGCGATCGGTTGGAATGTAGACCCTAGTGATCTGGCGGCGATAGCGGAACAGGTGGAGAAGGCATGTTATTCGGTCGTAACGGCTGATGCGGAACTGGCCGCAGATCGCGCGGCCGCCCAAGTTCGACAGTTCGCCGATAACGATGGCTTTACCCATGAACTGTATGTCGAATCGTCGTTTCCCACCGACCCTGTGCTCGAGTCTCTATTCGTCTGTGGTGAAGAAGCGAACGGCATCTTCGGCTTGGGGCACCTCGTAGTGATCGTGGCTGATCGGGCGAAGACTCAATCTTTTTTCACTGATGTTCTGGGCTTCGGACTCAGTGATCGGGTAACTTGGCCTGAAGCCGACATCTTCTTCCTTCACTGCAACCAGCGTCATCACACCGTTGCACTTTCGGCACCGGCGCTCGGTCTTAAGCCAGGTATGGTTCATCATCTGATGCTAGAAGCCAAGAGCAAAGAGCAGGTTGATCGCGCGTTCGCAGCGGTCAAGCGCTTGGGCTATGATGTCCTCATGACAATTGGCCAGCACTCCAATGATAAGGTCTACTCCTTCTACATGATGGCACCGGCTGGTTTTGCAGTTGAGTTGGGCTTTGGTGGCCAGGTGATTGGAGATTTGGAAAGTTGGCATGTTGGATTCTATGACGCACCGAGCATTTGGGGCCACGAGTTGCAGTTGCCGGCGCATTGAATTATTAAGGCCATACACCTAACATTGTCCGCCGTCAGCGCCAATGGCACAGATTTGAGGTTGTGATTTAAGGAGGATTTGGGCTTCGTCGTAGTGACGAAGGAACGAAGATGAAGCCCAAATCCTCCTTGAAAAAATCGGCGCCGAAGGCCCCAGCTGAGCGGGTGGTGAAGGACATACGGCGTGCGACGCGCCGGCACTTCTCTGCAGAGGACAAAATCAGGATCGTGCTGGAGGGGCTGCGCGGCGAAGACAGTATCGCCGAGCTGTGCCGCAAGGAAGGCATCGCCCAGAGCCTGTATTACACCTGGTCGAAGGAGTTCATGGAAGCGGGCAAGCGTCGTCTGGCCGGCGATACCGCCCGAGCTGCGACCACCGGCGAGGTGCACGACCTGCGCCGCGAAACCCGTGCCCTGAAGGAATGCGTGGCCGACCTGACGCTGGAAAACCGTCTGCTCAAAAAAAGCATGATCGCGGATGGGGGCGACGACGAATGAGGTATCCCGCATCTGAGAAGCTCGAGATCATCAGGATCGTCGAGCAGTCGCATCTGCCCGCCAAGCGGACGCTGGATAAGCTCGGTATCGCCCGCCGGACGTTCTACCGCTGGTATGATCGCTACCTTGAAGGCGGGCCGGAGGCGCTGGAGGATCGGCCGTCGGCGCCAAGCCGAGTGTGGAACCGCATCGGCGACGACATCCAGGACCAGATCGTGGAACTGGCGCTGGAAGAGACCGATCTGAGCCCCCGCGAACTGGCGGTGCGCTTCACCGACGAGAAGCGCTACTTCGTGTCGGAATCGACGGTTTACCGTCTGCTGAAGGGCGTATTCTGTTGAAGAAGTCAGCTGCGAGACCGTTTGACTGCGCTTCGCGATGGACGCGAGCGACGTCCTTTGCCGATCAGGCCGGTGCGGGCCTGGCCATCGGGATGATCTTTGCCATTTTGCGGAGGTTCTGTGCCGCTGCGGCGAGGTGGAACTCGTCTCTTGCGCCATTGGGGCCGCGCAGGCGCAAGCGATCCAGCTTCAGGATGCGCTTGAGGTGGGCGAACAGCATCTCGACCTTCTTGCGCTGGCGACGTGAGACGAGATACGCGTCGGTGGTGGCGATGTCGCGGGCCAGATCGCGCGCGCCTTCGTGGATCGATCGGGTGACCTTGCGAGCGGGCATGTTGGGCGTGCATCGCTGGCGCAGAGCACAGCTCTGGCAGTCCTGCTGACGCGCGCGGTAGCGGATCGAACCGTCCTTATCGACGCGATCACGGGGCGTGCTGAAGTTGCGGTTGGAACGCCGTAGGCGGTTGCCGACCGGGCAGATGTAGCTGTCGTCATCATGGTCATAGACGAAGTCGGCGCGCTCGAAGCTGCCGTCAGTCCGAGCGGACTTGTCGAACACCGGAATATGCGGCTCGATGCTCATCTCTTCGACCAGCCAGGCCAGGTTGGGGGCAGAGCCATAGGCGGTATCGGCCACGAGGCGCTCGGGCCAGATGCCGAAGCGATCCTGCGTTCGCTCGATCATCCTGCGCTGGGCGGTCACCTCCGCCTGCCGCACCGAGGTGGTCGCCTCGACATCGACGATGACCGCATGATCGAGGTCGATCAGATAGTTGGTGCTGTAGGCGTAAAAGGCCGCCTCGCGCGTGGCGGCGGTCCAGCGCGAGGCTGGATCGGTGAGATTGATCCGCTTGGGTGTCACCGGCGTTGCACCGCCGAACGCCGCATCGTCCAGCACGTCCAGATACTCAGCGACCGCACGACCGACCGCTTCCGGCGGCAAGCCCTCTTCACCCGGCACCGACCGTTGCCGGTGGACATCCGCCCGGATCAGGCTCGCATCGACCGCAAAGCCTTCGCCGCCGACCAGTCCTTCGGCCATGCAGCGCGCCACCGTCATCTCGAACAGTTGCCGCAGCAGATCGCTGTCGCGGAAGCGTCCATGCCGGTTCTTCGAGAACGTCGAGTGATCGGGCACGTCGCCCTCCAGCCCCAGCCGGCAGAACCAGCGATAGGCGAGGTTGAGATGCACCTCGTCACACAGCCGTCGCTCCGACCGGATGCCCATGCAATAGCCGATGATCAGCATCCGGATCATCAACTCTGGGTCGATCGATGGCCGACCCGTCTCGCTATAATAAGGCCGCAGGTGCTCGCGGATATCCGACAGGTCCACGAACCGGTCGATCGAGCGTAGCAGATGATCCGGCGGCACATGCCGCTCCAGATTGAAGCTGTAGAACAGCGCTTCCTGCGCCACCGTCCGCTCGCCCATCATCGGATCATCTCCGCTCGCCTATGCAGAGTGAATCAGACCTTCAGCGCCACTTCAAGCGCAAGTTTTTCAACAAAATAGGCCCATGATCTGATCACCAGCCCGGCCTATGTCGTGATCAAGGCCGCCGATCAGTTCCACACCAAGACCACCCGGCCGAACGAGATGTGGCAGACTGATTTTACCTACTTCAAGATCATCGGTTGGGGCTGGATGTACCTGTCGACCGTGCTCGACGACTTCTCGCGCTACATCATTGCCTGGAAGCTGTGCACCAACATGCGAGCCGAGGACGTGACCGACACGCTGGACCTCGCGCTCAAGGCCTCGAGCTTGGACAGCGCCACCGTGCTGCACAAGCCCAGGCTGCTCAGCGATAACGGCCCCAGCTACATCGCGGGCGAACTGGCGGAATATATCGAGGCCCGGAAAATGAGCCATGTGCGCGGCGCTCCGATGCATCCCCAGACCCAGGGCAAGATCGAACGCTGGCACCAGACCCTGAAAAACCGCATCCTGCTGGAAAATTACTTCCTGCCCGGCGACCTCGAAGCCCAGATCGAGGCCTTCGTCGAGCACTACAACCACCAGCGTTACCACGAGAGCCTGAACAACGTGACGCCCGCCGATGCCTACTTAGGCAGGGCGCCGGCGATCATCCAACAGCGTGAAAGGATCAAGCGACAGACCTTCGAACATCGGCGCTTGCAACACCGCAAGCTCGCCGACTAACATCAACCCCCAGACGAGGCCCGCACTCCGCTAATCTACGCCGAGAGTTGTGCCGAATGTTCTGACGACGGACAAGAGCACACTCAAGACCGGTCACTCACCGTCCAGACAAGGTGGGACCCGCCGGCTTGCGATTACCCATAAGTTTCGAGCCCCACGCCGATCTGAATGTCGGCAAGTCGACGTAGGCCGCGCCAGACGACAGTGTTACCTGGGGGCGGGTCTGAAGATCTTGCGAGATAACCGCCGAGACGGGCCAGTTTGGTGAGATAGAGCTGGATCGTGCCCCTCTTTGCTCGGCGATTTCCGCTATCGCCAACAAGACGATCAAGGATGTTGATCTCCGATGTGGTGAACGCGATTGCCGGACTGGCGTCTGGTGCGGCGCGAGCCATCATGGTCATCCATAATACACGCCAGCTGACGATGCAGAAGAGCGCCACTAGGTTGGCAAGCCGATCGGCCGTGCGCAGCCTGGCGTCTTCGGCACGGCATCCAGACTTCAGGACCTTGTGGAAGACTTCGATCTTCCAGCGCATGGCGTACCAGCGGATTTTCTCGATCGCCTCTTCCAGACTGCTAACCTCCAGATCGGTAACCAGCTTCCACAGGACTGGCTTTCGACCCGGCGGAGCGCCGACTTCCGAAGCATGGATCACTGTCAGATCGAGTGCCGGGTACCGCTTCTGCTTTCCGATCGGCGGGCGGACGAGGATCCGTTTATACTGGATGTCGAGGGTTACCTGCTCGACGGTATCGTTGTCGCCCCGGACTTCGATGCTGTGCGTACCGGCGCTCGGTTCTTCGCGCATTTCGCTCTTTACGGTGTGATCGCCGTTGCCTGCCAATCGGTCAACGACGGTGCGGACGACGAAGTGCGTTCCTAGGTCCTTGGCGAGGCAGTAGAGTTCGTAGATGTCGCTTTCCCGATCACCCACGTGGACACAGCGGTCGGGCTGTCCCAGCAAAGTCATCGATTGACGCAGATTGTCCAGCCAGCGCACGCTCTCTTTTGCTTCTATCGGAACCCGGGTCGGATTGATCTTACGCTTGAGTTGAGCAGTGCCCTTGAACTTGTCGCGGTTCCAAAACTTTACCGCAGCAAGCCCCAAAGGTAGACCGTCCTCAGTCACGACCAGGCTCGAATGCATCAGTATTCCACAAACCGTGTGGTGACGGAGTCGGCCAGCCTTATCGCGACCGCTGTTGACGCTCTTGGTAAAACCGACAGCATGTGAATTGCGGCGCTGATATGTGAACTCCGTCGTATCCTGGAGCACCAAGATGGGACCATCCGTCACCGCGAAACGCTGTCTGGTCGCATCAAAGTGGCCGGCCAGGATATCCCCTTCTTCAACCTTGGGGTTGGAAAAGAACCGATATGCTGCCTTGGTGCTTGCCCAGTCCTGACATGCCAGGGGAATCGTTCCTCCCATTCGGTCACTCAGTCGACAAAGCAGATCTCCGCATCGGCGCCCAAGACGCGCGTCACTGAACGCACTCTCATCGATCTCGCAGTGGGACCAATGCTCTTCCAGAGAGGGCAGTTTTTCGCCTTTGGTCTGCACAGGGCACCTCACGAACACACCATGGTGCTCGTGAATGAATCATAAGCGACTCATCCGATTCAACAATTTTCAACAACGACTTGATAAGTGATTCAAATACTTATGGGTAATCGTAAGACCCGCCGGAGGGTTACAGAGAATCGAGCAGACCACCCTGCTCAAACGCCGCGCTGGCGGCTCCGCCTGCCAGCAGTTGGTCCAGTAGCTCGTTAGGAATCGCAGACTCTTTGCGTCGGGACATAGTGGGACTCCTTTTTACCCATTATGCCCGCCCACACACGGAAATCCTGACAGTCCCGAGGGCATCGCGCCTGCGGACGCCACGGTTGCTATCCACGCCTCATCGAAGCCACCGGAATGCGACCGCCCGAGGACTCAGGTGGACCTTGGGGTTATACCTAGAAACTGGAAGCACTCGCAGATCCGGCCCATGACTATCATGAGGAGGCGCTCGATGCCTTGGGCGACGACCATGATCCCAACGCCCAGCCTGACATCGACATGACCCACTCCCGCTTCGCAGTGCTGGCGAAGAAATGGGCGCCGCGCACGTGGAAGGTCATGACCGGCCCCCACCGAGTGGTCCGAGCGGATTGTTAGTGCATTGACGCCTCCATCTCCAGTGTTGGCCGTAGGTGGAGCGAAGCGGAACCGGAGGGCGACACTGGAGATGGAACGGCCTCCGGCGCGGGCGGTCGATACCCGAGCGAGCTATGCGGCCGGACGGTGTTGTAATGTCGCCGCCACGCTTCGATCAGGATCCGGGCCTCGGCTAGCGAGTAGAAGATCTCGCCGTTGAGCAGTTCATCGCGCAGCGACCCGTTGAACGATTCACAATAGCCATTTTCCCATGGCGATCCGGGCGCAATGCAGAGCGTCTTCACGCCGACCTTGGCCAGCCATTCTTGTACCGCCGTAGCGATAAACTCCGGGCCATTGTCGGATCTGATATGCGCTGGTGGCCCGCGCGTGACGAACAGTTCGGCCAGCGCCGCCAGCACATCGTCGCTCTTAAGCTTGCGCGCCACGGGCAACGCCATGCACTCCCGGCTCGCCTCGTCGATGATCGACAGGATACGGTATTTACGCCCATCGTGCGTCCGCCCCTCAACAAAGTCGTAGGACCAGACATGGCCAGGATACTCGGGCCGAAGCCGGATGCACGATCCGTCGTTCAGCCACAGCCGCCCGCGCTTCGGCTGCCTTTGCGGCACCTTGAGCCCCTCGCGTCGCCAGATGCGCTCGACCCGCTTGCGGTTCACATGCCACCCCGCATCGCGCAGCAACGCCGTCACCCGGCGATAGCCATAACGACCATATTGCCGCGCCAGCGCAATGATATCCTCGGTGAGAGCCGCTTCGTCATCTGCCCCGCGAGGCGCTTTGCGCTGTGTCGATCGGTATTGCCCGAGCACACGGCACAGCCGCCGCTCGGACACCGGCATCATCGTTCTGATGTGGTCGATACAGCGCCTGCGACGCGCGGGGCTCAGAAGTTTCCCCGGGCGGCCTCCTGCAGGATTAGCTTGTCGAGCGTCAGATCCGAGATCGCGCGGCGAAGCCGCACATTCTCTTTCTCCAGGTCCTTCATCCGACGCGCCTGATCGGTCTTCAGGCCACCATATTCCTTACGCCACCGGTAATAGGTCTGCTCGCTGACCGCGATCCGCCGACACGCCTCCGCAGTCGTGGCGCCCTGCGCCAGCACAACCTCAGCTTCACGCAGCTTGCCAATGATCTCTTCCGGGCGATGCTTCTTGCTCGGCATTCCTTGTCTCCTTCGTCATCCAAAATATCATCAATTTTGGACCACTCAGAAGGGGGCAGATCAGTCAAATAGCCTGCGTCAACGCCGCCTTCCGTCGGCGCTTACAATCATCATGTGAGGCCGGACATATGAAAGCAACCGCTCAAAACCCGTCCCGACAAAAGGCCGTTGCCAAGGGCGCGGCACATATCAAACTCAGACTAGGAATCTTCCACCGTCACATATGATTCTAGTTCCGGTTGTCGCTCTGAGATGTGTCACACAAGCCAATACAGTTCGCGCCACGTCCTCCGGCTCGATCACGCGCTTGAGCGGTGTCATCTCGGCTAGTTTTTCCAGAGCTGCCCTGTCGCGCCCGGCGACGAAGTCGGTCGCAACCGCTCCAGGCGATACCGCGAGCACACGTATCTCGGGACCAAGCGCTGATGCCAATGACATGGTCATGGTATCTAGCGCACCCTTCGACGCGCAATAACCAATATTGCTGCCGCGACCGGTAAATCCGGAAATGGAAGAGATATTGACAATTACGCCGTCGCCGCTCGCTCTCAGCATGGGCACAAAAGCTCTGATCGTTGCAAATGGTCCTTGCACATTGCTGGCCATAATTTGATCAAAAAGGTCATCATCAAGGTTAGCGTCCGCGCTCGTGGTGTAATTTCTGGTGTAGATTGAGATGATCGCATGGGGTGGGGCATGCCCCACCCCATGCGATTTCGATCTCGGTGGCCACCGGGCTCATCGGTAAGGTGGAGTTACCACACTTCACACGCCCACCGAGGAGTTGATCCCGATGACCGACGACAGACTACCGCTTGCCGAGCTGATGGCGAAGACTGGAGATGGAGATTTCCTGCGCACGATCGCCGAGAGCGTATTACAGATCATCATGGAGGCCGACGTCGATGGCCTGGTCGGCGCTAGCCGACACGAGCGCTCCGGCGACCGGACGACCTGGCGGAACGGCTACCGCGACCGCAGCCTCGATACCCGGCTCGGCACGCTCAACCTGAGGATTCCCAAGCTACGGACCGGCGCCTACTTCCCTGGCTTCCTGGAACCCAGGAAGACCGTCGAGAAGGCGCTGGTCGCGGTGATCCAGGAGGCGTGGATCGCCGGCGTCAGCACCCGGCGTGTCGACGAGCTGGTGCAGGCCATGGGCATGACCGGCATCTCCAAATCCTCGGTGTCCAAGCTGTGCAAGGATATCGACGAACGTGTCCATGCCTTCCTTAAGCGGCCGCTCACCGGCGACTGGCCCTACCTCTGGCTCGATGCTACCTACCTCAAGGTGCGCGAGGGCGGGCGGATCGTCAGTGTCGCCGCGATAATAGCCGTTGCCGTCAACACCGAGGGCAAGCGCGAAATCGTTGGCCTTCACATTGGACCCTCCGAAGCCGAGCCATTCTGGTCGAGCTTCCTCAAGGACCTCGCACGCCGCGGACTGACCGGCGTGAAGCTGGTCATCTCCGATGCCCACGAGGGCCTCAAGGCAGCGATCACTCGCGTGCTCAGCGCCACCTGGCAGCGGTGCCGCGTCCACTTCATGCGCAATGCCCTGGCCTACGTGCCCAAGGGCCAGAACACCGTCGTCGCCGCTGCCATCCGCCAGGTCTTCCTCCAGCCCGACCATGCCGCCGCGACACAGGTCTGGCGCCAGGTCGCCGACCAGTTGCGTACCCGCTGGCCAAAGCTCGGCGCCTGCATGGACGATGCCGAGCACGACGTGCTGGCCTACATGACCTTCCCCGAGCAGCACCGCGTCAAATTACATTCCACCAATCCACTGGAACGCCTGAACAAGGAAGTGAAGCGCCGCGCCGATGTCGTCGGCATCTTCCCGAACGAGGATAGCATCATCCGCCTCGTCGGCGCCGTCCTGCTGGAGCAGAATGACGAATACCAGCTCCAGCACCGCTACATGCAGATCGAGGGCATGGCCGCCCTTGCTACACCAATGATCGAGGAGGCACAGCCGCTACAGATTACACCCAAGGCCGCCTGAAAATGCAGCCCGCTGGCCACACCCAATTCTACACCACATTGACGGACGCGACCTCATCAAGCGCGTCGAGGTTCGCATGCGGAACTGGCCGGGTAGTACCCGCCGAATTCACCAGAATGTCCGCCCTGCCATGCGTCGCCTCAACCGTCAGGGCGGCAACGCGCACCGAGTCCGGGTCATCGATGGCGATCGCAAATATCGAATGGCCGCCGCCCGGAAGCGATGCTCGCAAGGTGTCCGCACGCTCAGCCCCGGTGTTATATCCAATGGCCACCGTTGCACCGGCCTCAGCCTGTCAGGCGAACTGAGAAACTGACCCCCTGCCGAATCCGAGAACTGACCCCTTCGGCTGAAGAGGGAAAGACAGATGACGACTGTGATCACAGAGTTTCCTGCACGGACATTGGCTGTGCAGGGAGAGGAGATGCTTCAACCCGACGAGGTGGCCGCGATGGTGCGGTTGCATGAGCTTGGTTGGGGAGCCAAGCGGCTGTCGAAGGAGTTCGGCTGCGCGCGCAACACGGTACGGCGCTATCTCCGCGCCGGCGGCGTTGTACCATTCGCGAAGCCGGCGCGTAAATCGGCGTTCGACGGGCTCGACGACTGGCTGCGCGAGCGCTTTTTTCGGCATGGCGGCAATGCCGATGTCGTGCGCCAGGAGCTGGCGAGCGAGCACGGGATCGTGATCGGCCTGCGGTCGGTCGAGCTTCGGGTTCAGCGCTGGCGACGTGAGCTGAAGGCGCAGAAGCGGGCCACAGTGCGCTTCGAGACGCGGCCGGGGCATCAGCTACAAATCGACTTTGGCGAGTCCAAAGTGTGGATCGGCGACGAGCGTGTGCGGGTGCATCTGTTCGTGGCGACGCTGGGCTACTCGCGCCGGATGCACATCCGCCCCTCGATCCGCGAGCGCCAGGTGGACTGGTTCGAAGGCATGGAAGGCGCGTTCCTGCGGTTCGGCGGCGTGCCGGCGGAAATCCTGTTCGACAACGCCAGGGCGCTGGTCGAGCATCATGACGCGGCGACGCGGGAAGTGCGGTTCAACGGCCGGCTCCACGCCTTTGCCCGCTATTGGGGCTTCTCGCCGAGAGCTTGCGCGCCGTACCGGGCGCGCACCAAGGGCAAGGACGAACGCGGCGTCGGGTACGTGAAGCGCAACGCCATTGCCGGCCGCCGCTTCGCCAGCTGGGGCGCCTTCGTCGCGCACCTCGAGCAATGGAACCGCGAGATTGCCGACGTACGTGTGCACGGGACGACCGGCGAACTGCCGCTCGTCCGCTTCGCCGACGAAGCCGCCGCCCTGCGTCCGCTCGGTGGCCGTGCTCCGTTCGGCCAGCTGCGCGACCTGGTTCGCAAGGTGCGGCCCGACTGTGCCATCGACCTCGACACCAACAGCTACTCGGTACCCTGGCGCCTGGTCGGCGAGACCGTGCAGGTCGTGGTCCTCGCCGGTCGCGTCATCGTGCGCCATGCTGGCGAGGTCGTGGCCGACCATCCCGTGTGCGACGGGCGTCGGCAGCGGGTGGTCGATCGGGCTCATCTTGCGGGTCTGGTGGGCACCGGTCCCTTCCGCGTGACGGCATCGCCGCCGACGCCACCGCCGGCCTTGCTGCGCCCCCTCGCCGAGTATGAAGCCGTGGTCGGAGGGGGTTGGTGATGGCGGAAATCGATCATGAAGCGCTGGTAGCGATGTTGGACCGGCTGAAGCTCTCGGCGATCCGGGACCAGCTCGACACGCTGCTCGACGAGGCGGCGCGCTCGAAGATGACCCTGCGCGAAGCGCTGGCGTTCTTCGTCTCCCGCGAGATCGCGCGGCGCGACGAGCGCCGTATCTCCATGGCGAGCAAGCTCGCCCAGTTCCCGTTCGTACGCGAGATCGACGGCTTCGAGTTCGACGCGCAGCCTTCGCTCGACCCTGGCCAGATCCGGGAGCTGGCGACGTGCCGGTGGATCGCCCACGGCGACACGACGTTGCTCCTCGGGCCTCCGGGAACCGGCAAGACGCACCTCGCCGTGGCCTTGGGGCGGGAAGCGATCCGGCAGAACTACTCGGTCCAGTTCGTCACCGCGGCGACGTTGGTGGCAATGCTCGCCAAGGCGCACGACGACGGATCACTCGACAAGCAGTTGACGCAGCTTGCCCGGCCCAAGCTGTTGATCATCGACGAACTCGGCTATCTGCCGTTCGAAGCCAACGCCGCCCATCTGTTCTTCCAGCTGGTATCGCGCCGCTACGAGAAAGGCTCGATCCTGATCACGTCGAACCGGTCAGTTGGGGAATGGGGCGGCGTCTTCGGCGATCCGGTCGTGGCCACGGCAATCCTGGATCGGCTGCTTCACCACTCGACCGTGATCACCATCCGCGGCGACAGCTACCGAGTAAGCGGGGTCTGGCGACCGCCTTGCGCAGCGCCCATTAGCCGGGATGATTGCCGCTCTTTAAGCGGGGTGGCCGGTGTCGGACGAGATTGAAGGTTCAGCGAGCAGCGCAGCGACTACTCATACGAGCGGTCGTATGAGTAGTCGGATAGAGATCGTTAGCCGGGTGTCAGGCCGGCGGCGCTGGACGGTAGAGCAGAAGCTGGCCGTGCTGCAGGATGCATTCGGCCCGGAGGGCTGCGTGCGCGCGGCCTGTGAACGCCATGACGTCGGCAGCGGCTCGATCTACACATGGCGGCGACAGGCGATGTCCGGTGAGCTCGCCGGGGTGCGCAAGTCGATCAAGCCTGCCTTTGCGGAGGTGCAGATCAGCGATCAACTGGCCTTGCCTGGGCCAACGGTCGCAGCACGCAGCGAGGGAGTGATCGGCATCGAGCTGCCGTCTGGCATCAGGGTGAACGTGGACGCCACCGTCGATGCCGATGCCCTGTCGCGGGTGATCGGCGTCCTGACGCAATGATCCCGCTGCCGCCCTCAACGCGGATATTCCTGGCCTGCGGCGCAACAGATATGCGTAAGGGTTTTGACGGCCTGGCTGTGATGACGCAGCAAGTTCTGGAGCAGAGCCCGCATTCCGGTGCGCTGTTCGCCTTTCGAGGGAAGCGCGGTGATCTGGTAAAGCTGCTCTGGTATGACGGTCAGGGCATGTGCCTTTTCTCCAAGCGGATGGACCGAGGCCGGTTCATTTGGCCATCGACCAAGACCGGTTCGGTGGTGATGACGGCGGCCCAGCTTTCCATGCTTCTGGAAGGCATCGACTGGCGGCGGCCGGAACGCACTTTCACCCCGTCACTCGCGGGCTAAAACGCCCATTTTCCGGCGCTTTTTCTGGCATTGCGGCGTCTGTTCCG
Source organism: Sphingobium aromaticiconvertens (assembly GCF_037154075.1). Classification (NCBI taxonomy): domain Bacteria; kingdom Pseudomonadati; phylum Pseudomonadota; class Alphaproteobacteria; order Sphingomonadales; family Sphingobiaceae; genus Sphingobium; species Sphingobium aromaticiconvertens. Next base: position 100,736 of record NZ_JBANRJ010000002.1, read on the forward strand.
CTATAGGGTCGCGGTGTCGGACGCAGGCCTTTCCACCGCTGATAAAGACGCTCGGATCGCCGAGCTCGAAGCTGCTTTGGCGGCCGCCCACGCCGATATTTCTGCCCGCGACATCCTGATCGACACGCTGCGCGTGCAGATCGCGCGCCTCAAGCGGATGCAGTTCGGCAAGTCGTCCGAGAAGCTCGACACTCAGATCGCACAGCTTGAGCTTGCGCTCGAAGAGCTCGAAGGCGAGGCCATCGTCGCCGCCGCCCGCCGGGCCGATCCGGCAGAGGTTGATCGGCCGTCGCCTGTTCGTGCGCTGCCTGCTCATCTGCCGCGGGAGGAGCAGCGGATCGAGCCCGAACAGGACAGTTGCACCTGTCCAGATTGCGGCGGAGCGCTGCGGCCTCTGGGGCAGGATAGCGACGAGATGCTCGATGCCGTGCCAGTGCAATGGCGTGTCGTTCGGACCATCCGGCCCAAGTATAGCTGCCGGTCCTGCGAGAAGATCGTCCAGGCGCCCGTGCCGGTAAAGGCGATAGCGCGCGGCAAGGCGACCTTCGGCACGCTGGCCCACGTTGTCGTCTCCAAGTTCGACCATCATCTGCCGCTTTACCGCCAGGCCGAGATCATGGCTGCGCAGGGGGTCGAGATCGACCGATCGACACTGGCGGGCTGGGTAGGACAGGCATCCGTGCTGCTCGACCCGATCGTCAGTCGCATTCGCGAGGTGGGCCTCACCGCCTCAAAGATCCATACCGACGATACGCCTGTTCCCATGCTTGATCCGGGCCGGGGCAAGACGGCCACCGGCAGGCTTTGGGCTTACGCCGTCGATGATCGTGGCTCGGGCGCTACGACCCCCTCGCTCGTCTGGTATGAGTTCACCACCGATCGCACCGGTGCGCATCCCCAGCGTCAGCTGGCCAACTTCGCCGGCTACCTGCAGGCTGATGGTTACGCCGGTTATGACAAGCTCTACGACACGAACCGCGTCACCGAGGTTGCTTGCTGGGCGCATTTCCGGCGGAAGATATTCGACATCCACGCCACCAAGCCGACGCCGCTCACCACCGACCTGCTAGAACGCATCGGCCAACTCTATGAGATCGAGGCAGAGGTTCAAGGCCAGCAACCCGAGATCCGCCGACGAAGCCGGCACGACCGCACTCAGCCGTTGATCGATGAGCTGCGGCAAGCACTTGACGATGCCCTGCGCCGCCTCTCGCCCAAGTCCGAGATGGCGAAAGCGATCGCCTATGGCCGCAAGCGCTGGGTGGCGCTCACGCGCTTCCTCGATGATGGGCGTCTGGAGATCGATAACAACATTGCGGAGCGTGCCATGCGATGCGTGGCCTTGGGCCGTAAAAACTGGCTGTTCGCCGGATCAAAGGCAGGCGGCGATCGGGCGGCCGCCATCTACTCCGTTATCGAAACCGCAAAGCTCAACGGCCTCGAACCACAGGCCTATATTGCCGACGTTATCGCCAAGATCGCCGGCAACTGGCCTGCCGCTCGCTGTTATGAACTCATGCCGTGGAATTGGCGACCAGATCAGCAACCGATCGCCGAAGCCGCCTGATCTGCGGCCTCCAGCCCACGCTTACGCTACCGACTTCGCGAAAAGCGTAGATCCGGCCTTCTGCAGAAGGCCGGATCTACGCTTGAGACCACCGAAACCACGGCGCAATGAAGGGGGCAGTTCTTCAGTTCGCCCAAGGGGTCAAATCTTCGGTTCGGTTGACACAGCCAGCATCCTGACACTCGCGGCACCGATCCCGCTGCTACCACCCACAACCACAGCCACCCGGCCCGACAGGTCCATAATCACACCCAAGTTCCGTCCCCTCGATCCCATCCAGAATTCCATTGGTGTCATCTGGTAGGGGCCACCGGAACAGGGGCCACCGGAAATTTGTCGCTCTCTCCAAGACGCTTTGCCAACACTCTTCTGTGGCGTCTCCCTGCTCCAATAGCCAGATTCTAGACCGGGATCAGATCCTTAAGCGCCAGACCGGTATCAACAAGCTGCTCCGGGCTGACGCAAACATTCGCCTCGACCAGCTTGCGGCCCTGCACGTAATCTTTGACCATGTTCACGCAGTCTAGTGCAATTACTCGTCCCTGTTTGAGGTACAGCACCGAGAAGCTTCGCACCGCGGGATCACCGCGAACCACTGTTTGATCGTAGCCTAATGAGAGCCCCGCGGTTTGCAGGCGCAGGTCATATTGATTGGACCAAAACCATGGAAAGGCTCGGTACGGCTGGGGATCGCCGCAGATTGTCTTGGCTACGCAACTTGCTTGATCGTTGGCATTCTGCACCGATTCAACGCGCAACACCCTACCATCGGCGAAGCTGCACGAAAAAGAAGCGCAATCACCGATGGCGAAGACATCCGGCAAAGAGGTGCGGCAATATTCATCGACCGTGACACCCCCGTCTCCAGCTGCGCCAGCCTCTATCAGCGGCGCTACGGCTGGTACAATCCCAATGCCGACAATCACTGCCTGTGCGGGCAAGACACTGCCGTCTCCCAGCCGCACCCCTGTAACTGATTCCTGCCCTTCCAGGGCTGCCACCGTAATGCCGGTCCGCAGATCGACACCATGTCCTCGGTGTTCATTCTCGTAGAAAGTGGAGAGTTCAGTCCCAGCAACGCGCGCCAGAACCCTCGGCATCGCTTCAAGTAAGGTAACATGGCAATTCAACTTGGTCAGAACGGCAGCAGCTTCGAGGCCGATGTAGCCGCCGCCGACGACAACGACCTGCGTCAAACCGCGATCGATTTCAGCCATCAGCCTGTCGCAATCGGCTCGAGTTCGGATGGCGTGTACACCTGAAAGCTCCGCTCCAGGGCAAGCCAGCTTGCGCGGATCACCACCCGTGGCCCAAACAAGCTGGCCGTAAGCGAAGGCTGAACCGTCCGAAAGCGTGAGGACCTTGGAACCGGGGTCAACAGCACTCACCTCAATACCTAGAGTGAGATGAATGTCTTTTTCGCGCCAAAATTCCGGGGGGCGTATGTAGAGGCGCTCAAACGATTTCTCTCTGGAGAAATATTCTTTGGAAAGCGGTGGCCGTTCGTAGGGCACTTCGTTTTCGCGACCGACCAACGCGATCGAGCCTTCGTACCCAGCCTGACGGAGCGCAATTGCGCACTGGGCACCGGCATGGCCAGCTCCAACGATGACAACGTCCGCTGATCTCACCCTACTTTCCTTCTCTTCCAGAACCTGCCCTCCTTAGCGACAAAACCACTCAAAAGCTAGTGCCCTAGGCAGATTGGCCGTGTGGCTATCCGAGCAGCGGGAGGCCCATGATCTCACGCGCCTCATCAGGGGTAGCTGGCTCGAGCCCCAATTCACGGATGATGCGCACGATCCGATCGACCTGCTGCACATTCGTCGCGAGTTGCCCGCGCTCGTAATAAAGATTGTCTTCGAGGCCGACACGTACATGCCCGCCCAGTAGCAACGAAAGAACTCCTGCATTGAGCTGGGCCGGCCCGACCGCACTTACGTTGAATAACGAGCCTTCAGGCAGGATATCAACCATTTGCTGCAGAATCTTCGGCGAGTAAGGCAATGCGCCTTGGAATTGGTTGACGCCAAGCACGACATTTATGAAATAAGGCGCTTTGTCGAGCCCTTCCTTGATGCAAGCAACGACATCCTGGAGCAGATGCGTCGGGCTGAACACTTCCCATTCGGGCTTGATGCCCTTTTCCTGCATCTTGATCGCCAGTTCGCGACAGCGCGACGGCGACGTATTCATCAATATCTCTTTGCCATCGAAAGAAGCAACGATGGTTGTGGGATCCAGCGTGCACATTTCTGCGCCAGCTTCGATCCCTTTGATGCGCTCTTCCCAAAGAATTTCCCAATAGCCGTTGGCCGCCTGGCGCACCATATCGCCATGAACGCCGCCGCCAGTCGAATTGTTGAGAACAATGTTGCAGTGCGAGCGAATGCGCTCATTGATGTCACGGTAGATGGCGGGATTGCAGGTTGCCCCGTCGTCTTCTGGCCTTCGCGCATGAACCGCAACGACGCTCGCACCAGCATTATAGCAGCGGTACACGTCATCGGCAATTTCCTGGGGCTGTGTTGGAAGCGCAGGATTCTGCGACTTGAGCGCCATCCCGCCGGTTGGCGCGACTGTGACAATAACTTTGCGTGCAGCCACTTAGCCTCTCCTTGAAACCAGTTACACCCCTTAAGGGTGTCCGTCGTCAGAACATTCGGCACAACTCTCGGCGTAGATTAGCGGAGTGCGGGCCTCGTCTGGGGGTTGATGTTAGTCGGCGAGCTTGCGGTGTTGCAAGCGCCGATGTTCGAAGGTCTGTCGCTTGATCCTTTCACGCTGTTGGATGATCGCCGGCGCCCTGCCTAAGTAGGCATCGGCGGGGAAGGGCTGGCCATGAGTGTCCTCAACAAGCTTCTTGTAGCATTGAACAAGTGCTTGCCAGTCCTGTGCGGTCATTTCTAGGTCATTGGTATAGCCAAAATGTTCCTTGATGATTTCGAGCGCTTCCTCGAACAGGTGGTGATCGAGGCCGAGGACGACGTCGGAATACATCTGGATGAAGCGGCGATAGGAGTCCCAGGCAAAGCGGTCGTCGCCCGAGGTTTTCGCGAGGCCGAGCACGGTCTGATCGTTGAGGCCGAGGTTGAGCACGGTGTCCATCATGCCGGGCATCGAGACGCGGGCGCCGGAGCGTACCGAGACGAGCAGCGGATCGGACGCGTCGCCAAACTTCTTGCCGACGGCCGTTTCGATGTGGGCGAGCGCGGCGGCGACTTCGGCGTGGAGCGAATCGGAGAAGTTGGCGCATTCCTTCAGGTAGCGGCCGCATTCCTCGGTGGTAATGGTAAAGCCGGGGGGGACAGGTAGGCCGATGCCGGCCATTTCCGCGAGGTTTGAGCCCTTGCCGCCGACGATGGTCTTGTCGCGGCTGCGTGGATCACTGCAGCGCTCTCCACCGCCGAAGCGGAATACGCTTTTCGTCGTCATCGCGCTTTTACCATGTCCAGCGCGATATCGACGATCATGTCTTCCTGTCCGCCAACCATCTTGCGGCGGCCCACTTCGGCCAGGATCGAACGGGTATCCACACCGTAATCGCTACTGGCCTTTTCCGCGTGACGCAGGAAGCTGGAATAGACCCCGGCATAGCCCAGCGTCAGCGTCTCGCGGTCGACACGGACGGGGCGGTCCTGCAACGGACGGACAAGATCCTCGGCCGCATCCATCAGTGCGAACAAGTCGCAACCGTGGTTCCAGCCCATCCGGTCGGCAGCGGCGATAAACACTTCGAGCGGGGCATTGCCCGCGCCAGCGCCCATCCCGGCCAGGCTGGCATCGACCCGGACCACACCGTTCTGCACCGCCACGATCGAGTTGGCGACGCCCAAGCTGAGGTTATGGTGAGCGTGAACACCACGCTGGGTCTCGGGTTTGAGAACCCGGTCATAGGCCTGGCAACGCGCGGCGTATTCATCCATGTTCATCGCCCCGCCGCTGTCGGTGACGTAGACGCAGTGTGCCCCGTAGCTTTCCATCAGCAGCGCTTGCTCAGCAAGCGCCTCGGGATCGATCATGTGGCTCATCATCAGGAAGCCCGAGACATCCATGCCGAGATTGCGGGCGGCCTCGATATGCTGCTTGCTGACATCGGCCTCGGTGCAGTGCGTCGCGATGCGGACCGAGCGCACACCCATCTCGTAAGCGTGCTTCAGATCGTGGACCGTGCCGATACCCGGCAGCAGCAGTGTGGTGAGCACCGAATGCTCGAGCACTTCGGCAACTGCGCCGATCCAGTCCCAGTCGGTGTAGGCACCAAAGCCGTAGTTGAAGCTTGAGCCCTGCAGGCCGTCGCCATGCGCGACCTCGATCGCATCGACCTTGGCCCGGTCGAGTGCGCGGGCGATCGCCTGGACATGATCGAGGCCATACTGGTGGCGGATCGCATGCATCCCGTCGCGCAGGGTGACGTCTTGAATATAGAGCTTTTGCATGTTGGGATCGAAACTCATGTCGTGGCTCCTTCATGCATGCGGGCAGCGATCTTCTCGGCGGTTTTCATCGCCGCCGAGGTCATGATGTCGAGGTTGCCGGCATAGGACGGCAGGTAGTGAGCCGCGCCTTCGACCTCAAGGAACACCGAGACCTTGAGCCCGGTGTATTCGCCGTCCATCTCCGGGATCTGCAGAGGGCGGTTGGAGCCGATGTGCTCGAACTGCACCGCCTGCTTGAGCCGGTAGCCCGGGACATAGCTCTGCACTTCGGCAACCATGTCGTGAATGCTCTGGCGGATCGCCTCCTGGTCGGCATCCTCGCACAGACAATAGACCGTATCGCGCATGATCAGCGGCGGTTCGGCCGGGTTGAGGATGATGATCGCCTTGCCGCGCGTTGCCCCGCCGACATCCATGATCGCCTGGCTGGTGGTCTCGGTGAACTCGTCGATGTTGGCACGGGTACCGGGGCCAGCACTCTTCGAGGCGATCGAGGCGATGATCTCGCCGTAGTGAACCTTGGCCACCCGGTTCACCGCCGCGACGATCGGGATCGTCGCCTGCCCGCCGCAAGTCACCATGTTGACGTTGAGCGCATCGAGGCACTTGTCACCGTTGACCGGTGGGATCACGTAGGGCCCGATGGCTGCCGGGGTGAGGTCGATCATCCGCTTGCCCGCCGCCAGCACCAGTTCGCTGTTACGTTTGTGTGCCCCGGCACTGGTCGCGTCGAAGACGATCTCGACATCGGCAAATTCGGGCATGGCGAGCAGGCCATCGATCCCCTTATGCGTGGTCGCCACCCCCATCCGTGCGGCGCGGGCCAGCCCGTCGCTGGCGGGATCAATCCCTACCATCACGCCCATCTCGAGCACTTCTGACAGGCGCATCACCTTGATCATAAGGTCGGTGCCGATGTTGCCCGAGCCGATGATCGCAACCTTTTTCTTGCCCATGGTCAGGCTCCGGCGAATGTGAAGGAACAGGTTCCGATCCCGGAGATTTCGGCACGGACTTCGACGCCTGGCTTCAGCGAAACCATCGGGCCGAGAGCCCCAGCGAGAAGAATATCGCCGGCCTTAAGCGGCTCGCCCCGTTCGGCTAGCGTCCGAGCCAGCCACGCGGCTGCATTGAGCGGATTACCGAGCGCCGCAGATCCGACGCCTGTGGACGCGACCTCTCCGCTCACGGTCATAGCCATCTTGGCGCCTTCCAGATCTAGATCTGCGAGGGGTAGACCTTCACCAGCCAGCACAAAAAAGGCCGAGGAGCCGTTGTCGGCAACGGTGTCCGCGAAAGTGATCTTCCAGTCGGCAATTCTGCTGTCGACGATCTCGATCGCGGCATGCACCGTGGCGACGGCAGCGGCTACCTCGGCAGGGGTGGAGAGTGGTGAGAGAAGGTCGCCCCCAAGCACAAAGGCGATTTCCGCCTCTGCCTTGGCTTGGATACATTTGCTCGGATCGAGTGTTCCTCCATCCGGCACACGCATGTCTTCGAACAGGACGCCAAAGTCCGGCTGGTCGACGCCCAGCTGTTTCTGTACAGCCTCGGCCGTGAGTCCTGCCTTGCGTCCCACGATCCGGCGACCCTGGCTTTCCCAGAACCGCGTGTTGATTTCTTGCACAGCATAAGCGCCAATCGCGTCGGTCGGCTCGAGATAATCGCGCAGCGGCGCGAGCGGGGCCTTTGAATAAGCATCACGGAGTAACCGAGCAGCAGTTTGCAATTGTGGATTCATGGCGCTCTCCTTGCCAGAGGCACTAGCGCATTGGCTCCGCAACGTCAGCATGCATTGACGAACATCTCTTGATAATTGAGAGTAAATCGCACATGTTCGGCTAATGACTACCAGGCAATCATCGACCTTGGCTAAAGGGCTGAGGCTCCTGCATGCCATCGTTTGCGACGGTGGGCATTCGACGCTGACCGAGCTCGCCCGGCAGGAAGCAATACCGCTTGCCACCGCACACCGGCTTGCCGCGACGCTCGAGGAGGAGGGGTATGTCGACCGTTTGACACGGGGATGCTTTTTGCCCGGACGAGTGCTGATTGATCTTCAGTTGGCTCGGCCAGATCCAACGCAGCGACTCGCCTCACGCCTCCGGCGCCCGCTCGGACGGCTTGCGAGACGGCATCGGGTCCTGCTGCATTTCGGCATTTTGGAAGACGGTATGGTAACGTACCTGGTCAAAGAGAATGGCGGAGAGGTCGATCTGTTCACCGCGGAAAGCATGCAACTCGAAGCCTACTGCTCGGCAATTGGGAAAGTGCTGCTTGCGGCTTTACCGTCTAAGCAGCTGGACAACTATCTGCGAGCGGGGCCATTTGTCGCTCTCACCCCCAACACCATAACCAATCCGGACGCGATTCGTGGTGAACTGGAAGTTGTCCGGGAAGCCGGCTTGGCGTTTGATCGGCACGAAATAAGAGAGGACCTTTACTGCTTTGCCATTCCGGTCTCCGGCCCTGACGGCAATGTCATCGGCGCGTTGTCGTCGAGCTTCATGGGCTCGGCGCCGCCAGCGGCGCTGTTCCGACAATTGCATCGATCATTGAGACGGCTCGCGGCCGATGTTGCCCACGAAGCCCCCGCACAATCGTCTGGGTTCAGAGCCGACCTTGGTTGAGACGCTGGTTATCGGGGCGGGAGCAATCGGGAGCTTTGTTGCGGCACGATTGCATCGCGCCGGCAACGAGGTCACGCTGCTCGCGCGCGGGCGGCGCCTTGATCAGTTGCGAAGGGAGGGGCTGCGGATTGCCTCTGCAAGCGGGTTCGAGACGGTCCAGATTCCGGCTCTCGAATGGGATCAACTCGAGGGGTGGCCGCGCCAGTCCATCATTTGCACCAAGACCTGCGATCTGCCGCACGTTCTGGATCGGCTGCGCATCCTGCCGGGGGCGTCAGGCAGGATAGTGACGTTGCAAAACGGAGTAGAAGCGCCGGACCAGGCAGCGCGAAGCTTGTCCGATTCGACTATCCTCGCTGGGCGCGTCCATGGATTTTTCGAGCTTCGCGAGGGCACGGTCCGGCACGTTGGGGTCGATCCGGATATTTTGCTGGGCCGAACGGCAGGACCGGACGAACGGGCCGTCGACCAGGTTGTTCAGCAACTCAAAGCTGCAGGAATAGCAAGTGCTGTCGCCCAAGACATTCGTGTCGAACTATGGCGCAAATTGCTGCTCGCAGCATCGCTTGGCGGAGTAGCGAGTTACCTGCGCATACCGGCAGGAAGCGTGATGTTGAGCCCTTGCTCCGCGGCGATGTTGCGCAGAGCCATGGCCGAGGTATCTGCGCTTGCGCGGGTTTCGGGAATTGATCTGCCTTCGGACTGCGTCGACCGCACACTTATTTTTACGGCAAAGTTCCCTCCCGACGCAACAACTTCGCTCCAGCGCGATCTCATGGCTGGGCGAACGAGCGAGTACGATGCTCTGGTGGGGGCGGTGGTTCGCCTCGCCCGTTCCCGAAACGTGCCGGTTCCGACGTTTCTGGAAATTGATCGCGCGTTGTTCTCAGCTGGATTTGGCAATCGCACCTGATCGCCTGTTCGTTTTCCCTCTCGCCAGACGCATCAGACAGGTTCAGCTAGCCTTGCTAGTGCGTATTCGACAATCGCGGTTTGCTCCTCGACGGGAGCCCGCGCCTGTTCGAGCTGGCCGATCTTGACCGAGCTCGAGACCACCAGGCGGCAGCGCCATTCGCGCCGCTCAGTATATGCCTGGAGCGTCTCTTCGACCGGTAGCCCCCGAGTGAATTCCTCGGCCAGGACCAGCGCGTCTTCCACCGCGATCCCCGCGCCTGATGCGAGCTGTGGGGTAGTCGGATGTGCGGCATCGCCAATCAGCAATACCCGGCCGCGGTGCCATGGTGTCTCCATTTCGAAGCCCTCTAGCGGGCGCACGTTGACATAGGCACCGGGCACCAGGTTGGTGTCAATGGGCACCGAAGTTTCCGCAGAAGTGGGCGCTTAAAATTCCCTACCTCGTTGGCTGGGTTCGGACGGTGATCAGCCGTAATCGGGATCGGGATTGGCTTTCTTTGGTGGTCGTCCGCGGCGCTTACCTTGGGGTGGATTGAACGCGACGCCGGCGCGGACGTTTTCGGGGACGAGCGCGGCGTGCTCACGCATGCGATAACTGGAACCTTCGATCTGGATGACCACGGCATGGTGCAGCAGCCTGTCGAGCAGCGCGGTGGCAACGACGGGATCGCCGAACACTTCGCCCCATTCGGCGAAGCCGCGATTGGAGGTGAGGATCATGGCGCCCTTTTCGTAGCGGGCGTTGACGAGCTGGAAGAACAGGTTCGCACCACCCGGTGTGACCGGCAGGTATCCGATCTCGTCGACAACCAGCAGCGATGCCCTGGCGAGGAAGCGGATCTTCTCCCGGAGCGTGCCTTCGCGTTCGGCCTTGGTGAGTTGGGCGATGAGGTCGGCGAGCGGGATGAAGTAGACCGCCTTGCCGGCGCGCACGGCCTCGACCGCGAGTGCGGTGGCAATGTGGCTTTTGCCGGTGCCGGGCGGTCCCAGCAGGTGGACGACCTCGGCGCGCTCTATGAAGTCGAGGCCGGCGAGCGCGAGGATGCGGTTCCTGTCGAGCGAGGGCTGGAACGAGAAGTCGTAGCCCGCCAGGGTCTTCACCACAGGCAGGCGCGCCATGCGCAGAGCGGCCTTGATCCGCCGGTTCTCGCGCAGCGACAGCTCCTCGCCCAGCAGCTCGTCGAGCGCTTCGATGCCGTCGATCTGGCCCTGTTCGATACGGCGCAGGGTCGCATCGAGGATCTCGAGCGCCCGGGGCATCTTGAGGCTGACGAGGCTCCGGCGGATGGAGTCGACACGGGTGGATGGGGCAATGGCATTCATGGCCGCCCCTCCCCTTCGACTGCCGGCCTGCGGCAGGCGCTCAGGACAGGCTTCGCCAGGCTCGCGCCGATCGCCTCGTAGACGGTCAGCGAGCGCAACGGCACATGGTCGCCGATCCGGCCGAGCATCGTCATGGGCCGATCCGGTGTTCGCGGTTGCGGCCGCCCGGTGCGGTGGCGCCGGTCGATGCGATATTGCCGGCGTCCCTCGAGCACGGGGTGCTCGGCAACGACGATGCCGCGGTCGATGATGCGGACCAGGTCCGGCAACTGCTCTATCTCAACGATCCGGCGCGTCCTGTCGGGTACGCTGTAATAGTTGCCGCCGACCGCCACGAGCCCGTCATGGCTGACCCGCCGCTCGAGCTTCAGGACGGCGTTGAAGCGATGCTCTGGCAGCCGCTGCAGCTCTTCCTGCTCCTCGGCGAAGGCCTCGGCCACCACCCGTTGGGTCGTCCCGTGCACGCGTACGTTGGCGACGGTGTCGAGCCAGTCGATGAGCTGGGCGTTGAGGTCCTCCATGTTGCGGAAGGATCGGCCCAGGAAGAAGTCCTCGCGGATATAGCGGAACGGGCGCTCGACCTTGACATCGTCGCCGGCCGTCGCCTCCAGCGTCCTGACGAAGGCAAGGAGCGTGGCCGCGCGCCGATCGTTTGGAAGCCGTGCAACCGCCTGCGCCTTTGCCGCCGCCGCGAAGCGGGCGAGCGCCACGATTTTACCTGGCGGCAGACGATCCGTTTGCGGGAGGCCGTTGGTGATCACGCGGATCTCTTCCAGGCGCGTGAGCGCACGGCTGATTTCGCGGCCACTCTGGATATACGGGCCGTCGCGCAGGCGATCGAGCGGACTCTGGCGCCCGCCATCGGGGACCGCGACGAGCTCGTCGAGGCTCGCCCGTTGCTCAGGCGTCATCGCCTCGATCAACAGGCGGTGCAGATGCGAGTTTGCGCGCGTCCGAACCCTGGCCACGGCGCGCTCGAGCACCGAGAGCCCCGGTAGCAGCACCTTGGCTTCAAGCAGCCATGCAACCGCGCGGTCGAACAGCGCCGAGGGGCGGTCGGCGCCGGTCCAGCACAACGCATATAGAAAGCGATTGAGGCGGAACGCGATTCCAAAGTCGGCGAAGGCGCGGTAGCCGTAGCGCTCGCGGATGCGGGGACCATGCCGCCAACGGCCCGCGCTTTTCGCGTAGACCGTCAAGAGTTCGGCCGAGCCAGTGATCGACAACTGGTCGGCGGCGAAGCGCACGGCCGAGACCGGCGCCACGGCAGGATCTTCGAGCAAGGTCCCGAGGAAGCGCAGCGAGCCAAGCTGAACCGCAACGCCAAGTCGGTTGTGGTCGCCGCGGTGCTCGGCCACGAACGCGCGATCGGTGTCGTCGAGGTGGAAATAGCGAGCGAGCTGGTCCGGTGTGGGTTCGCCGGCGAACCGGCCATATTCGCGGGTTTGGCTGTCGGTAAGGAAGCCGACCGGCACGGATCAGGCCTGTTGCGCCCGAGCGGAACCCCTCGTCGTCGGTTTACCGAGAAGTTCCGTCGCCTGTTCCCGTGGCTGGCCTTTGGCGTCAACGTAGGCATAGAGCGTCGACAACGACATCCCGAGCTGGGCGGCGACATCGCGCGCAGCATTGTCGCGGTCGGCCATCATGGCCATCGCTGCTTTGAGCTTCTGCTTTGTCATCACACGCGGACGCCCGCCGGCGCGACCTCGCGCGCGGGCCGCCGCCAGCCCCGCCATGGTCCGTTCGTGAATGAGGTCACGCTCAAACTCGGCGAGCGTCGCGAAGATGCCGAATGCGAGCCTGCCGGTCGCCGTGGTTGTGTCCACGTCGCCGGTCAGCACCTTGAGCCCGACCCCGCGTTTCTGCAGGTCGCTGACCAGGCCGACGACATGCGTCAGCGAGCGGCCGATGCGATCGAGCTTCCATACAACGAGAGCGTCGCCATCTCGGGCGACGTCGAGCGCCTTGGCCAGGCCGAGACGCTCGGTCGCCCGCCCAGAACAGACGTCGTCATAGATCCGCTCGCATCCAGCCCGTTCCAGGGCATCGCGCTGGAGGTCGAGGTTCTGCTCCCCGGTCGATACGCGCATGTAGCCGATCAGCATGTCCGCCCCCTGTGCAGCAACCTAAGCTGAACAGGGTTTATCGGCTACAGGTTTCTGGACGGGTTTTTGGGAAGAATGAGAAGGCTTCAGCGCCACCACGGCGCCAGCGATCGCCTTCGCACCAAACCCGGGTTTGTTGGAAAGGCAAATCGGCCCAGGCGGCCTTATGTAGGTTTTCTGTTCCGTTGCTACTCAGACCCCTATTTCGCTGTGATCACGCAAAATCTCCTCGCATGCCGGCGGCGCGCGAGTTCATTCACGCTGCGCTACTCCAGCAACGGCATTGAAGATCGAATCGACGATGTCGAGAAATAAAGTGCCCCGACGGTTTGCAAAGCAGGGACCGCCGGGGGATACCCAGTTCATATGGCGCAAGGGTGCCTAAAAATCAAGTGAAAAGGTTCCCGTGCCAACATTCGTTCATGCCTTGTCCGCTGACCGCTTCGACACTTATCTGAAGTGGGCCGGAGCCGATCAGACGCTCGCAGAGCGCCTGTACACCTATAATGTGCAGCTTTCCGCAGCCCTCTATGGCCCTCTACACATGCTCGAGGTCGTGCTGCGTAACATGGCGGACGCGCAGCTTGCGGCGCAACATGGCGCCGCCTGGATCGACGATCCTGCGATCCTTGTGACGAACTATCAGACGGGCGCAATCGCAAAAGCACGGCAAACGCTGCAGAAAGACGGGAAGGCAGCGACCCGTCCGCAGATCGTAGCGGAGTTGAACTTCGGCTTCTGGGCGTCACTCTTCGGCCCCAAGTCACACCACCTCTGGCAAAGCCTGCGACCCATCTTTCAGGCCAAAGGCGTACAGCGCGGTGTGATCGCGCGGGACTTGCGCGACCTGCGTATATTGCGCAACCGCGTCGCCCACTATGAACCCATCATCGCGCTTCCGCTCGCGCAGCGCTATGCGAGTATCACGACCTTGACGGGCTGGCTGTCTCCAAGCGCCGCGACATGGATCGCCAAGTATTCGACATGGCCGACACTTTATCCGGCCGTACCCATCCTTGTGCCCGACCCTGCATCTGGAGATTTGCTGGTGGCGCCAGCGGCGCTACCCTTTCTCCCTGCATGACCTATCTCTCCGCGACGCCTGGATCTTGAGGACAATGTCGCCCATCCAGCCCGGCATGGCCGAGCGGGCCGCGACCAGCGCGCGCGTACCGGCATCGTCGAGGCGCGCGGCGAAGCGCCCGATCGCATCCGCGTCGATATTGCCCTTCCCTAGATGCGCGAGCGCCTGGACGATCGCATTCACAGACTCCGGCGCGTCGAGCACCGGCGCGCGGCTGTGCTTCAAGGTAACGCTGCGGCCGCCAGCCTCGGCGGTGCGGGTGCGGCCGCTGGTGGCGTAGCTCGCCCGGGCGGGCACCTGCGTCGAGAGACCAAGGCTATTAGGCCGCCGCCGCTCCCGACGGCGCGAGCGCATCGCCGCTCTGCGCAGAGAGCGCTTGGGCCACCTGCCCGGGATCCGGGCTCAGGGCACCAAGCTTGTCATGCTGGCGGGGATAGTCGTAGAGACCGCGGCCGATCCGGCGGATGTCACCGGCATGCGCGAGACGCGACAGCGCCATGTCGACCGAGCCGCGCGTACCGAAGTCGACGAACTGCTTGGGCGTAAACACCCAGCCACGGCCCTTGCCGCGCACACGCTTCATAATCCGATCAGCCACCGCAGACATGTCCAAGCTCCGGTCTGTTAGATAATAGCACGGTTTTTTCTAACAAGCTATGACCACAGAAAGCGCCAGTTCCCTCGAATTTCCAAGACATTCTAGCACATGTTAGTGGGAGCATCCCTTCGCAAGATCAACCGCCCCATGCGAATCAACGCTCCCGCCCACGCTCCGGCGCTGGCCGCTCGGGACCAGCTTCACCCTCCAGCTGGCGCGCCGGCTGTGTCGCTTGCCGCCCCTGCATCATCTCGCGGGCCAGGGCCAGACGTCGGGAGACCGCCGGCGGCATAGCCGCCAGGAAACCCGCAATTTCGTCGGAAAGCGCCTGGTCGTCGGCCTCGCCGGTACGTGCAAGCGCCACCGCCGCCTCCGCATAAGCACCGCGTATCTGCTTCTGGCGAACCAGCGCCATCACGTCTTGCGGCCGCCGTTCCTCATCGCGCGCGTGCGCAAAGACCCGGGCGCGCAGCACGTTGAGTTCATCCATATTGAGCCGGCGCCCCTCCTGACCGATCCGAGCATCGAGATGCAGCGCTGCTGAGCGCACACGCTTTTGGACGTGACCGCGTGCGCGTCTGGGCGTCGCCTCAGCCGCGATGCCGCGCGCACGTAGCTCATGCGCGAATGTCTCTCGCATATGATGGAGGTCGGCCTTGCGCGGATTGAACCGCGTGCCGTCCGCACCTTCGGTGGCCACCGTCAGATGGACATGCGGATGATCGGTATCTGTGTGGAGCGCCAGCATATAGGCGTGATTGTCCTCGAACAGGATCCGGGCGAACGCCTGGGCGGCATCCTGCAGCGCCTCGGGATCGGTCGAGCCACCGGGCATGGAGAGGACCAGCGACAGCGAAGTCGGCCGGTCGCGGCCATGCTCGTTCATCGCCTCGTCGAGCATGGCCCAGTCCTGCGCGATCTCCTTCAGCCGCTTGGGATCATCAATGATCTCGCCTTCGCTTGAGCGCACCGCAAGCTTCCCGTGCCGCGCAACATAGCCGAAATGCTCAGATAGATGATGCGCGCCATATTGCTTGCCCGAGACCTTGACCATGACCTCCGGGGCCTTGCGCACGATCCGCTCGAGCTTGGCCCGAGCCTCGGCCTGGCTCAGCGGCGTGGCGCGCCCCTGCCCTCCCAGGCCTAGCCCACCTCGCCCGACGCGGACATAGGCCCCCCGCAGTGTCCGTTTCCCGCCAGTGGGCGGCCGCCATGCCTCCATGAGGCTGGGCAGCGGCAGGATGCCCTCCTCCTCAAGCATCGAGGCTGTCCCAATAGGCAAGATCGCCCTTGAGCGCGGCGCCGAGACCGGCAAGCGCCGTCCGGATTTCCGCCCGGAAGCTTGCCACCCGCGCCGCCTCGCGCGCGACATCGAGCCCGGATTCGACCATCACCGAAGCATTGAGCGCCCGCGTTGCCTGATTGAGATTGATGCCGATCCGGTTGAGCTCGCGCCACGCCTGAGCCACTGCCGCCCGCTCTTCAAGCGGCAGCGGTGCCGCCGAATGCAAGCGGCAGCGCACCAGCCTCGTCACCCAGTCGGTTCGCTTCATACCCAAAGCATCGGCCTTGGCATCCAGCGCTGCAATTTCCGCATCGGTCAGCCGGATCTCAAACCGCCGTGTTGCTCGCTCCCGCCGGCGGACTGGCCCCGACCTCTCGCCCTCCTCCGCGTCCACTGCATTCATGACGAGGCGCCGCAGCAAAACTGAGCGGCCACCGGCGCTCTCCGCCACAGCATCGAAGCGCTGGGCGATGTCATCGTCGAGACGGAAGGTGAAGACGGGCATGCATCAAAGGCTATTGTCATACATCCCCGGCGTCACGCCTATCCGGCCCTCACCTAATTTGAACCTTCTACTGTCTGCTCAAGCAGACTCGGAGCCTTCCTTCGAATCATCGCCTCCCCGGCTGCGTACGCAAGCCGAAAATGCCCTGCGAAATGAAAATGGCGGCATCCCTGGAAGAAGGGATGCCGCCATCATTCTATCTGAAAAATCGATTTCTCTACGCGGAGTGAGGGGTTCTGGTGGTTGGTCTCGCGCTAGGCATCATTGGCCGACGTTGGCGGGTTCGCCTCGTCGATCAGGCGTTGAATGGCCGCGATCGGAGTATCGTCCTCAAGACGGATCATCGCACCGCACGAACAGGCCGCGGCCTTCTGCAACCGTATCTGGCTGAAGGGCACGTTGAGAATTGCCCCGCATTTTGGGCAATCCACCTGCGCACAGATATCGTCCATCTCACCGGCCATCGGTAATCCTGACTTTCCAAAGCGACTCATCGACCTCAGCTCGCCACTCTACCCTAATCGCGTCAATCGAACGACAGGTCGGATGATGCCACCTCATCTTCGTCACCGTCATCGAACACGACACGGACCCGATCGGGCAGCACCAGTCGGGCAGATCTGGTGCCAACCATGACCTTGAACGGGCTCGGCTGTAACGATGCCGATGACCGCCCTGCCCTGCCCACCCGCTTTCCAGGCACTGGCTCGACTGGCCCGGCGGCGGGCGCGGCCTTTGCAGACGGCGCCCCTGTTTCAGCCGGCACTTTGAGCGAGGTGACGAACTTCGTGCCTTCCGCAAGCGTCACGCCCCGCTCGCCGAATCCCCTGACGAAGTCGCGAACCTCCAGCGGGTGTTTTCGTGCAGCCCGGTGCAAATCGTACAGAACCCGGATCGGGGCCTTGTCGATTGCGTCGCGCAGATATGGCTCCATCTCGCCATAAGCGGCGTAGAGCGAGACGAACTGCTTCGAACGGCCGAGCGCCTTGGCGATCTCGGCCTGGTTCTTTCCATCGGCCAGCATGCGCTCGACGCCCAAAGCGAGCTCGCGCGACGAGAGGCTGGCGCGCTGGTCATTCTCGACGATCTGGTCGGCAAGGACATCGGCCCCCTCCCCCGCATCCACCACGATCGCGGGGATGGTTTTCTTCCCCGCTGCGAGCGAGGCGCGGTAACGCCGCTCACCCATCCGGATGACATGCTTGCCATCTCCATTCTTGGGACGGACGATAATCGGCTGCAGCACGCCGCGCGCCTCGATCGAAGCCGCAAGCTCCGCCATCTCGGCTTCATCGAAATGCGTGCGGGGATTGCCGGGATCGGGCGTCAGCCAGTCGAGCGGCAGTTCCTCGACGCGGCGCGCACTTTCGTGCGCGCCTACCAGCATCCCGAATTCCTCGGCCCGTTGGTCGAACTTTCCCATCAGGCCGGCTCCTTGGTCCTGGTATCAACCCGACGTTCCACCTCGGCGAGGATCGTGCGGATCTCCTCGGAGGCCGCCTTGGCGCCGCTCCCCTTCTCGTGCCAGACCGCGTGATGGTTCTCGGCCGAATGTTTGTAGGTCGGCCGCGCCTTCACGAAGGCCGGGAACATCATCGTCGGGCCAACGGCGTGCGCGAGCTTCACCGCATTCTCCATCTCGCGCTTGTCGAAGGCGTTGACCATCGACGGCAGCAGCCCAAGGAAATTGACCTTGCGGCCGCCGCGCGCGGCTTCGGCCTTCTTGAGCGCGGTCAGCAGCATCTTGGCGCACTCGATCGAATCCTCGGCAACCTGGACCGGCGCGATCACCTCGTCGGCAACCGCCATCGCGCTCAAGGTCAGTTCATCCCACTTGGGTCCGGTGTCGATGACGCAATAATCGAAATGCTTGGGCAGCCCCCGGAAGCGCCCGATGAAGTCGAGTACGTCTGCGGCCGCCTTGACCATTTGCAGGCGCGGGTCGGCGCCGAACACGGTGATGCCGGGTGCATCTTCAAGCACGAGCTTGGCCTCGGGATCGAACAGGTCGGCCGAGAACCAGCCATTGCGCTCTTTGGCGAGGCGACGCGTCGAGCTGCCCTGCGGATCGAGATCGATATACGCGACGCGGCGCCCCGCCTGCTCGGCGAGATACCAGGCGAGATGGGTCGCGAGGAAGGTTTTGCCGACGCCGCCTTTCAGGAGACTGATCACGATGGTTTTCACGAAGATCTTCCGTCCTGGGCAACCGCGCTCAATAGTCGTCGCCGCCGTTGCGAAGGTTGCGCTCATAATGGTCCCGCGCCGACCAGTCGCCGCGCGCGCCGAATCTGGGTCCGACGTAGCGGAACAGGTAGACGGTCAGCGCGAAGCAGGCGAACGCAAACAGGATCGCGTGATCGGGATGGCGCGAAAAATACTCAGCCATCATCTGTCTCCTTGAGAAGCGCGGGCCGTGGCTGGCGGCCGCGCCGATCACGAAGCTCCTCATCAGGGACATCGAGACCATAGGTTTGCTTGAGCGCGTTCATGATCAGCGCTCGCAGCGTGATATTGCCCTGATCCAAGGCGAGGCGCGCGATCGTGGCGTGCATCTTCGGGGTCACGCGAAGCTGCAAAAAGGCTGAGCGCCGGTCTTCGCTCCCTTGCCCCTCCATCGCCACAGGCGTCCTCTCCTCCATCATGACAAGGACATCGGGCTATGCTTCCATTGTATTGAATTCAATACAATGTCGGCGGACGGATGGTTTTTCG
This sequence comes from Sphingobium aromaticiconvertens, assembly GCF_037154075.1. Classification (NCBI taxonomy): domain Bacteria; kingdom Pseudomonadati; phylum Pseudomonadota; class Alphaproteobacteria; order Sphingomonadales; family Sphingobiaceae; genus Sphingobium; species Sphingobium aromaticiconvertens. The sequence continues at coordinate 119,902 of NZ_JBANRJ010000002.1, forward strand.
CGATCACCGTCGGGGCCGGAGTCTGCTCAAGCAGACTTTCCCACCGCAGCTGGCTTCAGTCCTCGGCGGGCGCGGCCAAACGCCAGCGCTCTACCAGCGCGATGATCCGGTCATCATAGCCCAATTGGTCGGGGTAGATCGCGCCATGATGGCCGCCCAGATAGAGGAAGACCAGCCCCATATCGGCGGCGACCGCGTGATCGACGCCGAACAGATCGGCAAGGTCGAAGCCGCCATTGTCGGTAGCGTTCCACCAGGCGAGCAGGAAGTTGGCGGCCCGGCGGGACTGTCCTGAGTAGGACTCGGCGAGTTTGAACAGGCGTTCGAGCGCCTCGAAAACGGGCGGTTGGGTCATATGCGACTCCTCGAAAAAGCTGTTGGCCCCGACATGGTCGGGGCCAATATATCTCAATATTCGCTCGTTAGAAGGATCGTCAGCACGCGCGTGGTGACCTGGCTGTCGGCAGGATCGGGCGAGCCAAAATCGAGCGTGCGATCATAATAATCGATCTTCCAGTACAGCGCGGCACCCCGGAATTCGAACCGCCCGAAATCGCGCTCGCCGTGCGGATCAACGTCGGGACCAAAATCGTCATAGTCGCGGATGGTGCGCAGCAGTTCTGCCTGGGCATGGAAGTTGCGGAACAGGCTGACGTCGCCGATCAGCTCCTGGACACCAATGGTCATCACCACACGATTGTGGCCGGGCAGGGTGAGGTTCTGCCGGAGGGCATCGTTGAGGCGGGCGATGGTCGCGATGCGATCCGACGCTGGGGCAGGGGAGGCGTTTTGATCGGGCATGATGTACGATCCTGTGTTTTTCGACAAACCCCGCCGATCGGGGTCTTTCAACAGGGACCGGCGCGCCGGGGCACAGCAGGTTTGCGCACCCGCAGGGTCGAAACGGCAGAGGAGAAGCCCGGCTACGGGCTTGCGCGCACCTGCGCCTCGGCAAGGACCGGACATGGTGACGATCCCGTCGTCTCGGCGGCTGCGAACACCTGGCCATCACGTTCCCGAGCAGGATGCTGGACCAGTCGCGATGAAGCGGACTATCGTCGACAAGATGACCGCCGCGCTCCACATTCTCTGGCCGACCTGGACGAGGACCGTCGGTGCCATGAGCAAGCGCAATATCCTCGTGCGCAGCCACTGCCGCCGCTGCGGCGCGCTGATGCGGGTCGATCCGGCCGATCTGGTCGCGCGATACGGGGCAGGGCATTCGCTCATCGACACCCAGGAACGCTGCCGGATGGTCGCCTGCGATGGCGCGGCCTATTATCTCGCGGCCCTAACCTATGGCGCGCCGTGGCGCGTCCTGCTCGACGATCCGGTGTTGAAAGAGGGTCTTGAGGGCCGACCGCCGGCCGTTACCGGCCGGAGCCTGCAGGTTTGCGGACAAGCGACGGTGTTGGACGTCAGCCCCTAGCGATCAGCCCTTATAAACGCTATCTTGGTATCAGCAGAATCGCATCAGGCCTGAAGGAGGGCAGTATATGGCGACAAACGCAGTTATTCAGCCCACGACGGGCAAGATCAAGTCGCGGCGGGTCCGCTTCGGCAGCGTAACGATAACCGCCCCAGCGCCGTCGTCGGCGCTCGTCCAGCACAATATCGAGCTCAGCACGCAGGCCCTTGAGCGTGTGGCGAAGCGCTTGGCCAAGCCGGGCGTGACGCTCCGTGCGAAAAAGGACGTGCCGCTCTACTCGCTCGATAGCGATAATCCCGACGTGATGATCCGTAAGCTGAACGGCAAGACCGAACGCGGCCAGCTGGTTGACGGTAGCTTCAAGGCGATCGATTGACCTCTGCGATCGAGGCGATCCGACAGGTTCGCCAGACACAGGAAAAGCGTAAGAAACCGCTCGCGATCGTGCTCGCTGGCCATAATGGTTCGGGCAAATCGACATTGTGGCGCCGTAGCCTCGCCGATGAATTGCAGATGCCGTTGGTCAATGCCGACCGCATGATGCTGTCGATCCTGCCCGAGCAGGCGAGCGACGGCGCGCTCCCGTCCTGGGCGGCGACACTGCGCGATACCGATCAGAGCTGGATGAAGGTGTCGCAGCAGGGCGTACAAGCCTTTGTCGGTCATGCGATGAACGCGAAGGTACCATTCGCAATGGAAACGGTGTTTTCCCACTGGCAGGCGCTGGGCGACGGCACCTTCGAATCCAAGATCGACCAGATTCGCCAGATGCAGACGGCGGGGTATTTCGTTCTCCTGATCTTTGTGGGACTGGCGAGCGTCGAGCTCTCGATCGGCCGTGTCCAGACGCGGGTTCAGGAAAATGGCCATGCGGTGCCCGAGAATAAATTGCGCGAGCGGTTCCCGCGGACCCAGATGGCGATCGCCGAAGCGATAAAGGTCGCCGACGCCTCCTTGCTCGCGGATAACAGCCGGACGCCGGCACAGGCCTTCACCGTCTGCCGGGTCCAGATCGAGGAGCGCGAGATCTTTGACCTAAGGGCCGGCGAGAGAACCACCCCGAGCGTGATCTCGCGCTGGCTCGAGATCGTCAGCCCCCGTGTCGGCTGAGCGATAGCCCCCGCGGCAGGGATCGCGACCCGCATGGGCCGAGACCCGGAACGGGGCTCGGGGCGTCAGCCTAGAGCCCGGTCCGGTGCAACCGGAGCCGCCTGACCCTGCTCCAGCGTACCAAAAAGTCGCTCCAGCACCATGTCCAGGCTCACCAGTTTCTCGAACTTGCTGATCCTGATCGTCCGATGGTTTGGCCGTTCAGCCTTCTCGCCCTGCGCATTTCCCTTGGCATGCTTGGCGATCATGTTCCGGCTGATATCGGGCAAGGGTTCACCCGGCTTGCCGCCAAACCAGAGATAGTGGTCGAACAGCAGATCTGGCGTCACCACGATCCACAATATGCACCCGCTCGGCTTATCCATCAGCTTGAGGTTGATCTTCACCTCATCGGTCTTGCCGCCCAGCGTCTTGGTCTTGAACTGGATATGGCGGGTGACGCGGTGATAGCTCATCACCAGATCATAACCGCCGGCATCGAACTCGGATCGCAGCACCTCGACGTCCGTTACACCCAGCTGCCAGAGCCGGCGCAGCGCTTCGCCCACGAAGACATGCTCGACGATACGTTCGCGCAGCGTCGAGTTGATATAATGCGGACTGGCTTGTTCGGTCAGGTCATCCAAATGCGATCTCGCGGGAGAAGGGGCGGGGGCGCAGCCCCCGCCCGAGGGTCAGGCGAAAGGATCATATTCGTTGATGACGGATACGTCGCCGTCGAAGTCGTCGGCGGTGATAACCGCGAACTGCGTTCCGATCGCGATGACCATCGTTACGACCATGAGGCTTTTCGAGAGGCTGAGTGCGCTTCTGCGGGCGATCCGGATGTCGGTGAACATATCGAGGCTCCTTCAGATGCCGGCGGGTTCATCCCCGCTCGACTGGCGCCCGAAGTGTTGGTCTCGTGGCCGCGATCATCTTTTGGCGGCACGGCAAAAGGCCGTAGCGAAGCGTGCGGACCCTTTACGGGTTGATCGCATTAGGCCGCGGGAGCGACCAAGGATTGCGCCTCAAAGAGCGGGGTGAAGCTGCCGGCATGGGGGTGGCGCTGTTCCACCGTGCTGATCCCAAATCGACATCATCCGACCCCAGGCCATCGTTCGTATCTTGTTCCACGAAACGCGCGCGCTACTGTCCCGCGATGACCTGGCTGCGCTTCCCATCTTCGATCTGCCTGCTCCTGATGAGCAGCGTTGCCTGCAGCACATCCGCCGGCGCCGAGACCGGGCAGGTCCGCTATGTGACGGATGGCGACACGTTTCGTCTGGTGAGCGGCGAGCGCATCAGGATCGCCAATATCGACGCGCCCGAGATTCATGCGCGCCAGGCAAAATGCCGGCTCGAAATCGAACGCGGCGAAGCCGCATCCGAACGCGCCCGCGCACTTCTCGATGGCAAGGTCGTGACGTTCGAGCGGGTAGGGCACAGCTATAACCGGACGGTCGCGCGCGTCCGCGTCGACGGCCGGGATCTGGGCGAGGCTCTCATTGCCATGGGCGTCGCGCGACCATGGCTTCGCCGTCATCCCAAACCCGACTGGTGTTCCTGATGGATTGCCAATTCTAGGGCGAGGAAGGTCCCACCTTCACAAGTGTCGCTGGGTCCGCGGCACCGTCGAACCACCGATCGAGCGCCGCGACAAAGAGCGGGCCTCCGCCCGCTTCGGCGAACAGGGTCAGGCAGGAGCGGAGCTTCATCGCATCGACCTCGCCGAACACCGCGATCGCGGACGTCCCAATCAGATCCTGCAGCGCGCCGACACAATCGCGAAGTCGGAGCCCAAGAAGGGGATGCGCCAGATAGGCGCGCGCTTCGGTCAGCGATCCGATGGCATAGCGCCGCGCCATGTCGCTGGTGCCGAGACCGGCGATCTGCGGAAAGATGAACCACATCCAATGACTGCGCTTGGCGCCGCGCCGGATCTCGGCGAGCGCTGTGTCATAGGTCGTCGCCTGTGCCGTCACGAATCGGTCGAGGTGGAAATCCGCAGCCATCACTCTCCCATATCCTCCTGGCACCCAGGACGCGTCGCTTCGCACAATTTTTTTGCGGCCAGCAAAAGCCCGGCGGAGGCCGTTATCCACCGCCGGAGGCAAAGTCGATACGCCCCCAACGCTTGACTCTCGGGCGGACTGAATAGAACAAATAGCGAACTAATCAACCGCCCGAGTCTTTTGAATGTTATGCGCGAAGCCAGCGTCATCGAAAATCTGCGAGCGCGCATCGCGCAGATCGAAGGCGTGGGCGCCCGCCATGGATCGATTCCGTTCGGGCTGGAGGCTATCGACGCCAGGCTGCCGGGCGGCGGCATAGCGAGTGGCGCGCTGCATGAAGTCGCCGGCAGTCCCGATCTTGCCGACGATGCGAGCGCGACGATCTTTCTCGCCGGAATCCTGGCGCGGGTGGAAGGCCCGGTCCTCTGGTGCCTGCGGTGGCGCGACCTGTTCGCGCCCGCGCTCCATCTCGCGGGGCTCCACCCCGATCGCGTAATCTATGTCGAGGCGGGCAGCGACGCGAATGTCCTGCTCGCCATGGAGGAATGCCTGCGCCATCCCGGCCTTGGCGGCGTGGTTGGCGAGGTCACCAAATATAGCACCACGGCATCGAAGCGGCTCCAGCTCGCCGCCGAGGGATCAGGCGTCGCCGCCTTCGTTTTTCGGCGCGCGTCCAAGCCCGAGCAGGCCGCCGAGGGAACCGCCGCTGTCACGCGGTGGCGGATAACAGCCAGCCCCAGCGAAGATCTCGGCATCCCGAGCCTCGGCCGCGCGCGCTGGCACGTCGAGCTGGAGCGGGTGCGCGGGGGGAATCCGCACGCATGGATAGTGGAGGGCTGCGATGCGACGGGTCGTATCGGTCTACCTGCCGCACTGGTCGACAGACCGGCTGCGGCGGCAGACCGCCAAGTCGCCGCCTGACCGGCGCGACACACCAACCCCTACACGCCCGCTCGTCACGGCGATCCCCGATCATGGCCGGCGTATCGTCGCGGCGGTCGATGCCGGCGCACGCGCGCTCGGCATTGCGGCCGGCATGACCATCACCAAGGCGCGCTCGTTCGCGCCGGAGCTCGACGTCGTCGACGCGCAACCTGAAGCCGATGTCGAGGGATTGCGCCGCCTGGCGCTATGGGCGGGCCAGCGATACTCGCCGATCGTCGCGCCCGATGCACCTGACGGTCTGTGGCTCGACATTACCGGCTGCGCCGCCCTGTTCAGCACCGAGGCGGCCTTGCTCAAGGATCTCCACCGCCGCGTGGCCGCCTTCGGCGTATCGGTCCAGATCGCCGTGGCCGACACCGCGGGCTGTGCCCATGCGGTAGCGCGGCATGTTCCCGCCGGTCGGCCGGTGACGATCGAACCTAGTGATCATCGTAAAGCGATCGCACTCCTTCCTATAGCGGCGCTGCGGCTCGAAGCCGATGTCGTTGAGGGACTGCGAAAGCTCGGCTTCGAACGTGTCGAGCAATTGATCGGCGCTCCGCGCGGGCCGCTCGCCAAGCGGTTCGGCCGCAGCCTGCACCGCCGGCTCGATCAGGCGCTCGGCGCTGTGGCCGAACCGATCGAGCCGATATTCCCCGAGCATCTGCCCCGCGCGCGCCGCGGCTTCATGGAGCCAATCGCGACAGCCGAGGCCTTTGGACAAGTGATCGGCGATCTGGTCGCCGATATCGTCGATCAGCTTGGCCGGGTGGGCAAGGGTGCGCGGCGCCTCGATTGCTATTTCCACCGGGTGGACGGGCATACGCAGGTCATCCGGGTCGGCACGGCCACGCCGAGCCGCGACCAGGCCCATCTGTCGAAACTTCTTTGCGCGAAGATCGAGACCGTCGAGCCAGGTCTTGGGATCGAATCGATGACCTTGCTGGTCTCGCTGATGGAGCCCGTCGCCGCGCGACAGGGCGAGAGCCTGGAGCGCCTGGGCAAGCCCGGGCCGGATCTCGCCGCTCTGGTTGATACCCTCTCCAACCGCTTCGGCAGTCGGTGCCTGCACCGCATGGCGCCGCACCCGAGCGAGATGCCCGAGCGCTCGGCGACGAGTTCACCGGCGCTCGATACCGCGCGGGGCGCGGGATGGGACGATGATCTGCCGCGCCCCGCACGGATGCTGGCGCGGCCCGAAGCGATCGAGGTCATCGCCCTTCTGCCCGATGACGCGCCGAGGATGTTCATCTGGCGGGGCAAGCGATACCGGGTCACGCAGGGCGACGGACCCGAACGGCTGCACGGCGAATGGTGGCGTGACGCCGGGATCGAGAGCGAGCGGCCGCTCAGCATCCGCGACTATTATCAGGTCGAGACCCTGAGCGGTGGCCGTTACTGGCTGTTCCGGGCAGGCGATGGAGAGAGCCCGTCGACCGGATCGATGCGCTGGTTCCTGCACGGGGCGTTCGCGTGAGCGAGAGCGAAGCCCGTTATGTCGAGCTACAGGTCCGCTCGCTTTCCTGCGCGACGAACTCAAGGCTCGCAAGATGATCACCTGCGAGGCGCTGCGCACCACCAAGGATGGGCGCTGGATCGAACTCGCCGGCATCGTTCTCGTCCGGCAGAAACCGGGGAGTGCGAAGGGCGTCATGTTCATCACGCTGGAGGATGAGACCGATGTTGCCAACCTCGTGGTGTGGACCAAGGTCTTCGAAGCCAACCGCCGCACGGTGCTTGGCGCGTCGATGATGGCCGTGCGTGGCCAGGTGCAGCGCGAAGGCGAGGTCATCCATATCATCGCTCAGCGGCTCGACGATCTGTCGGGCATGCTGGCGAGCGTCGGCCGCCGCGCGGACGTCGCCGATATCTATCGGGTCAGCAGGGCAGACGTGGTCAGAAACCCGATGTCACCGGACCCGCGCGATCCCGAGCATCAGCCTCTGGGGCGGGCCGCGAGGGAAATCTACATTCCCGATCTGCGGCTCGGGTCCGGGATCATCCCCGGCCAACCGACCGAGGGCATCAAGATTAAGCCGCGTGATTTCCGCTGACCGCAGACATGGAAAAAGGCCCGGTGGCTCGGCTCCAGCGTGCGCGCGATCGAGAAGGCGACCCAGGCGCCCCGGGCCTCGTCGTCGAGCGCCCGAAAGGCGTCAAAGCGCTCGGTCATCGTCGTGTGACCCGCCCAGCTCGTGTCGAGCCGCTGGCGCTGATCGTCGATGGTCTGCGACGCCATGGAGCCTTCGTCCCGGAACCCGAAGATCGGGAAGCCCGCGGCGCTCGACTTCAGCGTCGAGTGGTTGGGAACATGGTGCTGCTCGACGGTGTGGGGACTTGATCGAGAGCATCAAGGCACAAGGCCGGCAGGAAATGCCAGCCATCGTCCGTCGCGTTTCAGGCGATCCCGATTTCGACTTCGAGGTGATCTGCGGAGCACGCCGTCATTGGACGATCAGTTGGCTACGATCGCACAATTACCCGGACTTTAAGTTTCTCGTCGACATCCGAGAAATCGGTGACGAAGAGGCGTTTCGGCTCGCAGACATTGAGAATCGAGCGCGCGATGACCTGACCGATCTCGAGCGCGCCCGCGATTACCTCAGGGCACTTGATGCCTATTATGATGGCCGTCAGAAAACGATGGCAGAGCGGATTAACGTCAGCGAAAGCTGGCTGACGCGGTATCTTGATCTGGCTCGGCTGCCCGAACCTTTGATGGCAGCATTTCCCGAACCACAATCGCTCACAATCCGAAATGTCATTGCGTTGAAGCCACTCCTCAAACCGGAGGACAAGCGAGCGCGTGTGTTCAAGGAGGCCGCGGCGCTTGGCAAGCAGCAAGCCGATGAAGGCAGGCCGATGGCTGTGCTGGATGTCATCCGCGCACTGACCACGGCCGCAGCCTCCCCCAAGAAGTCAGGTTCCCCCAAAAGGTCAGGATCGCCCCAGACCATCTCGTCGTCTGCCGGGAAGGCGGTGCTCCGGATCGAGGGTGCTGATCGCAAAGGCGTCCGCCTGACGCTGCTACACAAAAGTGGTGCCTCACGTGAGGATGCCGAGAAAGCGATGCGGGAGGTGCTCGATCATCATTGGGCGTAGAGCCTCGCTTGCAGGCCGGTACGATTCCACTAGGCCTAGCGGAGACTTCGTCTCACGCCTGAGCGTCAATCGATAAAGCCGCGTCGTCCGCGAGCTTGAGCACGCCTAATTTCACGAGCACCTCATCCAGCGCCGCCATCTCTTGGTCGAATGCTGTCAGCGCGGGCTCAAGGTCTTTTAATTGTCGAGCCGCAGAGCGGGGTCGTCCCACCGGCCGCGCAACGAACCCGAAGGAAACCGCGAGATCCGGCGCCATGTATGTTCGCCAGGCCCTACGACCACTAACCTCGGTCAGCAGTTCGAGGTCCTCGGCTCGCATGAGCAGCTTGCCGGCTCCAGACAGGGTCACACCCAATTTCTGCGCGATCAGGCGCGGACTAACAACTGGGGCGAACTGGACCAGCGCTAGGAGCTCGAGAAGCTTCCCTGGGCGATGGGCATCGGAGATGGCCGCTGCCGCTCGCAACCGATGATCTTCGAGCGCCTGGAGCCGCTGGAGCCCCTCTTCGGCTCGATCGGCGAGGGTACGGAGGTTTCGTACGATGATGGCCTGACTTTCGCTTGGCGCGAGGCGGAACGCCTTGTCCGCGATGGTCAGGCATGGGAGCATTGCATGGGTGATTTTCATCGATCGCAGCAGGGAGGGGATCGTGAGCCAGGGCGTGATGGTAGCGTCCGCCCTTGCATGACGGGCGGCCACCTCGAGTGCGCGAAGCAAAGCCGGGCGCCGGTTCCAGTCTTCGGCTACATCAGTCGGTATCGCAGCTACATCCCGCCAATAATTTGGTTCCCGTTGCCTCAGCCGCCCTTGCCATGCCTGAAGAGTGCCCGGATCATCTACGTGGGTCGGCATTGCGGGCCGACCGGGCAATTTGACCCCACTTTCCCGGCCAAAAATATCGATTTCGTCGATTTCTGCGGACTGACCCCGGAGCGCGGCGGTATAGCCGGTCCACGAAGCTCGTAGAGACCACGGCGCGGCGGCAGGACTGACAGAAACACGGGCATCGAGGCGGCCGATCGATGCCGCCGCCCGCTCAAGAGCGGAGACCAGTTTGGACGTCCAAACCGGCTCCGAAAGGTCAGGTATCGGGCGTGTCATCGGCCAATTATATCCCGAAGATGTGACTTCAGTCTATGGCGACGATGCTTCTAATAATCGGACCTATGATAATTGCACTTATCGAGGGTTGGGTTGCACGAAGCACCTCCATGGTAGACTGAGATATGCACTTCAGGATATGAAGTGCCACTGTGCGACCACTTCCCGACCTTTCAACGCCCGCATGGACTGCAAAGTTGGCCCAGCGGATCGAACGCGCCTCTGCGTCGATTGCCCGCCTAGACGCCCGTGTTGCCGTCAGCCCTGTCGCGAATGCATGGCGCCAACGCTCGGTCTGGACAGGCTATGCGGCCTCGCTTCGGGGTCAAAGCGCAGAAATCGAAGAAATTGACATTTTTGCTCGCGAATGCGGTGTCTCTATCCCTGGTCGGATCAGTCCGCCGTCCATTTCAGAAGACGCTGGCGACCTGGCGCGGTGGCAGGCCGATCTGAAGGATCGCTCCATTCACCACTGGCGAGATGACGTAGCCTATTCGACAGCCACGCCGGACGATTGGCGCAACCGCCCTGCCCTCCTGCGTGCGCTCGAGATGCTCGGTCGCCATGCTCGCGCGGACCGATCAATCACAAGTTGGCTGAACTTGCCCCGGCTACTTCATTCGATGGAGGTAACGGCCACTCCCCTCCCCTGCCTCGCCATTGCTGACAAAGCGCTTCGACTGACGCCGCGGGACAGTGAGGCCATCGTCGCGCGCTTTCTTCGCCAGATTGCCGAGGCCGCGGCAACGGGCCTCCAACGGCTCGATGCCATGGAGGAACATCGCCTTCGCGCCGCGGCCGTAGCGGGCAACACCCTTCGCCCCGGCAAGCTTTTCCCACTTCTCGCGTTCTTGCAGCTTCGACCGGTTACGAGTCCGCGAGTTGTGGCTCGGCAGCTCGAGTTGAGCATATCTGGAGCGGGGAAACTTCTGGCACGCGCCGCCGATGCCGGGTTGCTGGTGGAAATCAGCGGACGGCAGGCTTGGAGGACTTATCTCGTCACAGACCTTGCAGTAGCATTCGGCTTCGCGCGCCGTCCCGTCGGTCGACCGGTGGAGCCTCCCAAAGTGAGCGAGGCGCTCGATCCGTCTCTGTCCCGCTTTGATGCCGAGATGGCTGAGGTCGACGCCATGCTCGCCCGCCTCGGCGTAGTTTCGCACGTCGGCGATGAGCAAACGTAGCCAATCTCCCCGAAGCGCGGCATGCGCCCAGGCCCATCGGTCTCGTTCGACCCAGTCAGAGAAGGCCTTCAATGGCCTTGAGCACTTCGGCGGGACTCGCACCGGACTTGGCAGGCACCTTGATCGTGAGGCCCCCTCCCCTCGCCTTCGTGTAGCGTAAGATCACCTTACCCCCCTTCCCCATCACTTCCTTCTCGCCGGCGGGCTTTGGGAGGGGCGCCACCGTGGCTTTGACCAGACGCTTCGCGACTTCAGGCCCGCTTAGATTCAACCCCTCGCGCGAGCGCTGCTCCGCGATCCGATCGGCCTCGTCTCGCATCTTGACAAAGGCTTGGGGATCGCCGGCGAGGGGCTTGATGTCCCGCGCTACCCGGACCGTGATGTCGTGCGTGTCCGAAAATGCTTTGACCAGTTCCTCCGGCAAACGAGCGACGTCGAGCATCCGGCTGAGCCAAGACTTAGACAGGTTGAGATGCTCGGCCATTTGCGATTGCGACCCGTCATAAAACTCGGCTAGCGCGACGCTGTATTCCTTTGCGCGCTCCCAATCTGAGATGTCCTTGCGCGACCGGTTCTCGACGTCGGAGACGCGAAACGCTTCCTCATCGGTGACGTTCTGAATCGTGATCAGATAGTCATATTCGGGATGGTGATGGTCGCGCAGCCACCGCACTGTCCACCAGCGTCGGACCCCGGCGATGATCTCATATTCGTGGTCGGGATCATCCTTGAGGCGGCGAACGATCGCCGGGATTCTCTGCTTCTTGGTGGACAGGAACGAGTCGATCAGGTCGCGGCAACTGTCCTCGGTCAAATGGTCCAGATCGCGGTTGTGCATCCGCCACGGGCGGCATTTCGCGGGATCAATCCACTCGGTCCTGTCTGCCACAGACTTCCCGGTCGCCAAGCGTGCAAGGGTCTGGCTACGGCTTGCCATGATGCCTTCGGCCGGCGCCGATTTGTCGAGCGATTCCTCGTCGTCGAGTCCCTCCGTGAACATGGCGCCGAAGCCCTTGTTACCCTTGCTCATAGGCTCGCTCCTTCTTGGATTTGCGCCGGCATCAGACCATCCTAAATGCAGGAGTTGCCACGTGGCAACTCACCGGACGCTGGCCCGTTACAACGGGAAATATCTGATCGGCGGCGTTGCATCTCTGATGTCTCAATATCTTGTTTTTATTTGATTTAGTTCTCGGTTGCCACGTGGCAACCAACATTCGCGCAGGGGCCACATCGGCACTCTGATGGCTTCCTCTGATGCACCGTTGCCACGTGGCAACTTCAGACTTGGTCCCCTGCCCTGCTGGCCCAAGTCCGCAGAACATCTTGTTCGATGTCGCGGCAAACCTCGTTCAAGTGCTTCATGCACCGGTTATAAACCTCGTGCGAGGTCACTGGTTTTTCGAGTTCAAACACCGTCTTCATCCGCGAGCTCGCATTGTCGATCTCCGCGCTGGTGACCATCACCGACTGCGTCATCGAGCCGCCGAAAACCTGCCGCATCATCGACAGGATTTCCCGATGCATCGACTTAGTCTCATCCACTCGGCTGCCCACGAGTCTAATGAAATTATAGGCGGGGCGCCCCCGCCCCGCGAGCTTCTCAAGCTGCTTCATAGTCGTGCGGGTCATATCAATGAAGGAGACTGTCGATGCGAAATCGACGAGGCTGGGCGGCACCGGGATGACCATCGAATTCGCAGCCTGCAGCACGGCCATCGACACCATGCCGAGCGCGGGTGGCGGGTCCATGATCACGATGTCGTAGTCGTCGACCACCGTATCGATCGCTTCAGCAATCAAATCGATAATTTCCATGTTTTGGTTCTTCGCCATGTAACCGGCGATTTCATATTCCAGATTGTAAAGCCTCAGGTTCGACGGAATGAGGTCGAGGCCGTGGAAGTGTGTCTTGCGGATGATCTTGCGCACGCCGAGCAGCTCGGGGTTATGGAAGTGCCCGTAGAGCGTGTCTTCCTCCTCAAGATCGACGTCGGGCCGGTACCCGAACATCATCGTCGAGGACGCTTGGCTATCGCAGTCGATGAAGAGCACCCGATAGCCATTGATCGCAAAGTGCTGCGCCAGATGCAGCGCAATCGTGGATTTTCCGACACCACCTTTAAAGTTGCACACCGAGATGATCGCCGGCGTATCGGTCGGCTCCCGCCAGGGGCGGGTGCCGAATACCTCACGCATATGGTCAAGTTCTTCCAAGGTATATTGCACCCTGTGGCCGGAGGCGGTGCGATCACGGCTAGGCAAGCGTCCGTCGCGCTCAGCTTCTCTGATCGCCGAGGCGGTGCGGCCGACGAGCGCCGCAGCTTTCGAGATCGGAAAAGTTGGGCCGCGTTTGCTGCCGGTCTCGGGGTCGACCGCGCTGTCGCGAATCCGTTTAAGGATCGTCAGCGCTTTTCGATGCAGGACGTCCAAGCCGCCCTCGATCAGGTCTTCCGGTTGAGCTAAGGTTGCATCAGTGGCCATAGGGGTCCGCTTCTGTGGGTTTGATGAGCTTCAATAGCCGCGTTGGCAGTTTTGATCAACGAATTGGCCATCAAACTTGCAAGTTGACCGATGATCTCCGAGCCATTGGCCGATTTGCTAGTGCAGCGGCCAACGCAAAGGGTGCCGCGACCGATGATCTCGGAGCGCTTCTGACTGGCGGCGTTGTTCGGTGCCGAAAAACGATGCATCGCAACCCACCTGTGGATAACTACCGATGATCTCGGTACTTTCCGATGATGTCGGTGCGAGAAATAGATGATGTCGGTGCGGCTCGACCGATGATCTCGGAGCCCATACCTATACTTAGAATCAACCTATAAAAATCCGATTCGCGAATCGCTTTGATTTTCAGATTTTGAAGAGCGAGGAGTGAGCAGAAGGCGAAAACGGCACCGACATCATCGGTAAGTTTGCAAGTCTCGGGCCCTATTTCCCGTCTAAACTGCCAACGGGGTTGATTTACCTCACCAAACCTGATGAAACCTGCCTATCACAGCCCCCGGCAGATTCGGGGGGAAGGGCAGACCATGAATGGGGATCAGCATAAGCCGCTAGGGCACCAGTACGCATTAGCCATGCTCACCGGCGGAGAAGAAGGCGTGCGTAAGCTCGCCACTTCCGCTGGCACCCAGCTAACAATCGACGCCTTTCTCCGCGTTCAGGACGAGGAGCCTGTACCAGCGTTCCTCCATTCCGCGCTTTGCGCAATGTCGCTGCCAACGAAGCGGCCCAAGGACGACACCCAGCCGATCGTTCGGGAAGACGGCAAATACGCGCTCGCTATCAATCCGAGGCCCGTGCTCCAAAACATTGATGGCAAGTCGGTCATGCGCAGCCTCGGCGTACCCTATGGCGCTTATCCTCGCGTCGCCTTGATCTACCTCTTGTCGCAAGCGGTCATGAAGCAGTCGCGCGACGTTTATCTCGGCAGAAACTTCACCGAATGGATGCGTCGCCTAGGCTACCAAACCGTATCATATGGTCCACGCGGTACGGCAAACCTCATGCGGGAGCAGGTCGATCGGCTGCTGGCGTGCGAATGGCAGATCCGCTGGGACGGGACCGAAGCCGACGGTAATGCTTTTGCGGTGCGGGACGTCAAAATCTCCAACGAATATGCCGGGTCACTCGACAAGAATGGCTCTTTTGCTCGCGAAATCCGCATGTCGGAAGCGTTCTACAGCCATCTCATCGATCACGCGGTCCCGCTGAACGAGGTCGCGATCCGGGAGCTCAAGGGCACGCCGACGGCGCTAGACCTTTACACCTATCTTGCCTACCGTTTGCCGCGGATTGGGTCCGACAAGGGCCAGGTGATTTCGTGGGACCAGCTCGCCAAACATCTCGGCAACGAGGCTGACAGCAAACGCTTTCGCCAAACCGTTCGTGAGACGATGCAGATCGTATCGGCGGTGTACCCGAATGCAAACGTTGACCTATCGGGCCGGAAAGTAGTTCTACACCCGTCGCCAGCGCCGATGGAACGCAAGCTCGTGGGACCCCACCTACGGCTGATCGGCGCTGCTGCTGATGAAACGGCACTGAGATCATCGGTCAAGGGCGGTCGCGAGCCTGCAGTAGCCGCTGCAAAGGACGCTGAACCTCTGCTCGGATTCCCATCGGGGTCTCTCAGTTTTGGCACTCGCGAATCAGTGTTCCGAGAGATCGGCCTCACAAAGGGAAAACCGTGGTCCGTCGATACGATGGCCGATGCGTTCCGCGCCGGATTTCCCGATATCAAGAGACCGCGTTCAGAAAAGGAGTGGCTTCGCGTCTGGGACGCTTTCGTCGTACGGTACGCTGAGCGGAGGGCGAGTCGGCCGGACGACTGACCGATGATCTCCGAGCCGTTCACGTTGAAAATGCTCTTGGACGATTCTGTCTCATTTATCGGCAGGAGGAAAAAGGGGAGGGGGCTGAACACCTGAGCATGAGGTGAATTCGGTCGCTCCCTACTGTCAGCGAATTCAGCGTAAGCCATTGTTTTATTGGCGATAAAGTGTCGGCGTCACGCGGACAATCCTCCAAAGCGCATCGTGCAGCTTGGGGTAGCATCAAGAGTTGGCTCTGAGACCTGCCTTCCCCCTATCCAGGGGGATACCATGCATATCACCTTTCGAGATAGCATGCGTGTCTCGCTCGCAGCTAGGATCCACTTTGCGACCAAAGGCTCGGCGCAACAGCAGCGGGATCACCGCTTTGCCGTAGACAGGTAGACCCAGTGAGGAGGCCGCATGATCAATTTTGCCAAATTCGAGATCATCGGACGGATCGGTGAGATCGACGCCAAGCCCAAGGTCACGAACATCTCGGTTTGCGCGAACTATCGCCGCCGCGGAGAGGGCGACCAGTGGATCGAGGATAGCTACTGGAACCGCGTCGTCATTTTCAGCGACGGCCAGCGGAAATATATCGATGAGAAGGCCCAGGTTGGCGATCTTGTGCGGATCGCCGGACGGCTCCGTGACACCTCCTACGAGCGCGATGGCACCACCCACTACACGACCGACCGGATCGTCGAAGAGTTCGGCTTGCTCGCGGCAAAAGCGGCATAGGTCGTAGGAGGCAGCGCCGATCGCGCAAGAGGGGAGGGGGCATGCGCGGAGCGAACCAAAATCTTCGATAGGAGTTTCGCTTATGTCAGTCACCATCGACGCAGCGGTTCGCGCCAAGCAGATCGTCGAGAGCCTGGGCGGACGCTGGTCTGGATCGCGCGGCGAGTGCCGCTGCCCCGCCCATGACGATCATTCCCCCAGTCTTTCGGTCCGCCTCGGCACCAAGGCGATCCTGTTCAAATGCTTCGCCGGATGCACATCGACCGATGTCCTCAAGGCTCTCGATCGTCAGGGTTTGCACGATCGAGAGCCGGTCCATGTCGAAACGCGCGCGGCGTCACGCGATCTGAGCGGTTTGGCCAGGTCATTATGGCAGCACAGCATCCCCATCGCCGGCACACCGGCTGAAGCCTATCTTCATGCTCGGGGCCTTTATGCGCCGACGCCCGACCTTCGCTTCAATCCACAGACGATCATAGGAAAGGGGAAGGATCGGCGCAGCCTTCCCGCAATGATCGCCGCAGTGAGGAATGAGCTCGGCCTGGTCGCGGTCCACCGGACTTTTCTTGATACCACCGAGATTTTGCGCCGCCCCTTCCGCAAGCCCAAGCTCGCGCTGGGTCTGCTCGGTTCGGGCAGCGTGCGGTTTGGTGAGCCGGATGACGTTCTGGGCATCGCCGAAGGGATCGAAGATGCCCTGTCGGCCATCGACTGGTTCCAATTGCCGGTTTGGGCTGTGCTTGGTGCCGAGCGCTATGCTCATGTCGGCATACCGTCCCATGTGAAGCGCGTCATCGTGTTTGGTCAGCGGAACAAGGCGGCGAAGATCTGCTTGAAGAGGGCAGGGGAGCACCTCAGCGCCAACGGGCGAAGGGTCGAGGAGTGGCTCCCATCCGACCATGACGACTGGAACGATGCTCTGCGCGATCGGCTTGCCCGCAACGCCGTTCCTCGCACCGTGATCCAGACACACGCCCACTGAAGAGAGGAGAGGAGGCCTCCGGCTTGTTGATCCGGTGATGGGCACCGGACGACACGATGGAGTCCTACAATGCACACCTCAGCCGCTGCTCTCGAACTCGATTTCACTGAACCATCCATTACCGCCGCAAACGCGGTCTATGCCGAGCTCCGCAAAGGCGACAGCGTGGACCGGCCTGGCCTGCTCCGGGCGATGGAAACGGCCTATCGCTCAACCGCTGCCGATGGGCATTGGTCACTCCGCGATGCTTATGATGTGCTGGAGCTGGCCCAGGTTCTGCACCTCGCCACGCTTGACCTGTCGCAAGAGCCCGCCGAGTGCCTTGCGGCCCTGACCGCGCTCACCGCATCCCTGCCGACGCATAATGTGCGCAGCGAAGAACAGATCGCACTCCAGCAATTTTCGACACCGGCCGCGATTGGCTACCTTGCCGCACTCGCCGTCCGCATCACCACAGCCGATACCGTCCTGGAGCCCTCCGCCGGCACCGGGCTCCTCGCCGTTTTCGCCGCGCGCGCTGGCGCCAAGCTTGTCCTCAACGAGATCGATCCGGGGCGCGCTGCCATGCTCCAGGCAGCATTCCCCACTGCACCGGTCAGTCGCCATGATGGCGAACTCATCGACGATCTGCTGCCGCTGTCGATCCGCCCGACCGCCGTGCTCATCAACCCGCCCTTTTCTCGCAGCATCGGTCGACATGCCGACCCGCTTGCCGCGCTCCGCCACTTGCGCGCCGCCCTGAAACGGCTTGATGCCGGGGGGCGCTGCGCCGCTATCCTTCCCGATCGCGTGGATACATCGAGCCGCGCCTGGGCGAAGGTGACCGACGGCTGTGCGATCACGATCCACGTCGAACTGCCCGCCAATGCCTATGCCAAACACGGCACCAGCCAGATCGTGAAGCTCATCGTTCTGGAAAAAGGTTTCCAGGATCACGTCGCCATCGTTCGGTGCAACTCACTCGCCGAAGCGCTCGCGACGATCATCGCTTCGCCTGCCAGCGTTACGGAAACCCCGCGACTCTCCCCAGCGAGTCTTGCACCAACCCGAGCGCGCGCATCCCTACTCGGCGGTCTCTCGAGCAGACCCCGGCTTTCGGCCCCGATCGCGACGACCGCCCAATCTCTCGGAGCGCTTGATATCGGCTACACTGTCTTTGCTGAACCCGTACCGACCGGTGAGGCGGTGGGGGTGTACCTGCCGTATCGGCCAAGCCGCATCGCCATTCCCTGTGCATCCGCGCATCCGACCGCTCTGGTGGAATCGATCGCCATGGGCTCGATTACGGCACCGCGGCCGTCTTACGTTCCGAAGCTGCCGGCCGGTGTAGTCGACAACCGGGTGCTGTCCGACGCTCAGCTCGAAACGCTGATCTACGCCGGGGACGCTTTCGAGCGCGACATCTCCGGTCTGTTCAAGGCGGCCGAGGAAGGGTTGTCGCTCGCGCCGGACCAGGACGGTCGCCCTTACCGGACCGGATTCTTCCTTGGCGACGGCACGGGTGCCGGCAAGGGCCGTCAGGTTGCCGCCATCATCCTCGACCAGTGGCTACGCGGGCGCCGCAAGCACATCTGGATATCCAAGACCGAGACACTGCTGGAGGACGCACGTCGCGACTGGACCGCGGTCGGCGGTCTCGCGCTCGACATCCAGCATCTCAACCAGTGGAAGCTGGGCTCGGCCGTAGGCGCGGCCGAGGGTGTGCTCTTCCTCACTTATGCGACGCTCCGCTCCAACCGGGGGGACAAGGGTACTCGCCTTCAGCAGATCCTCGACTGGGTCGGCGATGATTTCGACGGTATGATGGTGTTCGACGAGGCGCACGAAATGGCGGGTGTCGCCGGCGGCGAAGGCCGTTTCGGCACCAAGGACGGCTCCGATCAAGGCATCGCCGGCGTGCGCCTGCAGAACCTGCTGCCTCGCGCCCGCGTCCTATACGTGTCGGCGACCGGCGCATCGGACGTCAACAATCTCGCTTATGCCACCCGGCTTGGCCTGTGGGGTCCGACCACCGCCTTCGCCGATCGCCGCGCATTCGTCGACAGCCTGCGGCGTGGCGGGATCGCGGCGATGGAATTGATCGCCCGCGACCTGAAGATGCAGGGCCTCTATGTCGCCAGGGCGCTCAGTTTCGCCGGTGTCGAATATGACATCCTTGAACATCGCCTGACGCCCGATCAGGTCGAGGTCTACGACGCCTATGCCGATGCGTGGGCGATCATCCACGCCAATTTGCGCACCGCGCTCGATGCCACCCGGGTGACGGACAGTTTCTCCAACGACACCTACAACAGCGGCGCGAAGGCTGCGGCACTGTCGATCTTCGAATCCACCAAGCAGCGATTCTTCGGCCAGATCCTGATCGGCATGAAGCTGCCCTCGCTGATCCCGGCGATCAGAGCGGATCTGGCCCGGGGCGAGAGCGTCGTGATCCAGCTCGTCTCGACGTCCGAGGCGATGCTCAACCGGGCACTGGCCGCGCTGAACGCCGAGGACCGGGCGAATCTGGATATAGAGCTTTCACCCAAAGAGTATGTCTTATCTGGAGATCCAGATAAGATGTATTCTTTGCAGTCGAGATTTATGTCGAGCGGTTCGCGTGCGGGCGCGGATTTACGTGATGAAGACATAGTTTCTACTCCAGATAATTAATGTGGTGGGACGATGCCCGGAGGCGTGAGGCCTCCGGAGTTATGCTCGTTTCCGGACGTCGTTGAGCATCATGATCAGCGGGTCAGCCGGAGGTCTGAACTTGCCTGGTTTGATAGCCGGCGCCCCGTGCGCAGCGAGGATTTGCAGCTTTTCTTGGGGGTCAGCGCGCAGATAGGCTTCCGTGCTCTGGATGCTGGCATGCCCGAGCCAGAGCGCCACTTTGCGGATGTCGCCGGTCGCAGCAAGCGTGTGCATTGCGCAGGAATGCCGGAGCACGTGAGGCGTGACCCGCTTGCGTAGCAAGGACGGCTGCTTCTTCGCGGCCGTGGCCACATGCTTGGCCAGCCTGAACGCAAATCCGTCACGGCTCATTGGTTCGTCGTTGGCGTTGAGGAATATCTCTAGCGCGTGACATCGCGGCCTGACGGCGAGCCAGGCCCGCAGGGCTGCCTGCGTTTCGCGCCAGAGGGGTAGGACGCGCTCGCGTCGGCCCTTGCCGACGATGTGGACCGTGGCGAGCGAACGTTCCGGAAAGTCTTGCATTTGTAGCGACAGCAGTTCGGCGACACGCAGGCCGCCAGCATAGGCGAGATGTAGCATAGCGCGATCCCTCGTACCCAGGCGGGAACGGGGATCCGGTGCATCCAATAGCGCGGTGATCTCGTCCCGTGTCAGATAATCGATCAGGGTCGTGTCGGTCCGCTTAGTCGGCACGGAACGGATACGTAGCGCGAGGTCGAGGCAGACGGGGACGCGATACTCGATGTAGCGGAAGAACGCCCGGATCGCCGCGAGCCGGGCGTTGCGGGTTCTGGGACTGTTCTTACGTGCATTTTCCGCATGGTCGAGGAAGGCCATGATCAACTCAGGGTGAAAATCCTCGATCGTCAGATCGGTGGGCCGTCGCTTGAGCCGATCGGCCGCGAAGCGGACCAGCAGCGCGAAGCAGTTCGCATAGGTCGTCACCGTGTGCGGGCTGACATTGCGCTCGCGGGGCAGATGATCGCGCAGGAACGCGGCGAGATGGGAAGCGAGCGCGGTCATGCTGCGTCTCCCAGGAAAAGCTGCTCGCCGGCGACGGCAATGTCGCGAAGCAGGACCGGTGTTGCCTCGAGATACCAATATGTGTTGGCGACATCGGCATGACCCAGATAAGCGCTGAGCGCCGCCATATGATGGCGGATCGCCTCCCGATCGCGAGAACAGGACTCCAGTGACCGGACGGCGAAAGTGTGCCGCAGATCGTGGATGCGGATACCCGGCGTTCCGGTTGGTCCACGGAAGCCTAGCTTGCGAGCCAATCTGACGAAGACGATGTGAACAACAGTCTGGTGGGGTGCCCGCCCTCTCGTAGTGACGAACAGGTCATCACCGCTGGCGCCCAACCTCCTGCGGATATCCAGATATGTGTCCAGAGCCTCGCGCGTCGATGATAGGATCGGCACGAGACGTTGCTTGCCGAACTTGCCGTTGCGGACGATAAGACCATCGTCTGCGATATCCCCGCGCTGGAGTGCCAGAGCCTCGGATATCCGCAGCCCCGTCGTTGCCAGCAGGCCAAACAGATAGTGGTAGGTATATCGGCTGATTTTGCCTTCCGGCGGAAGATCCAGGGCAGCCTGCATAATCGCTCCAAGCTGCTCGGGCTCGATGATGTGGGGCGTCGGGCGACGACGCTTCCCACTCCCGAATACGCCCGCTGGCGGCACCTCATGCTGCTGATCCTCGGCATGGGCATAAAGGCAAAAGCGGCGCAGATGGTCGAATCTGTCCCGGGCGACGTTCTGGGAACTGGCTGACCGGCACCAATCATATAGCCTCTCGGCTTTGATGTGCCGATCGCCAAAACCATCAGCATAGCGGGCAAATTGTCGAAGCAACCGGTCCTGCACGTCGAACTTGCGGCCGAAACTGCGATGCAACGCGACATAGCGTTCGATCTGAGTGTTCATCATGCCGCGTCCCCCGGCCATTCCTGAGCGACCTTAAGCAGCATCGGTATGTCGACCTTGGCGTAGATGGCGGTCGTCGCCGGGGAACGGTGACGCAGGATCGTGCCGACCGACTCCAGACCGGCACCGGCGCGCAGCATCCGTGTGGCCAGCGAATGTCTAAAGGCGTGGGCACCCGTCGGCACGCCCTCAATGGCGCCTCGATCAAATACACGGGCTACGATACCGGCGATCTCCGCTGACGAACTGAACGGTCGGAAAGGAGGTTGCACGCGCACGAACAACCGCTCCTCGCTAATCGGCGGCCGTGCCTGCTCCAGATAGTCGAGGATCGCATCCCCGACATCCTGGGGAAGCGGCAGGCGGTCGGGCCGCCTGCTCTTGCCACAAACCCGTAGATATCCTTCGTTCCAGTCGATATCCGTCAGGTGTAGCTGCCAGATATCGCCCGCTCGC
Source organism: Sphingobium aromaticiconvertens (assembly GCF_037154075.1). NCBI lineage: Bacteria > Pseudomonadati > Pseudomonadota > Alphaproteobacteria > Sphingomonadales > Sphingobiaceae > Sphingobium > Sphingobium aromaticiconvertens. Next base: position 141,846 of record NZ_JBANRJ010000002.1, read on the forward strand.
AGGCCGAGCCTGGCCAGCAGCAGGATGATGGCCTTGTCGCGGATCTCCACCGCGGTGCCGGTCTGGCAGGATGCGATGATCTTCTCGATCGTGGCCTCATCCATGTAGCGTGGCAGGGTGCCGAGTCGATAGCGCCTTATGGGCGGAAAGGCGTGCTGGAGAGCTGGGGCGCACTCTCCGCGTGAGACGAGAAAGCGCACATAGCTCCGCATGATGCCGGCGATGGTCGATGCGGAACCGGGTGCCTCAGTGATGCGGTGGCTGACGATCCGCCTGATAACGGCCGCGTCAATATCCGACGGTGGGTCGAGCATGGGAAGCCATCGCTTCACCTCTCCGCAGTAGCGCCGGATCGTCCCGGCAGAGCTGCCGCAATGAGTCGTTAGCCATGCCTTGTAGGCGGCCAGATCTTCGTCTTGATGTTGCCGGCTATGCGCCTGCGAAAGGATATGCCGATCACGCAGAAAACCGAGGAAGCGCCGCGCGCCTTTGCTGCGTCGTAACGGTCCGTGGCGGCCGATCAGCGTTCCGCGCTTGCGGTATACCGGGCACCGACAATCGTGGCCGGCGTACTGGATGACATGTTCGTCAGTGACATCATCCCAACGCAAGCGGGAGATCCGAACCCAGGCAGCAAAGTGTGCTGCCTCGGATCGATAGCTCTTGATGCTTGCTGCGCTGTAATGCTCCTGGACGAGAAATGGCGCGTACTCCGCCAACAGTGTGTCCATCTGATCGACATCATCGGGTACGTCGACAATGCCCAGATCCTCCAGGAAGCGGACGAAACGCCGGACCTTGCTGGTGAACTTTGGTCGGTTGGGCTCATGCCGAGAAAAGCCCTGACAGCGACACTGATGCTTCTCGAAACGTCGTACGACGGGGTCATCGACCGCCGACACTGCAACGTCCTGTTGCCCGATCCAGAACAGGAAATGGCGAGCGGCGGCTTTGTAAAGCGCAGCTGATCCCGCCGCGCTCCCCAGAAGAGAAGAGTGGAAGGCGGTGGATAGAGCTTCTGAGGTGGGAGTGACTCCGGCCCAAGGTTCTGGGCGTCCGAATGAAACAATCGTCTTTGGCAACATGGTGGTTCCTCCAGCTGGTTGGGGCTGGGGCCACATTAATTATCTGGAGTAGAAACTATGTCTTCATCACGTAAACCCGCGCCCGCACGCGAACCGCTCGACATAAATCTCGACTGCAAAGAATTCGTCATGTCCTATCTCACGGCCGCCTTTCCCGTCCGTCAGATGAAGACCTTCGTCGACGACACCGGCAAGACGCGCTCCGAGCCTATGTCCGACGAGGAAGGGCGTCCCATCTTCAGCCAGGAAGCGGTCGAAATGCGCGACAATCTCGTCGAGCGGTTCTGCTCCCTGCCGATCGTGGGGTCCGCCCTTGACCATATCATCGGGCACTTCGGGACCGATGCGGTCGCCGAGGTGACGGGACGCAGCCGGCGCATCGTCATCGACGCGCACGGTCGCCAACGAATCGAGAGCCGTTCGCCGCGAACAAACCTTGCCGAGACCGACGCCTTCATGCGGAACGAGAAGAAGATCCTGATCTTCTCCGATGCAGGCGGCACCGGGCGCAGCTATCACGCGAGTCTCACCGCCGAGAACCAGTCGCGCCGCAACCACTATCTGCTCGAACCCGGTTGGCGCGCTGACGCGGCCATCCAGGGTCTCGGCCGCACCCATCGCACGCACCAGGCAACCGCGCCGCTGTTCCGTCCGGTATCGACCGACTGCCGCGGCGAGCGGCGCTTCATCTCGACGATTGCCCGCCGCCTCGATAGCCTTGGTGCCCTGACACGGGGCCAGCGTCAGACAGGCGGCCAAGGTCTGTTCGACCCGCGGGACAATCTCGAAAGCGACTATGCCAAGGAATCCCTCGAAACATGGTTCCGCCTGCTTGCCGACGGTAAACTGCGCTCGACCACACTTGGCGAATTCCAGACCCTGACCGGACTTGAGCTGGAGGGCGAAGGCGGAGGGCTGAAGGAGGAACTGCCGCCCATCCAGCGCTGGCTCAATCGTATTCTCGCGCTGCGCATCGCGTTGCAGAATGCGATCTTCGATGAATATCTTGGTCTGATCGAGGCCCGGATCGAGGCGGCGCGCGAAGCCGGCACGCTCGATCTCGGCGTTGAAAGCATCAATGCCGAACGCATCACGATCCTTGATCGCACGATCATCCGGCGCGACCAGACCAGTGGCGCCGAAACTGAGATTCTGCGCCTGGAAACAGAGGAGCGCTACAAGCCGCTCCCGCTCGACCGTGCGTTGCGTATCCTGGGCGATGACGCGCGTCCGATCGTCAATCGCAAGTCCGGGAGGGCCGCGATCCGGTGCAGCACCTATTCGCTCACCGATGACGATGGTGAGATCGTTCGCCGTTACGAGCTCGTTCGGCCGACCCGTTCCGAGCGGATGCGGCAGGATTTGCTGCTCGAAACGATGTGGGAAGAGACCAGCGAGGAGGAATTTTCGGCGCTGTGGCAGGCCGAGGTCGAAGAGATGCGGGACAAGACCCGCACCAGCACGCTCTATCTGGTCGCGGGCCTGCTCCTGCCGGTCTGGGATCGCTTGCCCGATGATCATGTTCAGGTCTGGCGCCTGAACACCGATGACGGTCAGTCTTTCCTCGGCCGGATCGTTCCTGCACCGCTGGTGTCGAAGCTCGCGGACGCGTTCGGGATCAACGCCGCCATCACCGTGTCAGGCGACGATACCGCAAAGCATGTGATGACCAGCGGCGAGATATCGTCCGTTGGAGCCTACCGGCTCAAGCGCAGCTTGGTCGCCGGCCAGCAGCGCCTCGAACTGCTCGATTGGCCGCACACGCGGCTTGCCGAACTCAAGGCAGCCGGCTGTTTCACCGACATCATCCAGCACAGGACGCGGATGTTCGTTCCCGTCGCGAATGCCGCTGCCGTCATCGAGCGCATCGCCGCTTGACGATCCAGGTCCTCTCTCCGCGCCCAGCGCAGGAGAGGGGAGGGGGCCCTCGGCTTTGTGGGCCTGATGAGCAGGCTCGCGTGACCGTCGAGGCGGCGCGCCAGTTCCAGATGGAGACGAAAGATGATCCAGTCCGTGAAGGTCAAGAACCTCTCGCTGTCGAAGGACAATGTCCGTAAATCGAGCCGTGAGGCCGGTATCGATGCCCTAGCCGCCAGCATCGCAACGCAAGGCTTGTTGCAGAATCTCATCGTTACCCCGCTCAAAAAGGCGGGTCATTTCACCGTCAAGGCGGGCGGGCGCCGGCTGCGCGCACTTCAGAGCCTGATCGAACAGGGCACTCTCCCCGTGGACCATGTCGTGCCCGTCCTCGTCCTTACCGACGACGACAACTCGGTCGAGGCGAGCCTCACCGAGAATTTCCAGCGCGTTCCGATGAACCCGGCGGATGAAAGCACCGCGTTCAACTTCCTCATCCAGAAGGGGATGACCGCCGAGGACGTTGCCAAGCGACAGGGTGTCACCACCCGCTTCGTCGAGCAGCGGGTGCGGCTTGCCGAGCTTGCACCAAGCGTGTTCCAGGCTCTCGCCGCCGGCGAAATCACCTTGGGGGTCGCTCAGGCCTATGCCGTGACGAGCGACATCGATCGTCAGGCTCGCGTGTTCGCACAGATGAGCACCTCCTATTACGGCGATCAGCCCGACAACATCCGGCGTGCGATCCTCAACGGCACGATCAAGGCGAACGATGCCAAGGCGCGGTTTATCGGTCGCGATGCCTATGTCGCCGCAGGCGGCCGCATCGAGAATGATCTCTTTGCCGCCGAGGGGGACGAGAACTGGATCGACGTCGATCTTCTCGAAGATCTTGCCGGCAAAAAGCTGGAGGCGGCCGCCGCCGAACTCGCGCAGGCCGAGGGCCTCGCATTCGTGACGCCGATTGCGGCCACCCACGTTCCCTACGATCTCGAGCGCCAGCTTCATGAGTTTCACGCGCCCGCGCGGCCGCTTAGCGAAGCGGAAAGCGCGCGCGTCGAAGCGCTTTCTGCCGAGAATGACCAACTCATCGAACAGCTTGAGGGCGAATTGACCGAGGGGACGCCGGAGGCCGAGGTGGCGAACGATCGCCTCGACGAAATCGAACGGGAGCTTGAAGGCATTGAGGATTCCCGTCGCGAGATCGATCCGGCGGTCCGGGCGCAGATCGGGACGTTCGTTTATATCGGTGGCGATGGCGAAGCCCGCGTTCACACCCGCATGTTCAGTGAGAAGCCGGTTGTCGATCCGAATGCTCCGCCCAAGGTGACGGGCGGTGGCAATGGTGACGACGGCGCCGGCGACATCGACCATGGACCCAAACTCAGCGCTACGCTGATCGACGAACTGGCGACCCAGCGCCGGCAGATCCTCGTCGCCCACATCGCCAGTCATCCGGCGTTGGCGCTGGATCTCACCATCTTCCTGATGGCGCAGAATGTCGTCTTCGAGCAGAACTACGTCCGCAATCACTCGACGCTCAAGTCCAGCGGTGCGCAATTCCCGATCTTCGGCTTCCGCGACGAAGGGTCGATGGCGTCGCAGGCCATAGAGGATCAGCGCCAGCGTCTCGATACGAGCTGGGCCGGTCATAAGACCATGTCCGAACGTTTCGATGCCTTTCGTGCGCTCGACGACGAGGCCCGCGGCAGTTGGGTGGCCTTCTCGATCGCACGCACGCTGGAGCCGAGCCTGAACGTTGCCGAGGGCGGACGGTCCAACGGGTTCCATGACCATCTTGGTCGCGCGCTCGACATTCAGGTTGAGCATTGGTGGCGCCCCACGGCTGAAAACTTCTTCGGCCGCGTCAAGAAGGACGTCATGCTCGACGCGCTCGAGGCCATCGGCGGGCCGATCCTGCGCGGGCGATACAAGGACGCCAAGAAGGGCGACCTTGCCGCAACCTGCGCCTCGCTCTGCAACGGACAGGGGATCGTCGAGGCCGAAGTCCGCGAAAAGGCAGCCGCCTGGCTGCCGGATGCCATGCGCTTCGACGCCATCGAAAAGCCCGAGACCATCGCGCTGCGCTCGACCTTCATCGACGAGGGCGATGATGTCGATCCCGGCGACGATGGTGACGACGAGTCCGACCCTGATGACGCGACGCAAGACGGTCAGGAGGATTTGAGTGAGGCGGCCTGACGCCTGCTTGCACGGTTCGAGGCGACTTGGGGGCGGCACTCTTCGCGGAGTGTCGCCCCTCCTTTTGTGCCCTGGCGGCAATCTCTCTGAGGGGAGGGTGCTGGTCCGGGCCCGCCTCTACCAGATCAGGAGAATGACCGTGGCAAAGACCACCGATAAACCGTCGCCCGCCGACACCATCACCAATGCGATCATCGACAGACTCGAAGCGGGCGTACGCCCTTGGGCGAAACCATGGCGGCCGGGCCTTGGCGGCCGTCCCCTTCGTGCGACCGGCGACCCGTATAAGGGCATCAATTGCTTCTGGCTGTGGCTCTGCGCCGAAGGCGCCGGCTACCATTCTCGCACCTGGATGACGTATAAACAGTCACAGGCGCTGGGTGGCCAAGTCCGCGAAGGCGAGCGGTCGCAGATCGCCATCTTTTACAAATCGTACAGCAAAACCGTGGAGTCGCCCGTTACCGGCGACACGACCGACGAAATGCGACGCGTGCTGCGATCCTACGCTGTCTTCAATGCCGATCAGATCGAGGGGCTGCCGGAGAAATTTTATCCAAGCCCCCTCAGCGTGGTGGCTCCCGACGACGATCTGCCGGATCGCGCAGAGCGCTTCCTCGATGCCTTTCCGGCGAGGGTTCACCAGTGCGGCGATCGGGCCTTCTACGACCGTGTTGCCGACAGCATCACAATGCCGCCCGTCGCGTTGTTTTCCACCCGTGCCTATTTCGCTTCGACGTTAGCGCATGAGGCAGGGCATTGGACCGGCCATCCTGACCGGCTAAACCGAGAGTTTGGCAGGAAATTCGGCGACAACGCCTATGCTTTCGAAGAGCTTTGCGCCTTATCTGGACAGTCTGCGCCGCCCGCAACATTGCAGTAAGGTCGGCGATGGACGCCCACGGTAGGCAGTAATCAGGCTGGCCGTAGCGCTGACCCAAGAGCTGGCGGAGGCCAGCCTGATAACTGCCGGGCCATAGAGCGCATCGGTGTGAGGTCAGCTTCCGGGTGGGGGGTCCGGGGGGAGGGTTTCGCGCCGGTGTCGATCATTACTGTTTGCGAGCGCCGCGAGGCCAAGGGTCTCGATGCGCATGTGCCGCTGATCCTGCGCGGTGACGCGCTCTATGATCCCGATCTGGATCGCTTCTTTCTCGACCTGCCGCTGTCGGGGGTCCGCTCGCGGCACTCGCTTCGCGCCTACGCCTATGATGTTGCGGTCTGGCTTCGCTTTCTCGATGCCTGCGGCAAGACCGTGTGGGCTGCGACCCGCGACGATGTCGATGCCTATCATCGTGAGCGACGCCGCGACGAGGCCGATCACCGGATCACGGCGGCAAGCTGGAACCGGGCTGTCGCCAGCCTCGATCGCCTCTACCGCTGGGGCGAGCAGCAAGGGCTGATCGCCGACGCGCCGTTCAGCCGCCGCGCCGTGTGGCAACCGGCGCAGGGCGGCGGTCGCGGCATGATCGCGGCGCGCAACGACGCCTATGAACGTGTTGCCAGGCGATCGGATGTGCGGTTCGTCACGATGGACGACTACCACATTTTCCGCGAGGTCGGCCTGCGCGGCCTCACCCCGGACGGCACCGAGCGCTCCGGCGCTCGCGATCGCAACGGGCTGCGCAACGCGCTGTTCGCCGACCTTCTCGTCACCACTGGCCTGCGTCTTGAAGAGGCGTCGGGCCTGCTCGCCGATGAGCTTGCGGCCATCGATCACGACCACGATCAGGCTCAGCAGCTTTGGCTGCGCCTGCCGCCGCCGCTCACCAAGGGCGACCGGGGACGCAGTGTGCTGGTCCCGCGTCGGCTGCTGCGTCAGATCGCCGCCTATGTCGCCGTCGAACGCGCCGCAGGCGTGACCAAGTTCGCCGCGCGCGACGGCGCGGCCAAGCTCGAACGACCGATCCCTGTCACCCGCGCCGGTCTCGACCGCATGCGCGATGTCTGCACCCCGGAGGAACGATGCCGCCTGATCCTGTGCGACGAGGATGGACCGCCCCACGAGCCGGCGGCGCTATGGCTGACCGAGGTCGGGCAGCCGGTTCGCCCCAACTCGTGGGAGGTGATCTTCACCCGTGCCTGCAACCGGTGCGCAGAGAACGGTTTGCCGCTGTCGATCAGCCCACACCAGCTTCGCCACACATTCGCAGTTCATATGCTCGCCTTGTTGATCCAGCAGCGACTGCGCGAAGCGGCATTGCCGGCGGGGCCGGCGGAGAGCTATCGGCTGATCCTCGGCGACCCGCTGCAACAGGTGCAACGCCTGCTCGGCCACGCGAGCCTCACCACCACCTATATCTACCTCGATCATATCGCGACGCGCGCCGATACGGTGGACGCGGCCGTCGAGGAGCTGCTCGCGCTGCTGCCGGGACCGCAGGGCGCATGAGCGGGCATCCCCGCAAGGGCCGGCCTGTCGCTTTCGCGCCGATCACGCCGGAGTCCGTGCAGCCCGATCCTGTGCTCGGCCTCAAGTTCACGATCGAGGCACGGCATGGCGGAACGGTCCTGATCGATATGACTGGGCTCGTTCCTCGCCCACTCGCCATCGCCTTCGCGGGCGCGCTACGTCGGTCAGCGGCGCTCGGCGGCCCCATCGGTGCGGCCAGCGTCATCAAGCAGTATGTAAATGCCTACCGCCTGTTCTTCGCCTGGCTTGGCGATGACGCGCTGAACGTGGCTGGCGTCAGCGACCTGCGCGCAGTCCATATCGATGGGTTCGCCTCCGCGCTCGAACAGCGCGGGATGGGCGCGATCCACCGGCACATAACGGTCGGCAAGATCATCAACACATTGCGCGCGATCGAGGCAGACCGGCCCGATCGGATCGCGTCCGACCTGCATGAGCGGCTGCGCTACACGCTGGCCACATCGGCGGGCCGCTCGACCCCGCGCGATGCTTATAGCCCCTTCGTCGCCCGCGCGTTGCGCGACGCCGCGAGGACCGATGTCGAAGCGATGTTCCGCCGTCTCGGCGCCGACGACCGGACCGATGAGGGCGACCCGGTCATCGCCAGCGCGCGCGCCGATGTCGAAGCGATCATCGCGCGGCAGGGCTTTATCGTCGCAGACCAGCCCGCGCTGAAGAGCCTCTATTTCATGCGCATGCGGCGCGCATTGCCGATCAGCACGCTCATCGACGACCTGCATGGCCGCCATCACCTGCTTGCGCGCGATCTGCCGGCGCTGCTCGTGTTGCTCACGCTCGATACCGGCCTCGAGCCCGAGTGCCTGAAGACGCTGACCGTGGATTGTCTCACCAACCCCCATGCCGGCACGGTGGAGCTGCGCTATCTCAAGCGCCGCGCTCGCGGCGCCGAGCATAAGAGCATGCGCGTCCGCGACGGCGGTGGTGGCACGCCTGGCGGTCTTATTCGTCGCCTGATCGAGGTCACGGCGACTGCCCGCACGCATCTAAACGACGATCGTATTTGGGTTTATCACAACGCTGGCGGCCTGCGGGCAGGTATCCGCCACCCGACGGAACGGATCGATGCCTGGGTGGCGCAGAACGATATTGTCGATGACGACGGCAAGCCGCTCCACCTGCTGCTCTCCCGGCTCCGCAAGACCCACAAGGCGCTATGGTACACCAAGACCGAGGGGCATATGGCCCGCTTCGCGGTCGGCCACTCGCGCGAGGTAGCGGCGCGCCACTATGCTGATCTGCCGTCGCTCCGGCCCCTGCACGAGACGGCCGTCGCCGACGCCTTCCGCGCAGCGGTCGCCGCCGCGATGCCGACCGTGCTTCCGCCCACCGCCGAGCAGGCGTTGCGCAAAGCGCCCGATCAGGCCGAGCCGCTGATGCCGCTGGCTACCGTGGGTCCGTTGCTCGACGGCGAACAGGATGTCTGGCTCGCCGCCTGCGCGGGCTTCCATAACAGTCCCTTCGCCGAGGCCGGTTCGCCCTGTGCGCAGCCCTTCTGGGGCTGCCTTGATTGCCCTAACGCCGTCATCACCGCGCGCAAGCTCCCCGCGATCCTGGCTTTCCTCGTCTTCGTCGAAGAGCAGCGGCTGAGCCTGCCCGCGACCGACTGGGCGGCCAAGTTCGGCCGCGTCCATGCCCGCATCACCGCCCAGGTCGTGCCGGCCTTCTCCGATGCCGTCATCGCCGATGCGCGCCGGCAGATGGAGAGCGAGCGGCTTTATCTGCCGCCGGAGGCACGCGCATGACCATACCCGCCCATGCCCAAGAGCCTGCCTTCGACGATCGCCCCGTGCTGGCGAGCGCGCCGCTCAAGGAGGGCCACGCCCGCGAGGAGCTGTCTCGCGTCGGCGACCCGAGCTGGGATCTCGGTCTCGCCGTATTCCGCGAGAACGCCCGGCGCTGCCACGTCACCGTGCATTTCGACGTGCTCGAACATGCCGATGTGCAGGCGGCGATGCGCGCCTATCTCTACGCCCGTCTCAACGTCGATCTTCCCGGCTACCGCCCGAAGCTGCCGCCGGCGAGCATTCGCCAGGCATTCAACCGTGCCCGCCGGTTCTTCGCTTTCGCCCGTGAGCGGCTCGGACGGCTCGACGTTTCCCGTATCGATCAGGCATTGGTCGATGCCTATGCCCGGCACCTTCGTGCCGATCCGGCCCGGCGACCCGTCATCGTCGGCCACCTCCTCGAAGTGGTCCCCGATCTCTATCACTATCGTGACCACCTCGCTGGCGGAGGCCTTGCATTCGAGCCCTGGGCCGGACAGGCGCCCGCCCGCGTCGCGGGCTACCGGCATGTCCGGGAGAACCGCACGCCGCGGTTCCCGGAAGAGGTCATCGCCGCGCTGCTCGCATGGTCGTTGCGCTACGTCACCGTCTTCGCTGACGACATTCTCGCAGCCCGTCGCGAGCTTGATCGGCTCGAAGCGCGCCGGGATCGTCTCGTCGCCGCCGACTCCGGCCTCCCGGACGCTGATCGCCGGCAACGTCGCCGCACCCGCCTGAAGGCCTATTTCGGTCGCCGACGCCGCGAGGGGCGCGGCGCACCGATCTGGGGCACCGCTCATAACGGCAAGCTGCGCGTCGACCCCAACACCGGCGCCGTGACCCCACCGATCAACGCCCATCTCCTGCATCTCCATGCCGGGATCGACGTGCAGGCCGAGCCAGGCGCGCATCTCCTGCTGACCGGCGGTGAAGCGAGGTTGATCGACGCAGTGGCGGCCGAGCTGGGGGTAGAGGTCGGCGGCATGGACACGCCGATCTCGATCGATCCCGAGAGCGGTCGGCCATGGCGCGAGCGCTTCGACGCGAAGACTCTCGCACACGAGGAACGGGTGCTCCAGGCCGCCGCCTATATCGTGTGCGCCTACCTGACCGGCATGCGCGACTGCGAGGTGCAGGCGATGCGGCGCGGGTGTCTCTCTATCGCGCGCAGTGAGGACGGCCTGATCGAGCGGCATCGCATCCGATCGACCATCTACAAGCGCCGGGCGGCCGTGGGCGAGGCGGCGAGCTGGGTGACGATCGAGCCGGTCGCCGATGCGATCACGGTGCTCGAACGCCTGTCGGCAGGACCGGCGCGCGCCAGCGGCAGCGATACGCTCTGGCCGGTGCTGCGCGCGAGCGCCGTCTCCAAGACGCATCTGTCGAGCGAGGTGGTCCGTCAGCTCAACACCTTCCGCGATCACCTCAACACCGCCTTCGGCAGCCCCGATATGCCGGTCATCCCGCCCGGTCCCGATGGCAAGCCGTGGCGCATCACGACGCGGCAGTTCCGGCGCACGATCGCGTGGCACATCGCCAACCGTCCGTTCGGCACCATCGCCGGCATGATCCAGTACAAGCACGCCTCGGTCGCCGCGTTCGAAGGCTATGCCGGGACCAGCGCTTCGGGGTTTCGCGCCGAGGTCGAGGCGCAGCGCCGGCTCGGTCGGACTGATGACCTGCTGGACTATTTCGACCGGCGTCAGGGCGGCGCATCGCTTGGAGGGCCGGCGGGACCGCGTATCGGGCGGACGCTCGACGATGCCGCCGTTCAACTCGGGCCATTGCCCGCCATGATCGCCGATCGCGCCCGCCTGCGCGTCATGCTCGCCAGCGTCGCGCGCACCTTCCATGTCGGCCCGCTCGCGGATTGCTTCTTCGATCCCGCGACCGCGCTCTGCCTCAAGCGCGTGACGACCCCCGATCCCGCGCAGCCACTCACCGCCCTGTGCGAGCCGACCCGCTGTCCCAACGCCTGCATCACCGTCCGCCACAGGCCGGCCTGGGAACGCGCGGCGGCCGATGCCAGGGCGCATCTACGCGAACGGCGCATCTCCGATCTCCAGCGTCAAGCTCTCCAGCGCGAGCTCGATCGCCTGACCGCGGTGATTGCCGGGATCGATCCTCCCGCGCCGTAGACCACCCCGGCTGTTGGCGGAGTCCTGCGCCGGTCGGCGCGCCCGCGCAACGGCTTCGCCGTCCTTCGCTTCGCTGCGGCCCTGACGGGTGCGCGAGCCCCCCTGTGCCCGGCGCGAACGGGCCTCCGCCGCCGGGGATGGTCCCCGGCGCGAGAACGGAGAACAGATCATGTCAGCCTCACCACGCTCAGACGTCTACGCTCGCGTCACGCAAGCGATCGTCGACGCCATCGAAGCCGGCACCGGCACCTGGCGCATGCCGTGGCATCATTCCGGCGCCGACGTCACCCGCCCGACCAACGTCGCCAGCGGCAAGCCCTATCGCGGCATAAATACGGTCTCGCTCTGGGCGGCCGCCTATGGCAGCGGCTATGCGAGCGGGGTCTGGGGCACCTATCGCCAGTGGCAGGCGCTCGGCGCGCAGGTCCGCAAGGGCGAGCACGCCAGCCTCGGCGTCCTCTGGAAGGAGTTTCGCGCGAAGGGTGACGAAGCCAGCGACGATGATGGCGACCACCGACGGCTTTTCGCCAAGGCGTTCAGCCTGTTCAACGCCGATCAGATCGATGGCTATGCGCCCGAACCGGGGCCGGTCCTGCCCGAGAGCGAACGCCTCGCCGCCGCCGAAGCCTTCATCGCCGCGCTCGGCATCGATACCGTCTACGGCTCGGCCAGCGCCTATTATCACATCGCCGAAGACCGCATCCACATGCCGGATTTCAGCGCCTTCCACGACGCCCACGGCTTCTACGCCACCCATATTCACGAGGCAGCTCATGCCAGTGGCGCAGCCCATCGGCTCGACCGGGGTTTCAGCACCAAGTGGACCAAGCACGCGCTCGCCATGGAGGAAGCGACCGCCGAGCTGACCGCATCGTTCCTGCTCGCCGATCTCGGGATCGCGCACGAACCGCGACCCGATCACGCGGCCTACATCGCCTCCTGGCTGCAACTGCTCAAGGACGAGCCCCGGGCGATCTTCACCGCGGCGAGCAAGGCGCAGGCGGCGGCCGACTGGATGCACACCCGGCAGCCATGATCCAGCAGCGACCAACGCTGAGCGGCCGATCCCTCGCGGGCTCGGCCGCTTCGTCGCGCATGGCGATGCGCGGGCTTCGCCCGCTCACCAGCGGACGCCGCTGGCGCGGCGGCGCTGATTTTTCGGGCTCCCTCGATGCGGGTCTGGTCGGCGCTCCCTGCTAGGCCCGCCACGGCGCGCCGCAAGCCCGGCTTCGCCGAGCTGCTCCATTTCATTTCGCCCCTCCGGGTGCGGCCCGCCGCTTGCGCGGGCCTCTCCGGTCGTTCTCGCCGCCCACCCCCGCCTCGGGGGAGCCATGGGGTTTTTGGGCAGTGCTCGAGGCACCGATGGTTTTCACCTTCCAACCGCCATTTTTCGCTGGACTGTCAGGATATATCGCAGAGATGACGTCCGCCCTGCTTGGCGCGGATCTGGGCCTCCCGACCGCCCATATCGACGATCATGCTGCGTATATCGGCTCGTGGCTCGCGGTGCTGCGCAAGGATTCCCGCGCCATCATGACGGCTGCGGCAAAAGCCGAAGCGGCGGCGGCCTTTCTGCTCCGCGCAACTGGCCTCGCCACGTCGGACGAAGCCCAGGAACAGATCCGTGAAGCAGCATGATCGCGGCGATCGCCTGCCCCGACCCCGGCGCCTCCCGCCGGTTCGCCGTAGCGTTCTGCCGCCGCAAGGAGGGGGGAGGAGAGGACGCCTTCGGCCTTTTGAGCGCGCCAGAGCGCTCAGAAGGAGGCTCCCATGTTCTACGATACGCTCTACCGCCACAATCAGGCCCTTTCCCCCGCCGGTCTGGACCATCTGCCTGCGGCGCTCCACGCCCTCAACGCCGCCGTCGATGACTGTCAGCGTGCTGGCAAGCCTGTCGCCAGCGACGCGGCAATCCTTCTCCTTATCCGCCATCTGGCAGACGTTGCCGAACGCGATGCGCCCAGCATGAACGTCCTTCGCCTTCGTTGCGAAGCGGATCGCCTGGCGGTCGACACCGCGCCAGCGCTGCTCGACATTGGCGGGAAGAGCGTCGGCGGAAACTACCACGCCAAACGTACCTTCCACTATCAGGCGCGCCGCGCGCTTACACGCCTCGCGACGGCAATCGGCCTCGACGCGGACGACGCCCGTATCAACACCATCATGGGGGCCGATCACGAAGACGGCACGACGGAGCTGCGCCACGCGGAACTCGCCGTTCGCGTGGTCCCGCGCGGCTTTCTTCCGGACAGCGAGGTCTCGATCAGCCGCTGTCGTGACGGGCAGGAGATCGGCAAGCTCCACCGCGCGCCGATCACCGAGTTACTCGACGTGGCCGCGTTCCAGCGCCGGCTTGCCGGCATGCTCGGCGATATCGGCGCGGTGCGTTTCGCGGCTGCCGCCTGAACCCCGCTATTGCAGGAGATCTCTCATGGGTTGGCTCTTCATGCGCGATATGGGTGGCTACGCCACTCCGCGCTCTTATCTCGACAACCAGTTTACCTATGCGCACGCCGACCATCGTCTCACGGTTCTCGCGTCTTCGATGGTCGGTTCGACCTATTACGCGGCGTGCGAACGGATCGAGGCGTCCGGCGCTCGGGCCGTCTTCGCTGTCGTGTGCCTGACCAGGCAAAGCACCGGTGCGCGCGACGGCTGCACGTTCGGCTACAAAGACATGACGGAAACGATGGGACCGTGCGAAAGCGACTGCCCTGCTGCAATTCTCGATGAATTGACCGAGACCGACAACGACTACGCCTCCGAATGGCGCGCACGCTGCCGTGCCAACCTGGTTCGCCGCAAGCTCGAACGCGCGAAGCCAGTCCCGAAGCCGGGACAGACCATCGTCTTCGACGAGTCCATCCGTTTCAATGACGGCGAGGATCGCAACCGCTTCACGGTCATTGCCAATCCGAAGGGCAAGGCCCCGCTATTTCGCGATCCCATAACCGGCGCCGTGTGCCGGATTGCAAAGCTCAGGACGCGCGCATACCGGCTTATCAACCCGGCCATTGTCCCGAAGGACTCGACCGATGGCTGAGCGCGCGCCGGTGATCGCGGCCTGGGGCGCGGGCGTCGATTCTACCGCCATGATCATCGAGCTTGTCGAACGAGGCGAGCCCATCGATATGGTCCTGTTCGCCGATACCGGTTCCGAGAAGACCGACACCTATGCGTTCATACCGGTCTTTCGTCGTTGGATGGACCGTCACGATGTCGCGTCCGACATCGTCCGCTACGAACCGCGAAATTTCAAGCATTGGCCGCCCTATGACAGCTTGGGCACCAACATGCTGACCAACGCTACGCTGCCATCCAAGGCATTTGGGCGGGGGTCGTGTTCGCTCAAATGGAAGGTGTCGCCGCAGGACAAATGGACGGCGCAATGGGCACCCGCGATACGGTGCTGGGGAGAAGGCGGACGTGTCGTCAAACTGATCGGCTTTGACTGTTCCAGTGCCGATCAGCGTCGTTACGCGCATGCCGAGGGATATGCAGACCCACGCTATGACTATCGTTATCCCCTTCGCGAACTGGGCTGGACCCGGGCGGATTGCATTGCACGTATTGAGCGTGCGGGCCTGCCTGTACCGCCCAAATCCTCCTGTTTCTTCTGTCCCGCGATGCGGCCGCACGAAGTGGATGCGCTCTCTAAGGATGAACTGCGCACCATCGTTCTGATGGAGGCTCGCGCAAAACCTCGCTTGCGTACGATCGATGGCCTCTGGCGCAAGCCCGTTGTCGGGCGAGGCGGGGCGATACCGAGACCGGGCAATATCACCGCCTATATCCGTCAGCACGGCCTTCTCTCGCCGAGCGAGGTTGATCGGATCGTTGCGGATGCACCGCTCGCGCTGGTCGCGTTCCAGGCGGCGCAAGCCTGCAAGCCCGTCGAGCAGCGCATGTCGATGGCGCGCTGGCTCGACGCATTCCACCGTGGTCAGTCCGCAGACTGACCCCCTCACTTGCTACGGAGACTCTCATGGCCGATCGCGCTTCTGTCGCGATCCGCATCGGCGGATCGCTGTCCCCTGACCTCCTTCCCGGCTTTTGCGCTGCCGTCGAGAGCGACGGCGCCTTCACGGATTGGGAGGGCACCGCGTTCGACCCGGACGATCTCGATCCGAGCGTTCCCCTGTACCTGGCCGACCATGAGGTTGCCTGGGGCCGGTTCGAAGCGATCGAGACTTTCTGTGTCGATCATGCCCTTGTCTTCGCCCGCTGGGCGGGCGGCGCTTCTGGGGCGTTTGGCCCGGAGCGGGTGGTCTTTGACGGCACGACCGTTCGGAGTTTCAGCGCCTAGGACGATGACGAGATCCTAATTTCGGCGGAAACGGTGCGCCGTCTCGGCAGCTACGCGGCGGTGCTCTCGCATCTCGCGGCGGCGGAATTGGAGATATCCCCGTTCCGGATCGACGGCGCAGGCTGAGGACAAAGCGAAAACCGGTCTGTGACGACACCTCCCCGCCACAGGATGCTGCATATGGGCGCCCGCGAGGCGCTGGCAACCCGCGAACGGCAGGCCGAGTTGCCGTGTGCCACGGCTGCCCGCACCACCCCTTGTTCGCGAGTTTCCCTCGGCTGTGCCTCGGTGCCAGCCCCTCTTTTGCGAGCGCCCGGAGGATGCGCATCCGGCGGAGAGGCCGCCGGCAAAGACAGAAAGGCTCGCCATCATGACCACATCGCTTGCAGCCGCACTCGCGGCACTGGAGCTAGGGCACCTCGAACCCCGCGCTGAAGACGTCAGTGGCATGGCGCCGCCACCAACCGAGGCGCTGGAGCAGACCGTCACCGCAATCTGGAGCGATCTCTTCACGACGATGAGCAACACGTCGATCGAGCGTGACATCTAAGATCTGGGCTGGGGGCTGGTGAACCTATTCCACCGCGCCGCCGCCAAGAAACACGGGCTGGTCGACCGGTTGACCGACGACATTCGCTTGCTCCTCGCCGAACAGGACGGCTCCGAAATCAGCACGGCCAATCTGGAGGAAAAGATCGATCTCGCCAAGAAGGTCGAGGAATCCGCGGGTGCCTTCGAGATCATGCGCGATATCGCCGCCGCGCACTATATCCGGGAGACCGGGAGATCATGGGTGCCATCGTCCGGCAACCGCATTTCGCTCGGTGTCACCGCCGGGATCGTCGACGGCCACGCCTTCCTGCGGGCGCGCCGCGAGCGGGCTCTGAACGCCAACACCGCGCAGGGAACACCCGTTGTGTTCGCGGGTGGCCGCCTCACCTTCGCCAACGACGAAGATATGAAGACGTTCGCCGATAACCTGCTGGCCACCCTCAACAAGGTTCGTGCCCATGTCGGCGACATGTATCTCGTACACGGCGGCGATATGAAGGGTATCGAGCGGCTTGCAGCGTCCTGGGCCGAGCAGAATGGCATCCAGCAGGTGCGGTTCGGTCTCGATCGCAAACTCGGAGATCGCGCTGGCTTCCGTCGCAACGAGCAGATGCTCTCGCTCAAGCCGCGGTTCGTGGTCGCCTTCCAGGGCAACGGCGTGACGGAGCGGCTTGTCATCGAAGCCAAGGCTCGGGGACTCCGTGTCGTTGATCGCCGCGGCCCATTGGGAAGCCCTCCTTCCGCTGCCAGTCGCGGTGCGGGCTGAAGCCGCGGGCCGCCGGTTTTCCGGCGGCCCTTTTTTGCTCCGATAACCGTCGGCCCCTCGAAATTCCCGCAGGCGAGAGGGGAGAGCGCCGAGGCCGTTTTTGGTGTCGCTGAGCAGCACTGGAATCCGGCGGCCGTTTTGGCGGCCGGGACGCGGTTCAGAGTCCGCCGACCATCCGCGTTGCCCATGCTGCGCCGGCTGTCGCCTTTCCACCAACTAGAAAGATATGATGATGCGCGATTTGCATGACGAGGAACTGCGCGCTCTATTGGCCTTCCGGCAGCGTCACGGGCGCTGCTGGAAGGCCGCGCTGCTGCTACGCTGGTCGGCCGGCACGGACACCGATGAACCGGGTTCTGCGCATTTGCGCCATCTGCGCAATATCGCAGGGCCGCGCTGGTTGATCGGGCTTCCTGCCGCAACGCTCGATGACGTCGCGCGCCGTTTCGCCGGGATAGCCGATCCGGCGCTGGTCGCCACTTTCATGGCGAATGCTGTGGGATTTTCCCGCGGTGCGGCGGGTAGCGTGGAGATCGCCCCCGCGAGTGCCGCACATTCGCTGGCGATCGCGATCGAACTCGCTCTCAAAGCCTTTCTGATGAAGGCCGGCTATGCCGACGACTGGAACCGTGTCCATGTCCGTCACGACCTCGAAAAGGCCCTGGCGCTTGCTATGGAGGCGGGCCTGTCGGGCCTGCCTCCGGAATTGCCGGAACTCGTAGCGATCCTTTCGCCGGCCTATCGCCGCCACCAGATCGACGCCTTGTTCCGGGCCGGAGCGTCACCCTTCGCTGTGGCCGACGCCTCTCGCTGCGTCGACCGTCTCCTTGCCGTAATCAGCGTGCATATCGCGTGACGGCGCACCACCGCCTCATCCTGTGCGCGGTTCGAAAAGGTGCTCGCCAATCGCATGAAGCCGGGGATGGGTGGGCCTGCGGCGTACCGTGCGTCAGACGGCCATTATGTCTGTTGCCGTGAGAGTTGCGGTCGCTTCGCTGCGGACGACAGTCCAAGGAGGGAAAAGCGCTGACGGCCGGTTGTGGGGTCTCTGCCTGGCGAGGACATGCCGCGGCGATAGGGGAAGGTTTCTGCACCGGTTCCTGGGTTTCATAGAACCAAAGCCACCATCCCTTCTTTTTGACCTGATCCCTAAGTCGGTCGTTCGGTCCTTCCAACCCGCTCCCCTTCGGGCCGAGTTGCCGTGTGCCACGGCTGCCCGCACCACCCCTTGTGTCGGGGTTCCCCTGCGCGGCTGACGCGCTCCGGTGGAAGCACCGCCCATGCCCGCCTTTTTCGGGGGTCAGTCGAAGGGACGGTCCCTTCGGCACCCAAAAAAAGGAACCTCGACATGCAGAACCTCGTCATCCTCGCCGGCAATGTCGGCGCCACACCGGAAGCCCGCACCACCCAGGGCGGCACCAAGATCACCCACTTCAGCCTCGCGAACTCGCGGCCCAAGCGCGACAGCAACGGCAAGATCGTCAAGGACGACAATGGCCGGCGGATCGAAGATACCGAATGGCACCGGATCACCTGCTTCAACGGCGTCGGCAAGACCGTCGAACAATATGTCGACAAGGGGATGAAGGTGATGGTGCGCGGTCGCATCCACTACACCCGCTGGACCGACAACGAGAATATCGAGCGGTACGGCGTCGAGATCATCGCCGACGAGGTGACCTTCCTCACCCGCGCCAAGCCCGCCAGTGGCGACCAGGGCGGCAATGACAGCTCGGTCGATGACGACGAAATTCCCTTCTGAGACCGGCAAAGGCCCGGCGGCTCACGCCGCCGGGCCTTTTTGCTGTTTCCTCAGTACGGTTCGGGATCCAGGAAAATCCGGGACATGACTCTGGAAAAGCGCGGTTACGATGGTGCCCTTCCTCTTCCTCTCAGCGGCAACGGCCCGCCGCATAGCGGTCCCATCGCAGCACCGTGCCGGTCGCGATCATGGCGCAGCTGATATCGCCGATCGCCGGGGCTACGCACCAGGCGCCGGTGCGATCCCCTTTCGCGTTGCCGGTCGATCGGCATTGGAGCCTCGGGCCTGTGACAAGGATATGGCCTGTGCCAGCAAGGCCTCTGGCGCCGCCCAGCAGCCGCACCAGCGTATCGCGCGCGACAATGCCGCTGGCGCGCGGGCAGGGCTGCCCTCTGCGGCATGAGCCGTCGATTTCCCGCGCCGCGATCCCCGCGAGCCGGATCCGTGGTCCCTCGCGGCACCAGATCGGCCCATCGCCGTCCCACACCCTGACCGGTGTGCAGATGAAAGCCTGGCCGCTCGGCACGACCGCGACAGCCAGCAGAAATATAGCGAGCATCAGCGTTCAACCGGGGCGGTAGCGTAGGTCATGCGTCAGGAAAGAGCGGCAATGTATCGGACGGCGCCGTGGCTTCATCGGCGAGGATATCATAGCAGCGCAAACGCAACCCGGTGGCCACATCATAGACCAGCCCCGTGACCGTAAATGTCGCCGGCAGTTTGGGATTGGCCTTGAGCGCGGCGACGTCGATCGTGACGGCTGCATAGGGGTCGGTGATTGCAAGCGCGTCCAGCTCCTCGAGCTTGACTCCCATATAGGGCGCAAGGAGTTCGGGAGCGTGATGATAGCAGCCCTTGATCCCGCAATCGGTGTGATGAAGCACGATCAAGGTCCAGCCTTCGCCGATGTCCTGCCCAGCGGCGTGCGACACCGTGCGCAGGATCGTCATGGTTTCGAGCAGGGCCGGGTTGATGCGGCCGCCGACATTGCGGATGACCACCGCTTCGCCTGGCTCGAGGCCGAGCACGTCCATCGGATCGACGCGGGGATCGACACATCCGATTATCATGGTCTTCCTGGAGGGTATGATCTTGAGGTCGGGCGAAAAGCCGTGGGCGGCAAAGTCGGCGTTGCGCGCGGCGATGGTTTCGAGAAAGTCCATGTTCCTATCCTTCTAGCGAGAGTGGCGGCGGCGTCAGGCGGCCTTGGGCTGGGCGGCATTCCGCGGGATGGGGAGGCGGGTCGACATCATCGCCTGCACGGCCTTGGGGTTGGCCGTGAACGCCTCATGGATTGCGCGCGTCTGGGCGCCGGCGACGACATCGTCATTGCTGCCGGCCTCAAGCGCATTGAGGGCGTCGCTGACGACCTCATGGGGGGTCATACGGGGCTCGGGCAGTTTGGCGCCCATCGCCGTATCGGTCTGGACAGCCAGCACGCCGATCACCTGCGTGCCCTGTGCGCCCAGTTCGGCACGAATGCTGCGGGTAAGCGAGAGCGCCGCGGCCTTTGACGCGGCATATGTGCCGGCCACCGGCAAGCTGACGAGAGCCAGCATCGAGAGCATGTTGATGGTCGCACCACCACCCGCTGCCGCGAGCGCCGGGGCAAAAGCGCGGGTCATCGCCAGCGTGCCGAAATAATTGACGTCCATCTCGCGGCGGGCGTCGTCGATGGCCGGCGCGGCGATCGCGCCTTCGAACGCTGCATAGCCGGCATTGTTGATGAGCAGGGTTACATCGCTGGCGACGCCGGCTGCGGCCGCGACCTGATCGGGATCGGTGACATCGAGGGGAAGCGGCACGAGGCGGCGGTCAGCGCCCTGCAGGAGGTCGCGCAGCGACGCGGTGTCGCGGGCGGCAACATAGATTTTCGCGGCGCCGCGCTTCAGCAACTCGGCGACGAACGCGCGGCCGATGCCGCCATTGGCGCCCGTGACGAGGGCGATCGAACCGTTGATCTGCATCAGACTATCCTTCCAGGTTGACCGGCCCAGGGTTGAGCCGTTTCGGGGAAGGGCGGTGCGACTGCGCTTCGGATCCGATGCCGCAGAAATGGCGGATGTTCGGTTCACTCGGTAGCCGTTCAAATCGGCTATGACCTATGCTAGGTCAGCATCAATATGAAGGACATCCAAACACTGCGTCTCTACACCCGTGTCGCCCGGCTCGGCAGCTTCTCGGCGGCGGCTCGGGAGAGCGGCCTTGCCCAGTCGCAGGTCTCGCGCATGATCGCCGAACTGGAGGCGGGGCTGGGGACGCGACTATTGTCGCGCACGACCCGCGCCGTCGTGCCGACCGAAGCGGGCCAGGAATATCTGGTTCGGATCGAACCGATCCTGGCGGCGCTGGAGGATGCCGAGAACAGTATCCGAGAGACCGGCGAGCTGCGCGGGCTGCTGCGCATCGGGATGCCCTCGACCATGGGCATCCGCATTGTCATGCCGCGATTGTCGGGTTTCGCCGAGCGGCACCCCCAACTCCAGATCGAACTGCTGCTCGACGACAGCTGGCAGGACATGGTTCGCGAGGCGGTCGATGTTGGTATCCGTGTCGGCAATCTGCCCGAGGGCTCAGGCACCGCCAAGCTGATCGGCCAGATGCACCGGGTGATCGTCGCAGCACCAGCCTATCTCGCCCAATATGGCGTACCCGAAATGCCGGGTGCGCTGGATGCGCACCGGATTGTCGGTGGTCCGGCCTCGACCCAATCCTCGTCCTGGCGGTTCGAGAAGGATGGCGAGACAGTATCGGTTGATGTGCATCCGCATATCGCGACCAACGATACGGCGGGCGCGCTGGCCGCCGCCGCAAGCGGTCTCGGCGTCACGTCCACCACATCCTGGGCGTGCCGGCTTGAGCTGGAGAACGGCGCGCTGGTCCAACTCTTCCCCGAGTGGCAGACCGCCTTGTTGCCGGTCCACGCTTATTATCCAATGGGGCGCGCGACCCGCATCGCCGCGCGGGCGTTCGTCGAGTTTCTCAGCGCCGATCTGCTGCAAAATCCGCCAGCATAGGTGCCGATCGAGGGTGTGTCGCGATCGGTCACGCTGATGCCACGCCATAATGACAGCCGGTTCGACCGGGTTGGCGATCACAACAGCTGACGCAGATCCATGTCTCCGCTGAGGCCGACCCACGCATCGCATGATGTCCGTCCGGTGGGGCCATGACCTCTTCTGGCCAGCAGTTTCACCCCGCTCTTTGAGGCGCAATCCTTGGTCCGGCGCGCGGCCTAATGCGATCAACCCGTAAAGGGTCCGGTCGCTTCGCTACGGCTTTTGGCCTGCGGCAAAAAGTGATCGCGGCCACCCACCGAACACTTCGGGCGCCAGTCGAGCGGGGATGAACCCGCCGGCTTTCAAGGAGCCTCGACATGTTCACCGACATCAAGATCGCCCGCAGACACGCGCTCGGCCTCTCCAAGACCCTCATGATCGCAACGATGGTCATCGGGATCGGCAACCAGTTCGCCGTTATCACCGCCGACGACTTTGACGGCGACGTGGTCGTCATCAACGAATATGATCCGTTCAGCTGAAACCTTCCGGCGGGGGCATTCGCCCCCGCCTTTATTGTGCGAGCGCTGATTGGACGATCTTACCGAGGAAGCGAGCCCGCATTTCATCCACTCGACGCTGCGTGAGCGCATCGTCGAGCATGTCTTTGTCGGGGAAGCGCTGCGCCGCCTGTGGCAACTGGGTGTAACCGACGTCGAGGTATTGCGCTCCGAATTCGACGCGGGCGGCTATGATCTGGTAATGGCCCGCGGCGGCGTGACCCGCCATATCCAGTTCAAGACCAAAATCGTCGGCGGCAAGACCGACGAGGTCAAGATCAGTCTCAAGCTGATGGAGAAGCCGAGCGGCTGCGTGCTCTGGATCGTGGTGACGCCGGACCTCCTTTTCGATCATTATCTGTGGTTCGGCGCGGGGCCGGGCGAGCCTTTGCCGGACATCAGTGCTTTCGCCGTTGCCAAACATAGCAAGGGGACGGCGGAGGGCGAGAAGAATGCGCGGCCGGGTCATCGCAAGGTCCGGATAACCAGGTTCGAAAAGCTCTCAACCTTGGACGCGATATTGCTTCGCCTGTTCGGTGATCTCAATGGTGCGAAAGCGGATTGAGCGGTCAGGCGGCTCCGGTTGCACCGGACCGGGCTCTAGGCTGACGCCCCGAGCCCCGTGCCGGGTCTCGGCCCATCCGGGTCACGATCCCTGCCGTGGTAAGGCATCAACGGCGCCCAGGTACCAGTACCCCTGCGATATCGGCTGAAGGGGCTGGTTGCCCACGGGCGAGATGCGCTGGCGGGCATATTGTCAGCCCCTCGCGCAGGGCCGCATCGTCCAGCAGAACGCGCCATGGTCCACCGTAGCGCCGGGAGGCCAGGTAGAATGTCGCGCCATCGCACGCCACCATGCGGCATCGCTCTTGGCGATCGATCAACGACGCATTCCCGCCATAGCGGGCGACCAGCTCGTCGAGATCGGCGCGCATCAGGGCGCCGCAGCGACGGCACTGGGTACGAACCTGGATCTGCAGCCGCTGCATCGCGTCTACGCTCGATGTCCAGCGTGGCCAAAGGGCAATGATCCGGGCGGTGTCTGTCATGATCGACATGATAGCGAAGCCCTCGTTCGTGCGTCCAGTAGCAGGTCTGAAAAGTCGGCCATGCCGTTCCTTATTCCCTCTGACCGCCGCACCGATGGTCCCTTCCTGGCTTGGCGTCCTCGCCGCGGCACTTGCCAGCGCAAGCCCGGTGCCGGGCTTCTCCACATCCGTTGCGACCCTGTCGGGTGCGCGGGCGCGCTATGCCCCGGCGGTCCGGTCGCCTGTCGGAAGGCCCCGATCGGCGGGGTCTGACACAGTTTGGAAAGTCGAACGTCATGACCGACCCCCAGAATGACAAACTCCTATCCGCAGACCAGCGCATCGCGACCATCGCGCAGCTCAATGATGCCCTGCGCCAGTCCATCCATAACCCGGGCGTCAACCAGGTGGTCATGACCGCCGGGGTCGCCGACCTGATCGGCGATACCAGCCTGTTCCGCGGGTTCCAGCGCCGCGCCGAACTGCTGCGCACCGTGCGCGACTATGACGCATTTGGTCCCGACGTCGATCCGCATGGCGAGCGCGATTTCGGGCGCTTCGAGTTTGTGGGCGAGGCCCTATACTGGAAGATCGACTATTATGATCGCGCGCTGACCTTTGGATCACCCGATCCGGCCGATCCTGATGTCACCATCCGCGTACTGACACTGCTTCTCACCCACGAATATTGAGCCATCATGGCCCCGACCGTGTCGGGGCCACCTTTTTACTGAAGGAATTCGCCGTTGCCGCCCGCGCGGATCGCTTTGCGTCACCCGGTTGCGCCCGGCGCAGGCCTGACCAGATTTCCCATCCCTGGCGAGTGATCCCGGCCATCCCCCTGACCGGGGGGATGGCCGAAAAGTCTGCTTGAGCAGACTGTCGGCGGTGCCGCCCAGACGTCCCATCGACCCTTGCTCTCCGGCACGAGAGGGGAGGCTGCGCGGTGAGAGCGGCCGCGTTTTGCTGCGCGGTGAGGGGACCGATCGGTGTCCCTGGAACATGCCAAGGAGACCCGCAGTGGCCGACTATTTTTCCCGTCATCCAGACCATGCGTTCGTGTTCGCATTCGTCTGCTTCGCGATCACCGTTTACCTGTTTCGCTATGTCGGTCCGGGGATCGGCGGTGGTGGCGACTGGTCGTCGCGCGACCATTATGAGCGCGATCTGCGTGATGGTCCCCAAGACTATGAATCGTGAGGATCCGGCGACCATGAAGACGATCGTCGTCAGCCTGCTGAAGGGCGGGGTCGGCAAGACCTTTCTCGCCACCCACCTCGCCTGGTATCTGGCCGAGCAAGGGGGCAATCGCGTCGCCTTTCTCGACCTCGATCCGCAGGGCAGTTCCACCCGGCGGCTCGCCAGCGAGCGAACCGGGTGGTTCTCGGCCGATCTGTTCGATCCCGAGGCGCGGCTCGCGCTTACCGACGCGCCCGGCATCACGGTCTTCGCCGCGGATCCGCGCCTGCAGATGGTCAAGGCAGCTGCGGATGTCCGCGATTTCCTCGGCCGGTTCCCTGCGCTTGGTGCCCATTTTGACCATATTGTCATCGACACCGGTCCCAAATGGGACGAGCTGACCTTGAGTGCGATGGCAGTGGCCGACGCAGTGATCGCGCCGGTCCAGGTCGCCGAGGATTCGATCGAATGCGCCAAGATGCTGCTCACCGCGCTCAAAAAGGCGGAAGGGGCGCGCGGCGGGCGCAAGGTCGATTTTCTCGGGCTGTTGCCCTCGATGGTCAATCCTTTCGACCGACGCGAAATGGACAATGCGGTCAAGCTCGCCCGCGCGGTTGGCGAGAAGCTCATGTTTCCCGCCTTCATCAAGGCGCGGCCGACCTACAAGCATTCGGCCGAACAGCATCATCCGGTCTGGCGCGAAACCGGCAGCGGCGCCAAAGCGGCCGCTGACGAAATCCGGCCGATCCTGGCGGAGATCGTTCGCCGGATGGACGTCCGCCATCTGAGTGCGGCGTGATGGGCAAGTTCGATCAACGCGCCGAAGAGTTCGGACTGCTTGTCGGCCTCCATGACAGCGCGCGGCGTGTCGAGGATCTGCCGCTCGACTGGATCATGGCCGATCCGGAAAATCCGCGGCGCGTGTTCGATGAGACGGAGCTCAAGGATCTTGCTGCCTCGATCGCCGCGCGCGGCGTCCTGCAGCCGATCATCGTCGCCCCGAAGAATGGCGACGGCCTTCATGTCATCCGTGTCGGCGAGCGGCGCTTTCGGGCATCGCGCCTTGCCGGGCGCGAGACCATCCCAGCGATCGTGATGGCGGTGGTGAACCGCGCCGACACGCTCGCCGATCAGATCGTCGAGAATGACCAGCGCGCAGGCCTGACCCCCCATGATCTGGCGACCGGGATCGAACGCATGCTGAGCGCCGGTGTCACACAGGCGGAGATCGCCCGCGCGCTCGGCCGCTCGAAGCAGTTCGTATCGCTCTATGCCGCCTGTGCCGACATGGCGCCGTGGCTGCGTGCGGCGATTGACCAGATGCCGATCCGGTTGCTCTACGACCTGCACCGGGCTGCCCGCATCCATGGCGACGCGGTGCGTGCCTATATTGAGCGGCTTGGTGATGAAAACGTGACCCTGGCCGAGGGTGGCCGGTTCATCGCGGGACTCAAGGTATCCGAGAATCTGCCGGATGGCCGTCTGCGCGATGTGCCCGCGCTCTCGGACGGACAGGGCACAGTGCGCGCCGCACCGAGCCGGCCGGTTCGTGCCAGTGCCGGTTTGCGGTCGATGTTCGAAACGGGGGTGCCGCCGCAGCCTCGGCCGCTCGATGCGGTGCGGGTGACGGTGGGCGGGCGGACAGGACGTTTGATCCTGCCCGAGCGCGTTCGGGTGGTGTTCGATGACGGCAATGAGGTCGAAGCGCCCATTGCCGAGATCGCCATGGAGTAAACCATCGGCGGGGCAGGGCGGGGGGCGCATCCATTCACCCCTCACTCCGCGTCGAAACGATCGAGCTTTTCAGACAATTTTGACAGCCGTGCCCCTTTCTTCAGGTGCGCGGCTGTCTTCATTTTCGCGGGCGGAGGGCATTGGTTCGCTCGGAGATATTCTCTTTTTCCACCGAGGCCAGGCCGGGTTGGATACGTGGCTTGAAGACGGTCGGAGTCTGTTTGAGCAGACTATAAGATGAGTGGTTGTTGATTGCCGTTGAGAAGTGACCCGGGGAAGCCAGTAATTTCCACTGAGAAGTGACCCATGTTTGAACACGTCCCTGGCTTTGACGAGCGGGGGACCATGGAGTGTTGGACATGGCATTATTGAGCGTTATCCGGCGGTGGCATTACCGCGATCATCTATCGATCCGGGAGATAGCCAGGCGCACCGGTCTTTCCCGCAACACCGTTCGTAAATATCTGCGGTCGGACACGATCGAGCCGCAGTTCAAGGTGCCGGAGCGACCGAGCAAGCTGGACCCGTTCGTCGAGCGGCTGACAGCCTGGCTGAGGCGGGAGATGGGCCGTCCGCGCAAGCAGAAGCGCACGGTCAAGCAGTTGTATGCCGATCTGGTGAGCCTCGGCTTTGACGGTTCCTATGGCCGTGTCGCGGCCTTTGCCCGGGACTGGCGTGATGATTATCGCCGCCAGCAGCAGATGAGCGGCAGAGGCACCTTCGTGCCGTTGTCCTTCGCACCGGGTGAGGCGTTCCAGTTCGACTGGAGCGAGGACTGGGCGATCATCGATGGCGTGCGCACCAAGCTGCAGGTCGCGCACTTCAAGCTCAGCTACAGTCGCGCCTTCTTTGTGCGGGCCTATCTACTGCAGACCCACGAGATGCTGTTCGACGCCCATAATCATGCGTTCCGCGTGCTGGGCGGCGTGCCGCGACGCGGCATCTACGACAACATGAGGACTGCCGTCGACAAGGTCGGGCGCGGCAAGAGCCGGACCGTCAACGCCCGCTTCCTGACGATGGTGAGCCATTATCTGTTCGAGGCCGAGTTCTGTAATCCGGCCGCTGGGTGGGAGAAGGGCCAGGTCGAGAAGAACGTGCAGGATGCACGGCATCGCCTGTGGCAGCCTGTCCCCCAGACTCAGAGCCTCGACGCTTTGAACATCTGGCTGGAGGAGCGCTGCAAGGCGCTATGGCAGGATATTCCGCACGGAATCGAGCCCGGGTCTGTCGCTGATGCCTGGGCGGATGAGGTGGCGAGCCTGATGCCGACAGGCAGGGCGTTCGATGGCTTTGTCGAGTATGGCAAGCGGGTCTCACCGACCTGCCTCGTCCATCTCGAGCGCAACCGCTACAGCGTGCCGGCGTCGTTCGCCAACCGCCCCGTCAGCCTGCGCGTCTATCCCGACCGCTTCCTGGTGGTCGCCGAGGGACAGTTGCTGTGCGAACACCAGCGTATCATCGAACGATCCCACGATGGGCCGGGGCGCACCGTCTATGACTGGCGCCATTATCTGGCGGTGGTGCAGCGCAAGCCAGGTGCCCTGCGCAATGGGGCGCCGTTCCTTGAACTGCCTGATCCCTTCCAGCGGCTGCAGCGGCATCTGTTGCGGTCTCCTGGCGGTGACAGGGAGATGGTCGAGATCCTGGCCCTGGTGCTGCATCATGACGAGCAGACCGTGCTGACGGCCGTCACGATGGCGTTGGAGGGGGGCGTTCCAACCAAGACCCATATCCTCAACCTCCTGCACCGTCTGCTCGACGGCAAGCCGCTGACAACGCCGCCGGTCACGGCGCCACAGGCGCTGAGACTGGTCAGCGAGCCGATGGCCAATGTCGAGCGCTATGACGCTCTGCGTCGGGAGAGCCGCCATGCGTCATGATCCCGCCAGCGGCGCTATTATCGTCATGCTGCGCAGCCTCAAGATGCACGGCATGGCGCAGGCCGTTACCGATCTCATGGAACAGGGTGCACCGGCGTTCGATGCCGCCATCCCGATCCTGTCCCAGCTCCTGAAGGCGGAGACTGCTGAACGAGAGGTGCGATCGGTATCCTATCAACTCAAGGCTGCGCGGTTCCCGGCCTATCGCGACCTGGCAGGCTTCGACTTCGCCAGCAGTGAGATCAACGAAGCGCTGGTGCGCCAGCTTCACCGCTGTGAGTTTATCGACGTTGCCGACAACATCGTGCTGGTCGGCGGCCCCGGCACCGGCAAGACCCACATCGCGACAGCGCTGGGCGTTCAGGCCATCGAGCATCATCGAAAACGGGTGCGGTTCTTCTCCACCGTCGAGTTGGTTAATGCGCTCGAACAGGAGAAGGCCCAGGGCAAGGCAGGCCAGGTCGCCGGAAGGCTCGCCCACGCCGATCTCGTGATCCTCGATGAGCTCGGCTATCTGCCGTTCAGCGCCTCAGGCGGTGCATTGCTGTTCCATCTGCTCAGCAAACTTTACGAGCGCACCAGCGTCATCATCACCACCAACCTCAGCTTCAGTGAATGGGCCACCGTGTTCGGTGATGCCAAGATGACCACAGCGCTGCTCGATCGGCTGACCCATCACTGCCACATCCTTGAAACCGGCAACGACAGCTTCCGGTTCAAAAACAGCTCTGCTCAGCAGCCCACAGCGCGAAAGGAGAAAACCTCATCTTGACCCAACGGTGACATCCGAAACATAATCGCAAGGTGGGTCACTTCTCGATGAAAACCCCGGGTCACTTCTCAACGGCAATCAACAGTGAGGCGATCATTCGATCAGCTTGTCATGATCTGCGTTATCCCCAGAACTGGGGAGGGATCGTCAGCGCAGGATATCGGTGAAGCTAATGGCGCCGTCGAAGAGCGCACGAATGGCGAGCATCGTGCGTTTGGTTACACCGTAGCGATCGCGTGCATCCTTGAGATGCTGCGTTACGGTTTCGGCGCCGACTCCGAGAATTTTGGCGATTTCCCAATCGGTTTTACCCCGCGCAACCAGCGCGACGCATTCGATTTGACGCTCGGTAAGTTGCGGCGCGGCCGCGATAGGAGCGATCGTGGCGCGCGCTATCTTGCGGGCGGCTTCGAATGCGAAACTGCCAACAAGCTGGACGAGCGGCAGTTGCTCTTCGTCGAGTTCCTCCCCATTGCGCATGGCAAAAGAACAGGAGCCGTTCACCTCGCCGGGGACGTGCGCAGGGATCGTGAATCCATCTCCAAGGCCCGCGGAGTGAGCCGCTGCCAATACCGCGTGGTCCCGCGGGTGGAGTGAGATCATAGCCTCCACCGACCAGGCGAAACCTATGGTAGTCGTATGGCTTGCACGATGGATCGGGTCAGCAGCGTACAGTCGGCCCTCCTCGAACGCATCAACCCAGTTTCTCGGATAGTTGACGAGGCGAACGGCTGTGCTCCCCGGGTTCAGCAGGTCGATGTGATGCACAAGCGCGAAATAGCGGAAACCCATCGATGCCGTGATTTCTTCGACAGCCTGCAGGAGGGCGTGAGAGCTCGAAGCGCCGCGGGCCACAGCGCAGAACGCCTGCACTTCGGCAAGGGTGATCATAAGCCGCCGATCTGCTTGCTACACGAGAGCCTCGATATCGAGATGTCCGTCGCGAACGGCGCGAAGCACGAGTTGTGTCCGACGGCGGACGCCATAACGCCGGCGCGCGCCTTCGACATATTCGTGCACAGTGTCGCGGCTCAGACCCAGTATCTGTCCGATCTCCCAGTCGCTTTTGCCCTGTGCCACCAGATCAATGCAGTCGATCTGGCGTGGGCTGAGCGCTATCGGCACGTTTACCAGTTCATCGGGACCAAGAAGGGTTCGAGCCTGGTCGAACGCGACCGTGCCAATCAATCTAGCAGAGAGAAGGTCCGGGCTTGAGATCTTGTCATCGCCCCGACGCGCTATGGTGAACATAGCGTCGGGCTCGTTGCGCATCCTGATCGGCATGGTGAACCCAGATGCCAGTCCATGTGCGCGACCCCGTTCAAGGATCGAACGCTGGCGAGCATTGGGCGAGATATAATCGCCGATATGATCCCAGGTGAGCCCAGAGACGGTCTTGGCGCAGGCGACGTGGACTGGATCGTCAAGATGGAGGCGCGCGTCTATTACCTCCTCGACCCAGCGCACCGGATAGGTGGTTATCAGCAGGGCTTTGCGGGTGGTGCGTTTCAGGTCAACATTGTGCACCAATGCGAACCAGCGGAATCCGAACTGGCGCACAATTGCATCGAGCAAGGATTTGAGCTGGTCGAGCGTCGTCGCCTGCCGGCATTCGGCTTCGAATGCGGTGATATCGCCCAAGCGGCCAGCATCTTCGAGACTGCTCATATTGCAAACGATTCGCATTTTGATTGCAGTTTCGTCCAGTCACTATTCGGCGAAGCCATTGAAAAACAAGACCGGCTGCCTCCAGCGCCCAACTCCCCGCAAGAAAAGCACAGGTCGTCTTTGGCACGATTCGACGGTGGTATGATGAAAGGGCACGCGTGACACTTTACCTTCGGGCAAAGTGTCACAGCCGACAAAATGATGAAAATCTGCGGCAAAGGGGATTCACTTCACCCCCCATATGTGCTTGATTCAATCCCGTTATGTTGCACGCTCCGATTATTGGCGACGGCCGCCCGCAACTGGATATGCCCTGCTTGCTGGAAATGCTTGCGCGGTCATCGTCTCGACCGCGATATGCCTTCATGGTGCTCAACCTGATTGCACAGGTTTCCCGATCCGACGGCAGCGCCGGGCCGCTGGTAGCCAAGGGCGGCGGCCTCATTCCCTTGCGCGACTGGCTTTGTGATGCGCTAACCCCGATGGGGCAGCGTGACCCCCGGCGCGTTGCCCTGGAAGAGCGGATACGCAGCGATCTGGCAATGTCGGGCGCATTGCCCGCCAATGTCGGTCAGGCCACGGCAATCGTCGACGACGCCATCCGTGAGCAGGTACGGGCGTCGGGAAAAACGAATGTGAGCCGGGCGGTATCAGAACTCGTGCGCGCTGGCTTGCTCAAGCGGCACTATCAGGGCTATTGTGTCGATCATCATAATCGCGGTGCGCAGCGCCAAGCCGTCTACGTTCTGGCAGGGTGCGCGCGCGGTCTGATCGGCGGCCGCCAAGAGCAGCCGAGAGCGGTTCCAAGGCAGGCAGAACTGTCGTTCTGATCGCCACGGAACTGGCCAAATTTAACATAACTATTATTATCAAACCGGCTGATTGTAGCAGCAACGTTCAAATGTCACAGTTGCGCAAAGTAGAGATGTCTCACTTGGGCTACCGTGCCCTCCGGCTGTTCGGAGGTATTGAGCATGGCGGTGTTGCGTATGAGTACCGAGGAGCTTTCGCGGGTCGAGACGCTGATGCATGTGGTTTCAGGTCGCATGACCGTCACCCAGGCCGCAAGGCTGATGAGCGTCAGCCGCCGCCACGCCCATCGACTGCTGACGCGTTACCTTGACGATGGATCATCCGGGCTTTTGTCGCGCCGCCGTGGTCGACCAAGTAACCGGCGCTTGGATGATGCCATCAGAGATCAGATTGTCGCACTGGTTCGGACCCATTATCATGATTTTGGGCCTACATTGGCTGCGGAGTATTTGGCCGAACGGCATGATCTCCGGATTTCGCGTGAGAAGCTGCGGCAGATGATGATCGAGGCCGGGATTTGGAAGGATCGTCAGGCTCGCCGTCCTCGCCCATATCAGCCGCGCTACCGCCGGGATTGTCGGGGCGAACTGATCCAGATCGACGGCTCAAAACATTGGTGGTTCGAAGACCGCGGCCCGCAATGCACATTGCTGGTCTATATCGACGACGCGACCAGCGAACTGATGCACCTCAGGATGGTCGAGAGCGAGAGCACCTTCGCTTACATGGAGGCGACCCGCGCGTATATCGAACGGCACGGCAAGCCGGTGGCCTTTTATTCCGACAAGCACAGTGTTTTCCGGAACGCGCGGGCCAGCGCCGCGCGTGGCGACGGGATGACGCATTTTGGCCGTGCGCTGGATGCCCTGAACATCGAGATCATCTGCGCCAACTCGCCACAGGCCAAGGGCCGCGTCGAGCGGGCCAACGCCACCTTGCAGGATCGCCTGGTGAAAGCGATGCGACTGGAGGGTATCTCGTCGATCGCGGACGCAAACGCTTTCCTCGACAGTTATATGGCCAGGCACAACGAGCGGTTTGCCCGCCCTGCCTTCGATGTCCGCGATCTGCACCGCCCGCTTGCACCGCATGACGATCTGCGCTCGATCATGGTCTGGCGGGAGCAGCGAACGGTGACGGCAGCGCTGACGCTGCACTACAACAAGGCGATGTTCATCCTGGAGCCGAACGATGTCAGCGAAAAGCTGGCGCGCAAGCGGGTGACGGTCTGCGAATATCCCGACGGTCGACTGGAGATCGAGCATGAGGGCCATGTCCTGCCCTATCGTCAGTTCGACAAGATGCGGCAGGTGAACCAGCCTGCCATTGTCGAGAACAAGCATCTGGACGCAGCGTTGCTGCTGGCCCGGCAGATGCAGGCGATCATGCCGCATCATCGCAAACGCAACAATGACGCCCCTGCCCGCCGTGACCAACCCATGCATCTGTTCCCCGAGCCGGAACCACCCGCGAAGATCGATCGCCGCAAACTGGGCGGCTCGAAGCTCAAGCGCGGTCCCAGGCTCAGTGATGAGGCGTTGCACGAACGCGGCACGCTCAGGTTCGTGCAGAGGACATGACCGGGCCCACTGCAGGGCAGCGGGTCCATGGCCACTACCCCAAGATCAGCGCATCAGCAGGGTCTGCGCTGCGCTATCCCGAGGGCTCCACGCAGCCCCTGCTTTCCTCAACGTGTGACATTTCTATATGGCAGAAATTGTGACTTCTCTAAATGGCAGGAACATTGTAAGCGCAATTTAGAGATGTCACTCCCCGCAATTTAGAGATGTCACAACCGGGACGTCTTGCGGTTCCGGTGGCATGTTCTCCTGCATGCGGGAGGACACGCTTATGACGGTGGTGGCAATGAGCCATGGCGAGCTTTCACGGTACGATACACTGCTTCGTTTCGACCGTGGTGAACTGAGGGTCGAGGATGCAGCGATGCTGCTTGGGGTATGTCGCCGCCAGGTGTACCGGTTGCTCGACCGATTACATACAGACGGCCCTGAAGCACTTGTGTCTTGGAAGCGCGGCCGCCCTAGCAACCGCGCCTTCAAGGAGGACCTTCGCACACGCGTTCTCGACCTGGTGCGCCAGCACTATCATGATTTCGGTCCGACGCTGGCGACCGAATATCTCGCCGAGCGGCACCAGATCACGATTTCGCACGAGACTTTACGCAAGTGGATGATTCAGGCCGGATTCTGGAAGGACCGTGACGCCCGTCGCCCTCGCCCGTATCAGCCTCGCTATCGCCGAGATTGCCGTGGCGAGCTGATCCAGATCGACGGCTCGAAGCATTGGTGGTTTGAAGACCGCGGCCCGCAATGCACCCTGCTCGTCTATATTGACGACGCGACCAGTGAGCTGATGCACCTGAAGATGGTCGAGAGCGAGAGTACCTTCGCCTATATGGAGGCGACCCGCGCGTACATCGAGCGACACGGCAAGCCGGTGGCGTTCTATTCCGACAAGCACAGTGTTTTCCGCAATGCCAAGGCCAGTGCGGCGCGCGGAGACGGTATGACGCATTTTGGCCGCGCACTCGATGCACTGAACATCGATATCATCTGCGCCAACTCTCCGCAGGCCAAGGGCCGGGTCGAACGGGCCAATGCCACCTTGCAGGATCGCCTGGTCAAAGCGATGCGCCTGGAAGGCATTTCATCGATCGAGGACGCTAACGCTTTCCTCGACAGTTATATGGCCAGGCACAACGAGCGGTTCGCCCGACCCGCCTTCGATGCCCGCGATCTGCACCGCCCGCTTGCACCGCATGACGATCTGCGCTCGATCATGGTCTGGCGTGAGCAGCGGACCGTGACGGCGGCGCTGACGCTGCACTACAACAAGGCGATGTTCATCCTGGAGCCGAACGATGTCAGCGAAAGCTGGCGCGCAAGCGGGTGACGGTCTGTGAATATCCCGACGGCCGACTGGAGATCGAGCATGAGGGCCATGTCCTGCCCTATCGTCAGTTCGACAAGATGCGGCAGGTGAACCAGCCTGCCATTGTCGAGAACAAGCATCTGGACGCAGCGTTGCTGCTGGCCCGGCAGATGCAAGCGATCATGCCGCATCATCGCAAACGCAACAATGACGCCCCTGCCCGCCGTGACCAACCCATGCATCTGTTCCCCGAGCCAGAACCGCCACCAAAGATCGACCGTCGCAAACTGGGCGGCTCGAAGCTCAAGCGCGGTCCCAGGCTCAGTGATGAGGCGTTGCGCGAACGCCGCACGCTCGCCTTCGTGCAGAGGAAATGACCGGGCCCACTGCAGGGCAGCGGGTCCATGGGTTCTCTACACCATGGTCAGCGCAGCAGCAGGGTCTGCGCTGCGCTGTGTCGATGGCTCCACGCAGCCCCTGCTGTTCCCCACCCTGTGACATTTCTATATGGCGGAAATAGGGACTTCTCTAAATGGCAGGAACAACGATTGTAAGCGGGTGGATTCTAGATCGAAGTGCGAAATCCCAGGATTTATAGGGGTTTGATCTCCTCTCCTCTGCATCCGGTTGTTCGTTGGCCCCGCGCATCAGCACGCGCCCAATGGTATCAACCGTATCCCCCTGATTTGCATGTCCGCCAGGCCTAGCCTGCACTAAGGTCTGTGGACAATTACCGACAAGCGATGAGTGTAGCGGTCAGATTGATGTTGGCGCGAAAGCTGTCGTCGGTTTTGTCATATCTGGTCGCAATGCCACGGAACTCCTTGATTTTGGCGAAGTAGTTTTCGACCAGATGGCGCCATTTATACATCTCGGCGTCGAAGTCGATTTGAGTTTTGCGATTCTTTCGCGAGGGGATCACGGCTTTTGCGCCACGTTCAAAGATGGCTGCGCGCAGCCAGTTGGCATCGAAGGCTTTGTCCGCGAGCAGGGCATCGAACGAAATGCCATCGATCCGCGGCCTGACGCCCATGAGGTCGTTGCGTTGCCCCGGCATCAGGACAAAGCGCACCAGATTGCCCAGCGCATCGACCATGGCCATAATCTTGGTGGTCAGTCCGCCTTTCGAGCGCCCGATGGCCTGATTTTGAGTGCCCCTTTAGCGCCGGTCGCCTTCTGGTGAACGGAACCAACCGTGCCATCGATCAGGGCATATTCCATGTCGGGATCGCCCGAAACTGCCTCGAAAAGCCGGTCAAACACCCCGTCGCGCGCCCAACGCCGGAACCGTCTGAAAACACTGTTCCAATTACCGAACCCGGTTGGCAGGTCGCGCCAAGGTGAACCCGTGCGGACCCGCCAGAACACCGCTTCCAGAAACAAGCGGGTATCAGCCGCCGTCACACCCCGGTCTACCGCCTTGCCGGGAAATATCCCCTCAAGCCGAGACCACATCCCATCACTCACAACAAAGCGGCTCGCGTCCATCACAGCGCTCCCAAAAGGAAGCAGGAATCACATTCTCCCGAAAATGTGATTCCCTATTGTCCACAGACCTTAGGAATCTATCACGATAGGCCTGCCCGATAAATAACTCACCGTGCCGAACCCGGTGTGTCCTGGCGTACGGCTGCACTTGTTTGCAGCGGAGTCGTGAGGTTGGGCCCAAAAAAACCGAACTCCGCGTTCAACCCATGGTCGGAATGACAAAGCTCTGGTCCATCACCGCGCCGCCGCTGGGCCAACGCTGCGTGATAGTCTTGACCCGGGTGTAGAAGCGCACGCCCTCCATGCCATATTGGTTCATGTCGCCAAAGCCCGACCGCTTCCACCCGCCAAAGCTGTGATAGCTTACCGGCACCGGGATCGGCACGTTGATGCCGACCATGCCGACTTCGACATTGGCGCAGAATTTCCGCGCATAATCGCCATTGCGGGTGAAGATCGCCACGCCGTTGCCATATTGATGCTTCGTCGGATAGCTCAGAGCTTCTTCGAACGTCTGCGCCCGCACCATCTGCAGCACCGGGCCGAAAATCTCTTCGTTATAGCTTTGCATGTCCGGCTTCACATGGTCGAGCAGCGTGGGCGCCAGAAAGAAGCCGTCCTCATAGCCCTGGAGTGCGAACCCGCGCCCATCGACGACCAGCTCAGACCCTTCATCGACCGCCAGTTGGATATAGTTTTCGATCCGTGCCTTGTGCGCCGAACTGACCACCGGGCCGTAATGGGCGTCAGGATCGCTCGGCACGCCGACCCGCAAGCCTGCGATGCCGGTCTCCAGCTTTGCCCGCAGCGCCACCGCAGTCGCTTCGCCCACCGGCACGACCACCGGCAACGCCATGCAGCGTTCGCCCGCCGAGCCATAGGCAGCGCCCAGAATGTCGGCGACCGCCTGATCCAGATCGGCGTCTGGCATGACGATGCCATGATTCTTCGCCCCGCCCATGCACTGCATCCGCTTGCCGTTCGATGCGCCGCGTCCATAGACATATTGGGCGATATCGGACGATCCGACAAAGCTGACCGCGCGGATCGCAGGATTGTCGAGAATAGCGTCCACGACCTGCTTGTCGCCATGGACGACATTGAGGATGCCTGCTGGCAGCCCCGCTTCCATGGCCAGTTCGGCCAGCCTGACCGGTACCGACGGATTGCGCTCTGACGGCTTCAGGATAAATGCGTTGCCGCACGCAATTGCGGGCGCGAACATCCACATCGGGATCATTGCAGGAAAGTTGAACGGCGTTATGCCCGCCGCGATGCCGATCGGCTGACGCATCGAATACACGTCGATCCCCGGCCCTGCCCCTTCCGTATATTCGCCTTTCAAAAGATGCGGAATGCCACAGGCGAACTCCACTACATCGAGGCCGCGCTGGATATCGCCCTTGGAATCCGAATGCACCTTGCCATGTTCGGCCGACAGCATTTCGGCCAGTTCATCCATATGCTTTTCGATCAGGGCCTTGAGATTGAACATCACCCGCGCGCGGCGCTGCGGGTTCATCGCTGCCCAGGCAGGCTGGGCCGCCTGCGTATTGGCGACGGCTGCGTCCAGTTCGGTGGGGTCGGACAGGCGAACCTGCGCCTGTACCCTGCCGGTCGCCGGATCGAACACATCGCCCAGCCGGGTGGAAGTCGATGCCTGATGATGGCCGCCGATGAAATTGTCGATAATGCGCATGATCGCCTCCGGATTAATGTCTGGCGTGGCGAATATCCTATGGCGTTGCACGCAAAAATGCGCATATCTGCGTATCTGTTGTGCGTAGGTGTATATGCTCCATTGGGATGATCTTCGCCTGTTTCTGGCCGTCGCACGCGCTGGCCGCCTCACCAAGGCGGGGCAGGCCCTGGGCATCAATCACACCACCGTCGCCCGCCGCCTGACCGCGCTGGAGGAAGCACTGGGCGCGCATTTGTTCGACCGCACCTCGCGCGGGGTGGCTATGACTGCGGCAGGCACGCTGTTGCTCGATCATGCCGAACGCGCCGAACGGGAATTTGAGGCAGCGGCAGCGGCGCTGTCCGGCCGGGCCGAAGCGATCGCGGGGGAAGTCCGCCTCGCCACGCCCGAAGCCTTCGGCACCTATATCGTCGCGCCTAACATCGTGGATTTTCACGCCCGCTATCCAGGCCTGTTGCTGGAGCTGATGCCCGAGTCCCGCGCCGTCAGTCTCGCCAACCGAGAGGCCGACATCGCCATCACCGTCGATCGACCGCCACGGGGCAAGCTGGTGGTGCGCAAATTGTGCGATTATCGGCTCGGCCTTTACGCTTCGGCTGATTATCTCGCCTGCCACCCGCCTATTCGCAACGCGCAGGACGTCGCTGCGCAGCCCTTTGTCGGCTATATCGACCAGATGATCGACATGCACGGCCTGCGCTACCTGTCCGAAGTCGCGGACGAGACACGCCCCGTATTCCGCTCCAGTTCGATCGTCGCGCAGCAGAAGGCGGTGGCGTCCGGCGTAGGCCTGGGCTTGCTCCACCGCTTTTCCGCTGACAGCGAACCGGGCCTTGTCCGCATCCTGCCTGAGCAAGTGGAAATCACGCGCAGCTACTGGCTCGTCCTTCGCCCCGAGCACCAGAAGTCGCCTCGGACCCGCGCCGTCATCGACTTTATCGACGACCTGCTGGCCAGATACCGCACGCGCCTTTGAACGACTGTTGGGCGCTACGGCGCGTTGCTGCTGTCCAATTTTCGTAGGTCACTTCCTTGTAGCTCGACCCATCGAATGACGGGGTCATGCGCGCTCCAGTAAAACAGCCACACCCTGACCAACGCCCACGCACATAAACGCCAGGGCGTAACGCCCCTGAACTCGATGCAACTCTTCGACAGCCGATAACGCGATACGTGCTCCTGACATGCCGAGCGGATGACCAAGAGCGATGGCACCGCCATTGGGGTTGACGCGCGGATCCAAGGGGTCGATGCCCAGCGACGACAATGTGGCTATGGCCTGGCTTGCAAAGGCTTCATTGAGTTCGATCACGTCCAATGCGTCCGTCGTGATACTATGGCGTGCCATCACACGCCGCGCCGCTTCGATCGGGCCAGCGCCCATGATCCGCGGCGCTATCCCGCTGGCGGCCATGCCGACCACGCGCGCCCGAGTGACCAGTCCCTGCGCCGCTGCCGTGGCTTCCGTCGCCACGAGCATCGCGGCGGCCCCGTCATTAAGGCCCGACGCATTACCGGCCGTTACCGTCCCGCCTGGACCTGTAACAGGCTTCAGCTTTGCCAGAATATCAAGGCTGGTTGCACGCAGATGCTCGTCGGCTTCGAACAGCACATGATCGCCCCTATGCTGCGGCACCGATACCGGAATGATCTCAGCGGCAAAGCGCCCGCCCGCCTGTGCACGTGCCGCTTTCTCCTGACTGGCGAGCGCGAAGCGGTCCTGCGCTTCGCGGCTGACACCCCACTCCTGCGCGACATTTTCGCCGGTCTGCGGCATGGTATCTACGCCGTATGCTGCCTGCATCGCCGGATTGACGAACCGCCAGCCCAGCGTCGTATCCTCGATCTTCTGGTCACGACCGAAGGCGCTGCCCGCCTTTCCCAGCACATATGGCGCCCGCGTCATGCTCTCCACGCCGCCCGCGATCATGAAATCTGCGTCTCCGCTACGGATCGCCTGTGACGCGATACCAAGCGCATTGAGCCCGGAGCTGCACAGACGGTTTACAGTCACGCCCGGAACGCACTCTGGCAAACCTGCCAGCAGCACGGCCATACGCGCGACATTGCGATTATCTTCACCGGCCTGATTGGCGCAGCCCAGGATCACATCGTCCAGCGTCGACCAGTCGGTATCAGGGTTGCGATCCATCAACGCCTTGATCGGCAGCGCAGCAAGATCGTCGGCGCGCACGGTTGCAAGCGATCCGTTGAGCTTGCCGATCGGGGTGCGAATAGCATCGCAGATGAAGGCTTGCGCCATGATATCAGGTCTCCAGAAACAGGGTAATTGTGTCCGCCAGTGCGTCGGACGCTTCAAGCGGTGCCAGATGCGCGGCTTCCAACTCGACATGAGCTGCGCCGGGTATTTGGGCGAGCAGATGGTCGCCATGGCCCTTAAATGGAGTCGACGTGTCGCGAGTGCCGGTGACGATCAGGGTTGGGCATGCGATACCGGTGATCCGGTCCGCCAGAGCCATATCGCGGATCGCCGCGCCGCAACCGGCATAACCCTCGCGATCCATCGCCAGCAATTGGCGGAGCACCGCCTGAAACACCGCCGGTTCGGCCGCGTCCGACAAGAAGCGTCCCATAACCAGATCGACTATGGCGGCCATGCCATCGCGCCTGACTGTGGCGATGCGGTCATCCCAGGATGCTGCATCCATCGTCGCAGATGTGCAGACGGGCATCAGCTTTTCGATCCGCGTGGGTGCACGCAACGCCATCTCCATCGCGATCATCCCGCCCAAGGATACGCCCGCAACGGAAAAGCGGTCGAACCCGGCGTCATCGGCGATGGCAAAGACGTCGTCCGCCAGCATCGCCAGTGAATAGTCGCCCGCCCCTGCTACAGACGCTCCATGCCCGCGGGCATCAATGCGCAACAGCGCAAAGCGGTCGCGCAGGCGTGGCAACAGCCCGTCCCACAAGTCCATGTCGGTGCCGATGGAGTTAAGCAGAACCAGCGCAGGCCCGTCATCCCGGCCGTCACGCTTCCAATAAAGATGCGCTCCGGGGCGCTGGGTGAAGGCCATTTAAATCTCCGGCGCGATATCTGTGTGCAGACCATCAAGGCATGGGGCGATCATCGTTCGGGAAGTCCTGTCTTTAAGCGGCTTCAAGCACAGCAACAGGCGCCCCCGTCTTTTCCATCACTTCGGCCTCGCTCACGCCGGGCGCGAGTTCCACGAGCGTCAGCCCACCCATGGCACGATCGACTGCAATAACGGCAAGGTCAGTTATGATCAGATCGACCACTGCCTTGCCGGTCAGCGGCAATGTGCATTGGGAAAGAATCTTGGGATCGCCGTTCTTCGATACATGATCCATAACCACGACCACGCGCTTGACGCCGGCAACAAGATCCATTGCGCCACCCATGCCCTTCACCATTTTGCCCGGAATGGTCCAGTTGGCCAGATCGCCATTGGCGGCAACCTCCATCGCACCAAGGACCGCCTCGGATCATCGCGAAGCTGTCGGCCGAGGAAAAGAAGCTCGACGTTGGCAGCGCGGTGATGGTCTGCTTGCCTGCGTTGATAAGGTCGGGGTCTGCCTCACCCTCATAGGGAAAAGGTCCGATGCCCAGCATGCCATTCTCGCTCTGCAGCGTCACGTTCACGCCTTCGGGCACATGGTTGGCGACCAGCGTCGGGATTCCGATGCCA
Source organism: Sphingobium aromaticiconvertens (assembly GCF_037154075.1). Taxonomy (NCBI): domain Bacteria; kingdom Pseudomonadati; phylum Pseudomonadota; class Alphaproteobacteria; order Sphingomonadales; family Sphingobiaceae; genus Sphingobium; species Sphingobium aromaticiconvertens. Next base: position 183,091 of record NZ_JBANRJ010000002.1, read on the forward strand.
AGGTTCACGTAGAAGCCATTGCGCAATTCCTGCGCGGCGCGCGCCGCCATTTCATCGCGGTTCCAACTCATGCCGCAATTTCCTTCGGACGGGTGGTCAGCTTTTCGATCCGCTTTTCGTTGATCGTACTCAGTACGATGCGGTCGACATAGATACCGGGCGTATGGATGCAGTCAGGGTCGAAACTGCCTTCGGCCACGATTTCCTCGACCTCCACGACGGTAACCTTACCCGCTGTCGCCATGTTCGGATTGAAGTTTCGCGCGGTCTTGCGGAACATCAGATTGCCTGCGGCGTCCGCCCGCCACGCCTTGATGATCGACAGGTCTGCGCGCAGCCAGGTTTCGCGGACATACTCCTCGCCCTCGAACGTCTCGACCGGTTTTCCTTCAGCGACGACGGTGCCTACCCCGGTCTTGGTGTAGAAAGCCGGAATGCCTGCGCCGCCAGCGCGAATGCGTTCGGCCAGCGTCCCCTGCGGGTTCAGTTCCAGTTCGAGGTCGCCCGACAGATACTGGCTCTCGAACAGTTTGTTCTCCCCGACATAGGAGGAGATCATCTTCTTAACCTGCCGGCTTTCCAGCAGCATCCACAGGCCAAAGCCGTCGGCGCCCGCATTGTTCGAAATGATCGTCAGGTCTTTCACGCCGCTCGCGCGGATTTCCGGGATCAGGCTTTCGGGATTACCCGACAGACCAAAGCCGCCGGACATGATCGACATGCCATCGAACAGGAGTTCGTCCAACGCGGCGGCGGGACTGTCAAATATTTTCTGCATTCTCGTCCCTTCAGCCTAAATCCCCGCCCGCGACGGGCAGAATCGATCCGGTAATATAGCTTGCCTCGTCCGACGCGAGGAACAGAATGGGCGCGATCTGCTCGTCAAGCGTGCCATAGCGTTTCATGAACGCAGAAGACGTCACCTGACCTACGGCTTCCGCCATCCACGCCTGTTCCTGTTGATTGTCGCCGTCAGGATTGCGAGGAACCCTTCGCGACGGAGCTTGTGTGCCGCCCGGTGCGGTGGCAACGACCCGGATGCCATCCTGCGCATATTCCATCGCCAGCGCCTGCGTCAGGCCGTTAATGCCGCCCTTCGCCGCCGAATAGGGCACTCGCCGGATACCACGCGTGGCGTTGGATGAGAGGTTGACGATCGTCCCGACGCCCTGCTTCAGCATGGTAGGCAGGACTGCATGGCAGCAATATAGCGTCGGCATCAGCGAGCGGCGGATTTCCGCATCGATCTGTTTAGGCGTGAACGCAGCATAGGGACGCATGCGGATCGCGCCGCCGACATTGTTGATCAATATATCGATGCGTCCAAAGGTCTCGACCGCGACCCCGTCGGTTCGCAACGACGGTCGAGGTAGGCATGGTCGGTATCAACGTCCCGATCCCGGTTCCGGTATCCTATTACAGCTTTGGCGGGTGGAAGCGTTCGGGCTTCGGCGACCTCAACCAATATGGGACCGACGGCATCCGGTTCTATACGCAGACCAAGACGATCACGCAGCGCTGGCCGACCGGTGGTTCGGTCGTCGATCAGAGTTTCGTCATCCCGACGATGTGACACGGATGGCTCGATCGATCTTGCGATCGGTTTAGCGCCGATCGCCATTAAGTCCGGTTGACCGGGGCATGATCGGAGAAGCGGCCGCGCTGCCCTCTTGCGGGTGCGCGCGCCGGTTCGACTTGAATGAATACCCGGCATGCACGATCAAAACTTGACCTGGGCGCGCACGCCATACGTGCGCGGCGGTCGCAGTGTCTGGGCGACCAAGGGAAAGTAGATCGGGAACGGGATCGATTGTGCGACGATCTGCTTGTTCGTCACGTTGTTCACATAGGCGGCGATCGTGAAACGGTCTCCGACCGGATGATAGCTGATTTCACCATCCCCTATCCAGTAAGCACGCTGGATCTCTGAATTCAGCAGTTCCGATCCCGTGAAGGTGCGGCTCTGGTGTCGTGCCTGGGCGTTGAACACCAGCTTTCCGGCGCTACCGAGTTCCACTGTTTGCTGCGCGCCCAGCGTGATGAGCCACTTGGGCGCCTGCGCTGGTGTGAAGCCGCTGCAGTTGACCGTATACGTGCGAACATCCGTCGACAGCGTCGCCGGGCAGCCCGTCGCTGGCGGGGAGGGCGGCGACCCGGGCGGGCTTTGATTGGCGGAAGTATAGACGAACGACGTGTTGCGCGCATTCAGATACTGCGCATTGACCGTCAGCAACGTCGTCGGCGTTGCAAGGATGTTCGCATCCGCCTCCAGTCCATAAAAACGGGCCTTGCCCACGTTCTGCGTGACGAACTCCGTCCCGCCAATTGAATTGGTTCGGAACGTCGACACCTGCTGGTTCCGATAGTCCCAGTAGAACGCCTCAAGGTTCAGCTGGAGTCGATTGTCGAGAAATCGGTTCTTCGATCCCACCGTGTATGCGGTGATCGTCTCCGGTTGATAGGTAGGATCGTCTATGCTCGAAAAGAAACCGCCCGCCTTGAAGCCGGTCTCCACGGTCGCATAAATCAGCGAGCGCTGCCCTGCGTCGAATTCCACGCCGCCGCGCCAGGTCAGCTTCTTGAAGGTCCGTTCGGCATTGACGATCGGGTGGGTGATGGACACGAAGTTGCCCGTCGTTCCGAACGGCGTCGGAAAGGCTGGACGGGCACTGGCGAACTGCTCGAACGCGCCATAGTCTTCCGGCAGTGATGGTCCGCCGATGCAGAGATGATTTGGCGAGAAGCATAATACGTTCGCTTGATACGAATCGGTCATCACCGATTTGCGATCTACGGTATAGCGTGCACCGGCGTTGATACGAAAACGATCCGTCAGGGCAAACGTGAGCCGGCCGAACGCCGCTATACTGTCGGTATTGGCGTTGTTGGTGCCGTTGGCGCCGAAATATTGCTCATTGAACAGGTACTTGGATCGGATGTCTTCGTGGATGCCGTATATTCCGACGAGATAGCGGATCAGTCCCCGATCGGGCGATGCCAGCCGCAATTCGCCCGAGACCTGATCGTCCTTCTCCTGCTGGGTATTGACGAGGCCCGACGCAATCGAGAGCAGGTCAAGCTCGCTGCGTCGATAGGCCGGCAGGAAGGTCAGTGTGCCGATGCTGGTATCAAGGTCGGCCTGTACGCTTGCGCCGTAATATCGGTTGTTGAAATATGGCCTGGTCGTCAGCGGCTTCAAGAAGTTCCCGGCAAACCCGATGAACGTAGAGGCGGCGATGGCGCCTGCGCGTGGATCGAGGAACCCGATCTGGCGGTCCTTGTTGATGAGATCGGGGTACGTGCCCCCCGGCCCAAGGCCACCTTGATGCGAGTAATCGAACGAGACGCGCAGGCGCAACGATTGCGATGACCGAAGCGCGATCTGCATGCGTCCGGCTTCGCTGCGCTCGTCACCCGTGCCATCCGAATAGAATCCGTCGCGCCGCGTGACCTGCCCCGCCACCCGCACGGCCCCGTCGTTACCGACCGGCACGTTGATGGCCGCCTGCAGCTGGCGTCGATCGTAATTGCCGTACTCGCCGATCAGGTAACCACCAAACTCGCCCAGCTTAGGCTTGGCGGTAATGATGTTGATCGCGCCGCCAGTGGCGTTGCGCCCGTAAAGGGTTCCCTGCGGCCCCTTGAGGACTTCGATCCGCTCGAGATCGTAGAAGACCCCCGTGCTGGACGAAGGACGCGCGATAAATACGCCGTCGACGCTGAAGGCGATCGCAGCATCGTTGAGAGCTGTGGTGGCAAAGTTACCGACGCCCCGCAGGTAAAACGAGTTATAGGCGCCCGTGACTGTTCCTACCTGAAGCGACGGCGCGACGGCGGTAAGTTTGGTCGCGTCGGTTACCCCCGATCGGATCAACTGGTCCGAGGACACGGCGGTCACGGCTATCGCTGCATTCTGGAGATTTTCGCTACGGCGCTGGGCGGTGACGATGATGTCCTGGAGGCCCGCCACGGTCGTTTCCTGCGGCTGCGTTGAGTCGACGACGGTCGATGCGGGCGTCTTGGCATCCTGGGAGGCCTGCGCCCATACGGGAGACGCAATCATCATGACGCTCAACGACACCGATGTCTTAAGACAGGCTTTCATTCTATCCCCCCCTGAAAACGCCGTTTTTCCGACGTTCATCGTTGCAGATCATTTTGATCTTGGTGGCCTTGATAGTCTTCAGTAGTGGCTCGACCCATTCCTGATTTCAGCCTGACCCATGCGTTCTTCACATGGCGGTCTGAGTGGACGGCGTTGGCATCTGCGCGCTGGATCTCGTTACGCGCGACGGGCGTGTGCAGGCGGGCGGGACCTGCCGGTCCTGGTCGAGCGCTACGAGATCGACCAGTTCGACGACGCGCATGCGCGCTACCTGATCCTCGCCGATGCCGACCAGAGCCACCTCGCTTCGGCACGGCTGTTGCCGTCGCAGCGGCGGCACCTGCTGGCCGACCTGTTCGCCGACCTGTGCGACGTGGCCCCGCCCGCCGGCCCCGACATCTGGGAGATCACACGCTGGCGCCGCGGCACCTCGGGAACAGGCCATCAACACTCCTTGCGCCGCTCCGCAGCGGCCAGGTGCGTTACGCAGATGTCCAATATATGTGTCGGAATCGAAATTCTAAGCCGCATGCCGCGACGCCTTGCCGCTGAGCGATCACCCTCAGCAAACCTATGACCGCCCGCGGTGCGACCTGATCCAATCCTTTGGGCATCCAACCCGAATAATTCCGTTCGATCAGTTTCCATCGATCTATCCTGGAGTGCCGCGACAAGCCGGTTCGGCAAGTCTCCCCCCATGTCTCGAACCATCGAGCGCCCACTCACCGGCGCAGTCGCGGTGAAGGCATTGCCCTTGCGCGACCATCAACCGAAGCGCGATGCCCGGATGACCCTGCTGAAGGGTATCTGCTTCTGCGAGAAGTGCGGTGGAGCCATGACCATCCGCACCGGCAAGGGCGGGCGCTATCGCTACTACACCTGCTCGATCAAGGCGCGGCAGGGCGAGACCGACTTGAGTCTCAAGCGCCTCTATGACGCGATCGAATCAGGTGTGGCCGATATTTCAGATCCGGCGTTGAAAGACCGTATTTCCGGTCTGAAGTCGCTCCGCGACCAAGCGCAGGTCGATGCCGAGCGGGCGCAGGCCATGCTGGAAAGCTCCGGCAATCGGGCGGTGACGCCCGCCACCGTGCTGCGCACGCTCACCGCCGTTTCCAGCGGGAAATCGGCGGCAATCGGCGTGCCCAGCTTGGGACTGAATTGGCGGGGCGGGAAAGATTCGTATCCCCCGTTTCATGGCTTTGCGTCAATTGGCATTTTCTCGCATATTTCGTCATCAGAAACAACTGCTTAGCAGATATTTATCCGGATCGCAGGTCGCCGCAGTTCGGACCGGTTCGCTCCGATCCAGCGCACAAACCCGGGCGCAATTCGCAAACGGGCAGTTCGACGGAGCCACTGGGATTCGAAATGCCACGCTCAATGCACAAGCTTAGCCCTCGACGCGTCACCACGCTGTCTGCGCCCGGATGGTATGGCGATGGCGGCGGCCTTTACCTCCGCATCAAGACCGATGGATCGAAGCGCTGGGCATTCACCTACGAGCGCAATAAGCGCCGGCACGAGATGGGCCTTGGAGCCGTCGTGGATGTGCCGCTGGCAAAGGCGCGAGAAGAAGCGGCGGCGGCGCGGCAGCTTTGGATCGATGGTCTCGACCCGATCGAGCAGCGGCGAACCACCGGGCAGGCCGAGCCTGAGCGGAAGCCGGAGGCCGTGCCGGAAACCGTGAAGCAGAGTGGTTCTCCGCTATTCGGTCCCTTCGCAGAAGCCTATATCGACACCCAGGAAGAGGGATGGAAGAATCCCAAGCATCGCCAGCAGTGGCGCAACACGATCAAGACGCACGGGAAATCGTTGCTCACCATTCCGGTTGATGTGATCACCGTCGACGACGTGGTTGCAGTGCTACAACCGATCTGGCGCTCGACTCCCGAAACCGCGGGGCGTTTGCGTGGACGGATTGAGAACATCCTCGATGCGGCCAAGGCATCGAAGCACATCGCCGGCCCGTGGGAGAATCCCGCACGCTGGCGAGGCAATCTGATCCATCTATTGCACCGCCGCGGGAGGAAATCTCAGGTGCGCCATCATCCGGCGATACCGTTTGAAGATCTGCCCGACTTCATCCTTCGCCTGCGCCGTCGGCCGGCGCTCGTTGCACGTGCGCTTGAGTTCACCATTCTCTGCGCAACGCGTACCAATGAGACGTTGCGCATGACCTGGTCCGAGGTGAATTTGGACGATGCCGTATGGAATGTCGCCGCCGATCGCATGAAGATGGGCGTCGAACACCGCATCCCGCTGCCGGATCGCGTCGTCGAAATCCTTCGTGAGATCGCGAAGGGCACCAACTGCGATCCGGGCACGTTCGTGTTCGAAGGGCAAAAGATAGGAAAGCCGCTCTCCCAGATGTCGATGACGATGGTGCTTCGCCGGATAAAGCTTGGTCATTATACCGTGCATGGCATGCGTAGCGCGTTTCGCGACTATATGGGCGAAATGACAAACCACCCGGAATCGGTCGTGGAGCAGGCACTCGCCCATCAGATCGGGGACGAGACCACACGCGCCTACCGGCGAGGGGATGCGTTCCTAAAACGACGCGCGCTGATGAAGGATTGGGAAGGGTATCTCGATTCCAAAGCGGTGAAATCGAAACAGGCAAAAGGTCGGCGTAAACCAGATTCGGCGCGATTGGCCGCAAGCCGTAATCACCATGGCTTGGGAGAGGATCTGCGTAGGGAAATCGTGACAGCGAGTTAAGGCCTGTTTGAAATAAGCCCGGTCACCCCCTGAATCTTGTCCACCCAGTTGGCAGCGACGCTGCTTCTCCAGCCAATTACCTCATGAAGGAGTGCATAGTCGGCGGCGAGGTTTCGACCGAATATCGGCTCATGATGCGCGATGCGATTCCGGAAATGTCGGATCGTCAGCAGTGCGTTGAAGGCGGCCGCACGGGCCGTGGGAATGGGTGTTGCGTTAGGAACGCCCGGGAATGAGGCATTGAAGTTTCCATTGGGAAGCCAAAGGCGGTTATCTTGGCCGACCGTGAACACCTTTCCCAGAAGGCGAAGTTGAGTTCCGCCACCACCTTGCCGGTCGTCGGCTGCCTTGCGGCAACGTCGCGCAGATTGTTCTGCGGATTGTAGTGGTAGGCCTTCTTGGGAACCGGCAGGCTGCGAATGAAACCGTTCGACCATGGCCAGTTTGGCCCATGCACCTTCTTGATCGCCTCGACGACGCCGTTGCGCGCCGCGACTTCGCACACTTGCAACGGCACGATAAAGGCCGCCGAAATTTCCAGATTCCACTGGTACAGAGCGAGCGCGTGATCGACATCGTTGTTTGTGACGCGCAGATATGTGGCGAATCGCGGGCCGGAAATGACGGGAGGAAGATCGCGAATTTCGTCGGAGCTGAACATTGATGAGGCGACTCGATGGAGGAATCCTACTCTCTGTAGGTTGACTTTTAACCCCTTCGCACCCATTATCTTGACCAGCGGCTTTGAGACACGCGGGCGCAAGCCCCCCCTCATCGTCATCGGATAATTGGCAGGCCTTGATGGCCGGAGGAACACCCAGCAACGTTCGAATATCGCGGAAGTAGTGGGCTAAGACGCGTTGGCGTTCACAAAATGCGGCATCGACGGTGAATCTCCGCCGCGCAGCACGAACACCGCGCATCCATCGGACGATAGCGCGCGAAAACGGCGCGGCATGCCCTTGGGCGTCGTGAAGGTGTCGCCCGTCACCATCACCACCTTGCCCTCTGGCGTATCGATGCCAAGTGCGCCGCTCTGAACGAACAGCACTTCTTCCTCGTCCCGCACATGCATGGGCACGACAGCCCCCGTCTGCATGCGCAACAGGCGCAGGACGAAGCCATGGTCCCACCATCCCTCGATAGGTCCCGGCCCGAACCCGTCCGTCGTCATGCCGGTTCCGATGACCGGGCACTCTTCCACGCCAGGCGCCGCCAGCGGCGAAAGGGGATTCGGAGCAATCTGGTCGAATGTTACGGCGCATTCGGCGATGCGGGTCAGCGGCGGAGTCCGCAATTGCGCGATGCGCTCCGCATCCGGGCCGTTTTCCAGTTCCGCATCCGCAGGCACGCTCTCGCCCGCCAGCGTATCGATCAGCCGACCGCCCTTGAGCAACGTCAACCCGGTTTCCCGCGCCAGTTCAAAGACTTTCGGCGACCATTCCACTTTGCCCGGATCATCCTGGCCCAACGGCACCCACAAGAAGCCGACACCATCGTCCAGCTTCTCGAAACCGCGGAACATGTGGATGGGCACGGACACGACGTCGCCCGGCGCGATATCGAGATGGCCGTCCGCTCCCGCCTCGACCCCGAACAGCAGG